>CAXTWV010000014.1:0-2548 GCA_964248005.1 uncultured Ktedonobacteraceae bacterium | reverse complement strand
TTTGTTTATATATATTAATTAAAAATGGTGGTCCAATTGGGGCGGGTGCAGGCACCCTCCACATTGCCACAGCATTTATTCATTTTTGTGTTCCAATTTTTCCTGCGCGAACCAAAATGCATCATCCTTAGAATGTATGGTCCCATCAGCCCGTGCCTCAGCGATTTGTTCCAAGAGTTGACCGACAATGGGGCCAGGTTCAAGATTGAGTTTACGTATCAGTTCTTCGGGCTGTACGAGATGGGGTGGCAGCGTCACCTCTTGTTCACGAATATAGCGTGTAAGCAGGAGGCGTACTGTGGCAAGATGATGTTCCCATGCCTCTGTGAGCGGTTCGGGGCCGCGCATTGCGAGATGATCGGCAAGCGAAACAAGCGCAACCGGAATACCTACTGGTCCCAAATCGACAAAATAGCGACGAACCGCCCGTGCTGTAATCGTGTCATGGCTCAATTGTCCCGGACGCATATGATTGGCGACAACCTGTCGTATTAGCCTTTGGTCCTGTGTACTTAAACTCAAACGTCGAGCGATAACTTGCACAAGCGGGATACCAGCTTGTGGATGCCCGTAAAACGTGATTTTGCCATCCTCTTGTAGAACTTGCGTCGTCGTCTTGCCAATATCATGTAACAGAGCCGCCATCTTCATCGCAGGCGACGTAATGCTGGCAAACTGAAAATAGCCCGCTTGCTCCGCCTCGTGTAGTAATGCCTGTAGCTCTAATATATTGTCACGTCCCCTATCAACTAATGTTGTTTCCATCATCTCTTGTGGTGTCAGCGTCAGAAGTGTTGCTAAGCGTTCAAGTGCCTCAACCGTGTGTAGCGAATGCTCGAACACGTCCCAATGATGTAGCCCCGGTTGCAGCATGCCTCGTGCTGATATAAATTCTGGAAATAGGGCCGTAAAGAGGCCGTAAGAGTCGAGCAGATATAGGCGCTCCGTCGCACCCTCTGGTTCCAGGATGGCGTACAGTTCAGCGCGAATACGTTCGGGTGCGGCAATGAGTAAGAGCGAGGAGTCGCGTCGTATAAGTTGCTGTGTATGTTCCTCAATGGTGAGGTTGTAGCGCGTGGCAAACCGGATTGCACGCAGCAGACGCAACGTGTCTTGTCTGAATACATCATCCTTGACCACTGTAAGTGTGTGTGCGGCAAGGTCTGACGCACCCGCAAGCGGGTCTATCAGTGGCAGTGGCGTATGCTCTATAAAGGAACGCACCGCTTCAGACAGTGGACTAGCAATCGCATTGAGCGTAAAGTCGCGTTGGCGCAAGTCTGCTTCGATAGAGCGACCCTGTAACGGGGCAACATCAAAAATGATTGTTGAATGCTTTTGCTTGACGGTAATACGACTGGCCTTTTCATGCATATGCGCATAGTTGCCATTCAGCTTGTTCGCCAACTTACGTGAGAGTGCCGGAGCATCGCCCGTTGTGACGATATCCCAATCCGTACAAGCCTTGTCGAGCAGTAGATCACGCACCGAACCGCCCACAAGATACGCCTGTACCTTATTATCTCTAAAAAATTGTGCCGCAAGCTCCAACAGAAGCAAGGTAAACGCGTCCAACTATCTTCTTCAACCTTTACATAAGTGGATTAATTGTGTCTGCCTTGCATCTATCATACCACTTGCGTCTACACAATCCACGTAATTTCGTCCCCTCAATCGGGACAACCCCTCTGCAATACCACATCTGTCTCCGTAGACACTTTTGTGGACGAACTATTTCATTCCTCTCAATCAGGGCAATGCCTCTGCAATTCGGACCATTCAACGAGGCAAGCGAAAGGCAACGATGTATTTCAGTCCCCTCAATGAGGGATGCAACTAATTCATTTATAAAAATCTTCTCTGCATTGATCTTGCTCTTAGGGCAGATAGGGAGAATGTGGAATGGTTCGCATTGCGGCCCTCGTTTGATGAGTTCGTTGCTCTCAAATACACTAAAACGTTCCTGCAGCAGAACCCTTGTACGGGTCTGCTTTAGCACACCCACGCGACAAGGGTATTGACTCCCCTGTACAGGTCTGCCTCAGCACACCCTCGTCTTACTCCTAGCTGCTTGTAACTCTTGCACATCCCATGTATAGTAGTGGTAAATCATGTTGAAGGGGTGATGACGTTATGGGCGATTATTATTGTACAAGAGTATGGCAGTTGAAATTGGGCGCATCGACGCAAGAGGTGGAGCATTTAGCATCTTCGAGCGTCTTAGAGATGTTACGCTGGATTCCCGGCGTGCAGAGAGTCTCACTTGTGCATTTGACCGGAAGTGAGCCGAGACGCTATCTAATGAACCTGACATTTACAAATTCGGCATCGTACACCTATTGGCGGCAAGTGGAGGAGGAGGCACCCGATTATTGGGAACGCTTCGCCTCTGTGCAAATGCAGTGGGAGCAGTTGTGCTCACTGCTTGAAGAGTATGCAGGAGAAGTCGTGCTGGATGTAGGGCTTGAACGGGAAGATGAGTAACAACACCTCACAGATGGTGTACAATATAAATTATCATGATGTAAAACATACAATGATGTGTAAT
>CAXTWV010000013.1:33382-35124 GCA_964248005.1 uncultured Ktedonobacteraceae bacterium | reverse complement strand
TTGCTCATATTTTTGAGGGTTTTATCGCGGGTAACGCCAGCATTCTTTTACCATTGTCAATTCTATGTAGTATAGTATGAGATAGGCAATGAAGCACTCTGGCAACCCATAACGGAGAAAAAACACATGAACATTATCCTGATTGGTACTCAAGGCTCAGGCAAGGGCACACAGGCCGCACTACTCACCAAAGATTTCGGCATACGCCATATCGCCACGGGCGATCTATTCCGTCAAGCAATCGCGGAAAAGACAGCCTTTGGTTTACAAGCCAAAGACTATATTGACCGTGGTGCATTAGTGCCGGACGAGATCACGGTTACAATGGTGCGTACCGCTATCGAAGAGCCAGAGAGTACACAGGGCATCGTGTTAGACGGTTTTCCTCGCACTCTTGCACAGGCACAAGCACTCGATAATGAATTGCAGAGTATTGGTCGCAAGATCGATGCTGTAATCTATCTTAGAGTCACACAAGAGGAGTTAATGAGTAGACTCGCCGGAAGATATATTTGCCGCGCTAACCAACATCCCTACCACATCAAGTTTCGTCCTCCAAAGGTTCCTGGCATTTGTGACCAGGATGGTAGCGAATTGTATCAACGCTCCGATGATACAGGAGAGGCCATAGAGAGAAGGTTAGGCATCTTTTTCCAGGAAACCATGCATGTGCTCGACTACTATAAAGAGCAACACAAACTCTTAGAACTGGACGCCGATCCAAGCGTGAAGACCGTTCATGCTGCTCTTCTCAGTCAGCTCAACGATTATATACAACTCGCAAATTAAAACCTTAGAGTGACCTGTAGGGGCCGATGTATCACGTCCTCCTGGCGATCAATGTGCCAGGAGGACATGATACATCGGTCCCTTAGGAGGATATTTCTATGCAAGACTTAGAAGGCAAGGTAGCTATTGTAACAGGTGCGGCGTCTGGTATTGGGCTAGCTGTCGCCAGAGATCTCGCACAGCATGGTGTGCGCGTGACACTCTCTGATATTGATGTTGAAAGAGGACATGCGGCTGCCTCTGAATTGCCTGGCGCACGCTTTCAAGCAGCGGATATGACCAACGGCGAGAATCTTCAACAGCTAGTCGCGGAAACCATTGCGACCGAGAAGCGCGTAGATATCTTGGTGAACAACGCAGGTATACAATATGTATCGCCTATCACTGAGTTTCCAGAGGCGAAGTGGCGACAAATTATCGAGATCATGCTTACTGCTCCTTTTCTGCTTACGCAAGCCGTTCTGCCAGGAATGTACACTCATAAGTGGGGACGCATCATCAACATTGCATCTGTACATGCCCTACGCGCTTCACCATTCAAGGCTGCCTATGTTTCTGCCAAGCACGGTCTGCTTGGCTTGACACGCGTTACGGCATTAGAGAGCGCGGAGCATGGTGTCACGTGTAATGCGGTATGTCCTTCCTATGTGCGCACGCCACTGGTTGAAAAGCAAATAGCAGATCAGGCTCGCGTCCACGGTATTCCTGAGTCCGAGGTTGTCGAGAAGATTATGGTTACAGAATCCGCCATTCATCGTCTCTTGGAGCCTGAAGAGGTCGCGCAATTCGTCACATTTCTATGTACGAACGCTGCTAGTGGAATTACAGGCAGCGCACAGGTAATTGATTGCGGGTGGACTGCTAAATAGAAAATAGCAGGGTTGAAGGGAACAGCCTCCCCTTTGGGGCCCGGGGGCCCCCCCGGGGGGGGCCGGGGGCCCACGGGGGGGGGG
>CAXTWV010000013.1:0-33372 GCA_964248005.1 uncultured Ktedonobacteraceae bacterium | reverse complement strand
CGCGAGCCCCCGCCGCGCCCCCCCCCACCCCCCACACCCCGTGCTGTGCGCCCCCCCCAAAACCCTGCTATACTGACCTTATTCCGATGAGAGTCCCCAACGTTCTGGGGACCGCCATAGGCTGGAAAGAATCAATTCGCGGACAAACAACAGTTCTTTCGGCAGTCGGTCGTATAGTTTCACGAACAGTTCCTCGTGCGAGAGCAATTCGCGTTGCCAAGCATCACGGTCAACCGACATCAGTTCGTTGAACTGTTCACGCGTGAAGTCCTCTAGCCCGCGCCAGTCTAGGTCCTCATAGCGTGGCATCCACCCAATTGGGCTTTCGATACTGACAGCACGACCATGTGAACGTTCGACGATCCACTTGAGAATCCGCATGTTCTCGCCGAAGCCAGGCCACAAGAAGTTTCCCTCTGCATCACGACGGAACCAGTTGACGCTAAATATTCTCGGTGGATTCGGCAGGTGCCGCCCGAAGTTCAACCAATGACTAAAGTAATCCGCCATGTGATAACCCACGAACGGCAACATCGCAAAGGGATCGCGACGCACCTCACCGATCTTTCCAGCAGCAGCAGCAGTCGTCTCTGATCCCATCGTTGCGGCGGCGTACACGCCATAAAGCCAGTTGAACGATTGATAGACGAGCGGTACTCCTTCAGAGCGTCGCCCGCCGAAGATGAAGGCAGAAATTGGAACTCCTTGAGGATTGTCGATCTCAGAATCGATTACTGGGCATTGACTGATTGGTGCCGTGAAGCGTGCATTGGGATGGGCCGCCTTGCGCTTGCTGTCAGGCGTCCAATCCTCACCCCGCCAGTCGATCAGATGCGCGGGTGGTGTCTTGGTCATGCCTTCCCACCACACATCGCCATCGTCAGTGAGCGCGACATTCGTGAAAATGGTATTGGCGCGTATCGATGCCATCGCGTTTGGATTCGACTGCTCACTTGTACCGGGCGCGACACCGAAAAGACCTGCTTCAGGATTGATGGCATTGAGCTTGCCATCTTGCCCAAGCTTAATCCAAGCGATATCATCGCCAATCGTTGTCACCTTCCAGCCCTCCTGCTGAATGGCTTCAGGCGGAATAAGCATGGCAAAGTTTGTCTTGCCGCAAGCACTTGGAAAGGCCGCCGCGACGTAGGTTTTCTCTTTCTGCGGATTCTCAACACCAAGAATCAGCATATGCTCGGCTAGCCAGCCCTCGTCGCGAGCCAGCACAGAGGCAATACGCAGCGCGAAACATTTTTTGCCCAGGAGTGCGTTGCCGCCATAGCCAGAGCCATAGGACCAAATGGAACGCTCCTCAGGGAAATGCACAATATATTTGGTCTTGTTCCCAGGCCATGAGACATCCAGTTGGCCTGCTTTGAGCGGCATGCCAACGGAGTGTATACATGGAATGAAGTCTTCGCCCTCGTGCAAGAAGTCATACACAGCTCGCCCCATACGAGTCATGATACGCATACTGACGGCTACATAAGGCGAGTCGGACAGCTCGATACCAATATGTGCGATGGGTGAGCCAAGTGGCCCCATGCTGAAAGGGATGATATACATGGTTCGCCCACGCATGCACCCATCAAATAGACTTCTTAGCGTTTCCTTCATCTCCTTGGGATTGACCCAGTTATTGGTTGGCCCAGCATCGCTTTTACTCAAGGAACAGATGAAGGTTCGGTCTTCGAGGCGTGCAACATCGCTTGGATCGGAACGAGCAAGAAAGCTATAAGGGCGTTTCTCAGGGTTGAGCCGAAGAAAAGTGCCCGATTCAATCATCTGCTCGCACAGGTCATCGTATTCCTCCTGTGAGCCATCACACCAGTGAATGGCATCAGGCTGGCACAAGGCAACCATCTCTTCGACCCAAACACGCACTTTTGTATTGCGCACATAGGTTGGTATCTGCATGAAACCTCCACGTAATTATAACATGTGAATGGATGTATCCAGTCTATTAGACATTATACATCTACTCGCTTGTTACTTGGGCGGCAACTGTAGGACCAATCCAGACCGTTTGTACATTGACGAACTCGCGAATACCGAAAGAAGAAAGCTCACGCCCATAGCCACTACGCTTCACACCGCCAAAAGGCAGACGTGGGTCACTCGCAGTCATCCCATTAATAAAGACACCACCCGACTCAATTCGTCGTGCCAGTTTACGCCCACGTTCAACATCGCCCGTCCACAAGTTTCCACTTAACCCAAATGGGGAATCGTTTGCTAACGTGACTGCGTGTTGAGCATCGCGTGCGCGAATAATAGCAGCGACTGGGCCAAAGGTCTCTTCACGGAAGACAGGCATCTCTGTCGTCACATTCGTCACAATCGTTGGAGCATAGAAGTAGCCTTTCCCTTCGAGTCTTTTGCCGCCCAGTGCCACTCTTGCCCCCATTTCGACAGAGGCACGCACCTGCGCATCCAGGTCTTCGCGTAGGTCGCCACGTGCTATCGGGCCAACCTGCGTCTCACGGTTGAGAGGATCGCCGACACGAAGTTTCGCGGCTACCGCTACAAACTTTTGCTCAAAAGCGTCTGCTACTGATTCAACCACAATAAAGCGTTTGGCTGCTATACAACTTTGACCAGTATTTTGGAAACGGGCGCGTACTGCCATCTGTGCGGCAGCGTCGAGATCAGCATCTTCTAGCACGATAAATGCATCCGAGCCACCAAGTTCGAGTACATTTTTCTTTAAAGCTTGACCACTCGCGGAAGCTACCGCAACACCAGCCGGATCGCTTCCCGTGAGAGTTACGGCTGCTATACGTGGATCAGCAATCAAATGTTTCGTCTCCGCCCCTGGCACTAGAACGGTCCGAAAGGCTCCTTGGGGCAAGCCCGCTTCTTGAAAAACACGCTCAATCTCTAACGCGGACCGCGAAACATTGGAAGCGTGTTTTAGCACAGCAGTATTACCTGCCATGAGCGCGGGCGCAGCAAAGCGAAACACCTGCCAGAAGGGATAGTTCCAGGGCATTACAGCAAGCACAACGCCAAGTGGGAGAAATGAGATATAGCTCTCGGTTGCATTTGTAGCAACAGACTCATCCGCAAGAATGCGCTCCGCATTGTCAGCATAATACTCGCAATTCCACGCACACTTCTCGATTTCGGCTTCCGCCTCCGTGATTGGTTTCCCCATCTCTAGTGTAATAATTTGAGCATATTTGACCTTATTCTCACGAAGATAGCTTGCAACACGACGCAAGTGGGTACGGCGTTCATCAAACGTCGTTTCGCGCCACTGCTCGAACGCCTGACGTGCTTGACTCAATGCCTCGTCTACCTGTGTGGAAGTAAAAGACTCAAATGTTTCGACGATCTCTTCTGTCGCCGGATTGATGGTTTGGATACTCACAGTTCTACGCTCCTCTTTCTATTGATGAAACTCTACGAAATACATACGCATATAATACGTTACGATAGAGGTACATAGTCAACTTCCAAGTTTTTCATGCATCCAGTCGGCTTGTTGTGGTCGATACTTATAAGGAATGTTGTTGCACACATGATTGCCATCGTCGAACATCCAGAGTTTCGCCTTTTCACCCGCTTCCGCAACCATCCGCTCTGAGTCTTCAGGCGGAAAGAGCCTGTCGAGGCGTCCCATAATAACAAGGAATGGACTCGTTACTCTCTGCACCACGCCATGCAAATTGAACTGCTCTAGTTTGTGACGTGCAGTCGCTTCGTCTCCAGCTTTCAAGCGGTAAATGAAAGCTTCTTGCGTGAGTAGGGGATAGCGGTCAAAGTGGGCTGCAAGATTGTATGCTCCCGCGATGCAGATAGTTGCTTTGATACGAGGTTCAAAGGCGGCAGCACGAGACGCGAAATAACCACCTAGGCTCACTCCCATAATACCAATACGAGTAGCGTTCACATCGGTACGCTGCTCAAGGTAGTTGATCGCATGCTGTATAGGAATTTCAGAGTCATAGCGGAGCGGAAGGTCAAACTCCATTTCTCCCTGACCAGGACCGTCGATGGCAAGCACCGCCATTCCTCGCTTGAGGAAGTCATCTCCATACGAATGAAGCTCTTCTTTCACAGAGTCGAGGCCCGGCAGAAGGATGACGACGGGTGGATTAGGAGTATGCAATGGCTTTCTGAAGATACCATACATAGTATGTCCATCAATATACGGAATGGCTACCCGTTCACCAGGGAAGTCGAAATAGGGCAGTCCTTTCTGATAGGTACGCACAACATGTTCGTGTGCCACACGCAATTCTTCGGGATGCTGCACGAAAAGGAATTTGCCAAAGTGGTAGGTCATGGTTGCATGCAGGTAGTGGTACGCCGCTGACTGGTAGTGACCTGCCACTTCAGCTTGTTCGCCCATGTGTTCATGCATAGCAGCACAGGCAGACCACTCCTGGCTCCAGTCGGCCCAACGCTCAATACGCTTTGTCAGACGCTGCACATCATTTGAGTCCACACCGTTCGCGACAAAGCGAGGTGCCCAATTTTCGATTGCTATCTGCACACGTTCCTCTGTTGGCATGTACGTGTCCTTTCCTTCTCTGAATGTGTTATTCAATCGAAACGAAGATGTTAGATAAAGATGCCATCTTCCCAGTGCTTGAAGCGGATTACACGGTCGGAGAGCCGCGTTAGATCATCATGCAAGTCAGTGTCAAGCGTGCCAATAAGACCATTTACGGTATTGCGTTGTAGATTAGCTACTACCAGCAAATGCTTGTCATTCTCATCGTTCGGATCGCATTCATCAATCATCGTTGTCAGCAGAGCTTTGTAATCTTCTGTTGTATCTACTAATGCATCATATGCCTCCTGAATAGCCTTGACTTTTGCTTTACAGATGGCATAGACTTTCTTCTCGGACATAAAAGTTCTTCCCTTCCTTTGCACCTATTACATACGTCGCCAGCGAAATGGTAGTTCAACTATCGTGCCTGGAGTCTGAATGGCGACGAGTTGGTCGAGTACAGCTTGTAGAATCATGCGTTGCTGATCTGGTTTATTTGGCTCTCCCATTGGATTGCCCGTTGGAAAACGCATATAGCACGCACGCGAGACATTGGCATGCGCGGTAATTTCGGGGCGTACCGTCACCGAAATGGTGGGTATGCCTTGCTGTTCAATTGCCCCTTGAAGCAGTCCCACGGACTGATGACACATTGGTCAGCCAGGGGTAAGTACGACCGCATCTGTTCCTTGAGCGAGTAGCCGATTTGCCACAATGGGTGCGGTGGTATCTCGGAGGAGACGACCATCAGGGATAAAGCCCATAAAGCCAAAGTTCATTGGTGCTACAGCCCCAACGATACCCGTTTCAACCAATTCATGAAGCCGATCTATAGGAAAGACACAATTTGGATCAGCGTTGGCATCAGTTGTATCGTAGTGTGTGTGGTCTACAGCCAGAGCCGATGCTGGCGTATTTGCTGGAATCTCACGGAAACTGGCATCCCCATGCGGGTCTAGGAGATCATGAGCGGGTTGACTCTTCAAATGGACGCCCGCAGTGGAAATCAGAGCGATTGAACACTCGGCAAGCGGCTTGAGCATCGGTGCCCAGGCTATCGACGCATTAGGCGTGAAATTAGCATTATCATGCATCTCGCTGGTGAGTTTGAGCCAGCGTCTGAAGCGTTCGTCCAGGTCTGGTGTAGGCATACGCTATCATCTCCATTTTATATAAAGCAAGTCAATACGCACGATCATTACAGATTTACGTCAGCATTGAACAAAACGCATTGGATACTGGTGAAGTGATTCAACACCTTTCGGTCCCACCCTCACCATCTCACCAACTTGTATGCCCATACGTCCATCTTCTGTGATCACATTTGGTTGAATCACGACAACCATGTTCTCACGAAACACGAACGTTTCTGGTAATGTTGTACTTGTTCGCCGCGTTCGTAGAATTGGCTTCAGATAGCCGCCACCGAAACCATGAACTAGATCATCGCAAATGGTGAAACCCGCTTGATGAATAGAGTCACTTACATCAAGCACCTCATCACTTGTTGCCCCTGGATGAATCACAGCCGCGATATGGTTGAACGCCTCAACCGCTACATCATACATATGTAGATATTCACGGGTTGGAGGTGTACCAATGGCAAAAGGTCGAAGAATTTGTCCTGCATAGCCGTGATAGTGAGCACTGATCTCAGTGATAAGAACATCCCCTGCCTCAATAACGCGGTTTGACTGGTACTGAGCAGGAACACAGAGACTTGGATTACTCATCGGCGTTGTACCCATATAATGTATATGGTTCTTACCACCTAATCCCAGGTATGCGCCCTCAACTATCGCTGTCAGTGCATGTTCGGTAATACCGGGGCGAACCTCTCGTTCGAGTGCTTCGATAGCGAGATCACTAAACTCCGCTCCCTTCCGCAAGAACTCTATCTCCTCCTCACTCTTGATGAGGCGCAGGCGTGACATCTGTGGCGTAAAGTCCGTAAATTCTGCTTGCGGCAGCATTTTCCTTATCAGCTCATGTTGCTTGAAGGAGAGAGCACCTACCAGTCCAATACGACTCTTGTCCAGCTTTCTCTCTTGTATATTCTCAGCAACGGCAAGTGCAGTATCCGGCCCTCCCCAGCGCACGTCTACGACATTGGCTATCTGTCGTGCGTTAGGGACGTGATTGAACATTTGAATAAAAAGAGTTGGTTCACCTTGAGCAGGAAAAACGAGGCATGCTTCTCTAGTCGTGATGAAGTTTGAGAGATACAGCACCTCGTGATACGACCCTGTCGTACTATAAAAAATAAGTGCCGAAATTTCTGCTGCTTGCATTGCCTTTCGCACATCTCTATACCGACGAGAAAATTCAGCTTCGGAGAAACTCGGATACAGAGTCTCAGTGTTCATGATCCTCCTCTTCCTCTTTCACATACAACGCTAACTATAAAGTACGGAGTTTTGCACGCATCCAATCGGCCTGTTGTGGTCGATGTTTATAAGGAATATTGTTGCAAACGTGGTTTCCTTCCTCGAAAAACCACAGTTCCGCGCCTGCTTCTGCCGCTATGCGCTTCCCATGCGCGGACGGCACGAGCCTATCTTTCGCGCCTTGGATAACAAGCAACGGATGCGTCACTTTCTCCGCCACACCCCGTAAGTTGAATTGCTGTAACGCCTTGACAGCTTCCTCCTCGTTGGAGACTTTGAGTCGATATACCATCGTTTCGCGGCTTATCAAGGGACGTGAGCTAAAGTTTTCAGATTGATCGTATGACCCGCAGTTTTCAATTGTCGCCTTGATACGAGGTTCAAAGGCGGCGGCACGCACCACAAACTGGCCTCCAAAACTTACGCCCATCATGCCAATGCGGTTCGCATCCACATCAGGTCGGCTTTCCAGGTAATCAACGGCATGTTTGATAGGAACCTCATAATCATGGCGTAGAGGATACTCAAACTCCATTTCACCTTGTCCAGGGCCATCGATAGCAAGCACCGCCATACCACGCCTTAAGAAATCTTCACCATACGCATGAAGTTCTTCCTTCACAGAATCCAGTCCCGGCACAAGAATCACCACGGGAGGCTTAGGCGTATGCCAGGGCTTTCTCAGGACGCCATACATGGTTCCGCCTCCCTCGTAGGGAATGGCTACGCGTTCGCCTGGAAAATCGAAATAGGGGAGTGCGCGTGTGTAGTCACGGACAACGTGTTCGTGCGCGATGCGCAACTCTTGCGGTTTTCGCACAAAGAGATACTTCCCAAAGTGATACGAGATTGCCGCCTGGAAGTAGTGTTGGCCTGCTGATTCATAATATCCATTGTCCTCAGCCTGCTCACCCATTTGCTCATGCATAGCACCACATTCGGACCACTTCTGGCACCAGTCATCCCAACGCTCTATACTCGTGGTGACACGCTGAAAATCATTGTTATCTACGCCATTAGAAACAAATCTGGGTGCCCAGTTATCAATTGCGCTCTGTACCTGTTCATCTCTTGTCATGTGCGTATTCTTTCAGCAACGTGCTTTATGATGCATTAGAAAGTGTGCCACCAAGATAAAGCCGACCAATCTCAGGATTGTTCAAAATCTCCGTGTGCGTTCCTACCAGACGCACTTGTCCACTTTCCAGCACAACTCCATTATTGGCAATGCTCAGCCCTGTCCGTGCGTTTTGCTCGACCAACAAGATGGTTCTTCCAGTCCCTTGCATGACCTTGATGGTCTCTACCACCTGTTTGAATGTCTTAGGGTCCAGACCCATCGAAGGTTCGTCCAGCAGAATCACACGTGGGTCCAACATCAGACAGCGTGCGAACTCCACCAGGCGTTGCTGTCCCCCTGACAAGTTACCCGCCTTATCACGTGCGCGTGTCTTAACGACAGGAAATAACTCTTCAACTTCACGCAAGCGTCGCTCAACAAGCGATCTATCATGTAACGTAAAAGCACCCAGTCGCACGTTCTGCTGCACCGTCATAGTCGGAAACAGGCTATGACTTTGTGGGACTTGCACGATTCCCATCGCGAGTATACGACGCGGAGGGAGTCCAAGCAACGACTGATCATCGAAAACAATCTCGCCCAGTCTAGGCTTCAACAACCCACTTAGTACACGTAGCACCGTTGATTTTCCCGCCCCATTGGGGCCAACGATACAGGTCGTGGTACCACGCTCTACTTCTATGTTTATACCTTTCAACACATCACTTCCATCGTAGCCCGCGTAGATGTTTTTTAATGTCAACAGCATGTGTTTAATCTCCTAAATACGCTTCGAGGACGGTGGGATTCGCACGTACTTCCGCGGGCGTTCCCTCAGCAATCCTGCTACCACGATGCATGACAACGACTTTATGACACAGATTCATCACAAATTCCATATTATGCTCGACCACCAGAAAGGTCACACCACGCTGATTCAGAGTACGAATGCGATCCGCAAGGTAGTTCACCATCGTTGGATTGACGCCACCTGCTGGCTCATCTAGCAAAATGACCTGTGGCTCAGCGATCAACACAAAGGCGAACTCTAACAATTTCTTCTGCCCAAAGGACAGATTCCCCGCGAGCAAATCTTTCAGCGAGGTCAACCCCACAAAGTCCAGCAGTTCTATTGCCCGCTTCTGCTCATGCGTTGAACTCCAACGGCTGATCAGACCTTTGAAGTCGTTGCGTTGAGCCGCTACATGCATATTTTCCAACACCGTGAGACGTGGAAAGATACGTGTTAGTTGAAAGGTTCGTCCAATACCCAAACGAAAAACCTTGTCCGGTGCTATATTGGTAATCGGCTTTTCTCGGAAGCGCACCTGTCCACTATCGACCTGTTCATAGCCGGTCATAATATTAAACATGGTGGTTTTCCCCGATCCATTAGGACCGATCAAGCCGGTAATAGAGCCTGGCTCCACGCTCACCGAACAGCCATCCAGCGCACGAATGCCTCCAAAGGACTTAGAAATGCCTTCTGCTTCCAGCAAGCTCATAGATTGATACCATCCTTTCTTTCAGTACCAACAGAGCCACCGGACCCATTAGACCCGGCTGACACGCCGGAGGTAGAAAGAGCGGGAACAGTTGGAGTATTTTCTGATTGCTGACGGATACGCGCATACTGGAATTTGACCCATCGTTCGTTCAACGTAGGAATGATGCCGCGCGGCAGTAGCAACATGATGACCAGGAAGAGTGCCCCATAGATTATGAGGTAATAGCCGTTTGCCCCATACTCTAAGGTGAAATACTGTTGCGCGGGTTCCAGAATCAGAGCACCCAAGATCGGACCACTAATTGTTCCCAAGCCACCTAGATAGGCCATCAAGACAACCGCGACATCGAAGGTTGCGTCAAAGCCGGAGGCAGGGTAAATCGACTCGACGAAGTAGGCCCAGATAGCTCCAACCATTCCCACAATCAAAGCGGAAATGACAAAAGCAACCAGTTTGGAAGGACCCGTCTTCACGCCAAGACCCAGTGCCCGATCCTCGTCATCGCGTATCGCCAGCAAACCCAGGCCATATTTGGAGTTTCGTACCCACCACGCTATCGCGACAGAGACGATCAGCAAGGCTAAGGCTACATAGTAAAATGGGAAGGCGAAGAAGTCTCCACTCCAATCAACTGGGACTGGTAGGCTGAGACCAGTGGAACCATTCGTAATAGCTCTCAGATTGTAGCTCAACAATTGTAGAATAAAAAACATGGCGATGGTGATGACCACGAAGGTATGGCGTCGTACACGTAGGGCAATCCAGCCCAAGGGAATAGCGAAGATCGCAGCAACTATGCCTGCAAGGGGGACAAGTAAAAAGGCACCATACCCACCAGGAACCTTCCAATCCTGGCACAGAATAGCCATCGCGTAGCCGCCCAATCCAAAGTAGGCGGCATGACCAAGTGAGACATAGCCTGTAAAGCCTGAGAAGATATTCCAGCCGGTTGCTGCCGCGGCAAAGATCAACGTAAAGATCGCGATAGTAGTAATAGTCGGATTCGGGAATAGCAATGGAAAAATGATAGCGAGCACGATCAAGAAGAGCACAAGCCCAATCGTTCTGAAATTCTTCATTGCTTTCTTCCCTCTACTTGTCCAAGCAATCCCTGTGGTCGGAGCAACAGGATAACTACCAGCAGGATGAAAAAGACGGTGCTCGCCCAGACAGGGGACCAGAGTACCGAAGTGACATCTTCAATCACTAACATACTTAAGGAAGCTATCAAAGCACCCGATAAACTACCCATGCCTCCAAAGATGATGATCGCAAGGAGACGCGAGATCAGATCGTAGGAACTGCCAGCATTAAATGCGTTGGTGGCCCCAAATGCCATACCACCGGCGGCTGCCAGAGCAATCCCAATACCAAATGTAATCGCTGAAACCCGTTCGACGTTGACGCCAATGAGTTCTGCGGCGGTACGATTCTCCATTGATGCCCGAACACTGTAGCCAAATTTGGTGCGATAGAGCAACAGGTAGAGTGCTCCTAGCAAGCCCAAAGCGAGCAGAAAGCCAAACACGTAGATATAGGGAAGGTAGAAGCCTCCGACCCGAATCGAGTCGGTAATGTACCAAGCCTGCAGTTTGACATTATTCGCAGAGAAAGCGAGATTCAGAACGCCTTCAATGACCAGTGCAACTCCATAGGTGACCAGGATGGAAAGCATAGTACGATCACGCTTAATTGGACGGATAAAGAACCACTCGATCAGTAGACCCAGCACAAACATAACTGGCAGCGTGATGAACAAGCCTAAAAACAGATCGATATGCAAGCTTTGTTCCAGGAAATAGCTCAAGTAAGCACCGAGTATGACCAAAGCACCTTGACCGACATTGATAATGTTCATCACACCAAACACGAGCGTCAATCCTGACGCCATCAAGGCATAGACACCTCCGGTCAGTAGTCCGGTGACAATAGCCTCTAAAATAAGGTTCATAATGCGTCCTCTTTTCCTTCTCCAGAGAAATTTGGTTACGACAAGTCTATTCTACCTACCTTCGAGATGCTCTGCACCATACGTTCTATTCTATAGAAGAATGGTGTGAGTACTTGCTGCCATATTACTGACAGCAAGCTCACGGTAGATGTTCGTGCGAACCTTAGAAACTCAGCACTAGGCCCAGTGCGGCTTCGGATACTCAGGAGTATTCGACGCTTGCGCTGCTGGATAGACTGAGACCAATGCGCCTTTCTGCCACTGGAAGAGATATCCGGTCGCAAGGACGTTTTGCCCTGTCGCATCGAATTTCACAGGTCCCTGAACAGATTGAAACGTAGCACCTGAGTGCATCGTAGTAATCAGCGTTTTGTTATCGATGCTGTTCGCCTTCGTTGCAGCCTGAAGCATTACCTGACCAACAGAGAATGCCTCTGCTACATCGGAACTGATTGCATCAGCAGTACCACCATACTTCGCCAAATAGTCCTTCACCATCTGTGCATTCTGAAAGGTATTGATACCTGGGTACCATCCGCCATTTGGAACGAAGACACCCTCAGCATTCGTAACACCACCGATAGCTTTAGTAAACTGTGCGCCTTGGTCTGGCCCTGCTGTGGCAATAACAGCCTGCGGATTGTAGTGCTGTTGCTTGAAAGCCTGAATGTATGCAACGATATCAGGCAACAGTGTGCCCGTTACAACCACTTGCGCACCCGAAGCAACCATCTTTTGAGCAATGGGGCTATAGTCAGTCGTTTCTGCAGGATACACCTGATAAGAAACTGTTTTCACACCAGCCGCTTCAAGGTATTTTCTCGCCGTATCTACTTGTGGCTGAGTAAACGGGTCATCCTGAGTTGCATAAGCAGCTGTCGTAGGCCGCTGTGCTGCTGGCAGATCCTTAATATACTGTGTAAAGCTGATAAGGAGATTTGCGACAGGCGCAGAGACAGCGAAGAGATTGTGTAAGCCTTGCGTAAAAACGGAAGGTCCACCTCCAGCACCTTCAGGAAACGCAAATCCGTAGCGATTTGCGACAACCGATGCGGGTTTCGTGAGCAAGGAGGAGAATGGTCCAAATACCAGGTCGCAATGATCAACTGTTATCAGCTTCTGATAGTTAGTGACGACCTGAGATGTACTGCTGGCGTCGGAGAGAATATCGAGTTGGACTTGGCGACCAAGTATCCCACCATTTTTATTGACGGTCGTGGCCCACAGATTATAGCCTTGCTGGAAGGCAAGACCATCAGCAGAAAAGTCGCCAGAAAGCGAAAGTGAAATACCAATCTTAATAGGTGTTTTATTCTGACTGGTACCACTTGTAGTAGATGACGTAGTTCCACCGCAAGCACTCAGTACGAAAAGCAACACGAACAGCACACCTACACTGTTCAAGACTTGATTTTTCCAAGAGGAAGGTCGTCCTCTCATGTTTGTCCTCCGTTTACTTAGAAATAACATTATGTTACTCCCTGACTAAAGTAACCAGGATGAGTTACTCCCGGATACTGTACACTGTCTATGACGTGAAGGCAAATTTGGGTAGCATTTTTCGCGAAATGCCAGAAAATGTACGAACATGTTACGTAGCCTCCTATTCTCTGTTGTATTCGCGCGAAACTTGTTTGACCCACAATATACAGATTTACACTAAGAGTCCCATTGGCTCCTCTATTAAGTTCGCTATGCTATCCAAAAATCGCGCTCCTCGTGCGCCGTCTACAGCCCGATGATCACAAGAAAGAGTCAGAACGAGCATAGGTTGCACGACTGGTTGACCATGCACAGGTACGACACGCTCGGCAATGCGACCAACCGCCAGGATAGCTACCTGGGGCTGATTAATAATAGCATTAAATGCATCTATATTATACATACCAAGATTGCTTATCGTGAAGGTACCCCTACCTATGTCTTGTGGCCTGAGTTTCCGCTCCTGCGCTTTCGCGACCAGCTCTATTCGTTGCTGAGCAATATCCGCTAGACTGAGCGTATCTGCGTGGTGGATAACCGGCACAACTAATCCATCTTCGACAGCCACAGCTAGCCCCATATGTATGTCTGGCATCAGTGTTATTTTGCCGTCGCTCCACGATGCGTTGACACGAGGGTGCGCACGTAAGGCAGTTGCAACTATTTTCACAAGCAGGTCAGTATAGGTTATTTTCACGGAGGAACGCTTCATAATCTCTTCACGCCAAGCGATAAGCCGAATCGCATTGACTTCGCGTGTAAGATAAAAGTGAGGTACGCTTGTCCAACTCTGCGTTGTACGCTCTGCCATAATACGCCAGGTCGTACTGAGAGATAATCCACTTGACCCATTGGAACTCACGGGAACCTTTTCTACGGATGGCACCACCTCTAATGACTCATCTTCTATAGACCGTAGAGGAGCTACAGGAGTAAACGCCGCCAGAACATCAGCAGCAAGTACTGCACCATCAGGTCCAGTCCCTTTCATAGTCGCAATATCTTTTCCTTGCTCCATGGCGAGCCGACGTGCTTTCGGCGAGGCTGTTACCATGCGTGTTCCATTTATTGAGGAGCTTGTTTGTTCTGTATGCTGCTGATTCTGTAGATAAGCCAGCACATCTGCCTTTTGAATACGCTTCCCTGTTGGTGTAACCTGACTCAAATCAATGTTATACTCATCAGCGACACGAGACGCAAGTTTGCTGGGAGGCATCAGCGAGACGTTCGTCCTTTGATTCTCTAACGTTGGGGGCACATCTTGAGAGTCATGTACTGGAACCCCGGATGGTTGTGCTAATGGCACCTCTTTTGCTTGACCGACTTCGTTTGGAGCAAGAATTTTGGCGATCACTTGCCCGACTGGAACGTCGTCACCTGCCGTTGCTGCAAGACCGGTAAGCACGCCATCAGCGGGTGCCTCAAGCTCGACGGTGGCTTTATCGGTCTCTACCTCGACGATGGGTTGCCCCTTCGTGACCTGCTCACCTTCGGCCTTGAGCCATTGTACGACTTTCCCTGTTTCCTGCGCCATGCCAAGCGCAGGCAATATCACATCTGTCGCCATGAGTGGTCTCCTCTGATGGAAGGACAACACCATTATTGTCCTTCTATATCTGCTGTGTTCCTAAAATCTCACGCTTGCGCGGGGGAAGTGTTGACCGTTGCGCTCTGTGTCACACTTTCGGCGTAATTACCGTTGAGGGCCGCATTGAGATTTGATTGGGACTCACGAATTGTAGGCAATGGCCCCGTCGTTGTGTAGTAGCGCACGCCAGCGATCAACAATTTCTCGGCGGGGAAACGCGTGATCACTTCACAACCAGTCTTAGTGACAACTAACTGCTCTTCAATACGTGCCGCCGACCAACCATCTGATGAAGGCCAGAAGGTTTCAAGCGCGAAGACCATACCTTCTTCAATGACTTCTGGATGATCGAGGGAGACAAGTCGGCTGAAGATAGGCTTTTCCCAGATGGAGAGTCCAACACCATGCCCGTATTGGAGTGCAAATGCAGCCTCTTCGTTCGGGAAACCGAACTCCTCTGCCTTAGGAAACAATTTGACCACATCGGCAGTCGTCACCCCCGGTCGAATCGCGGCGATGGCACGATCTAAAATGTCTCGGCACCGTCTGTATGCTTCAACAATGGCAGGAGAAGCACTACCAATCGCGAAGGTGCGATAATAGCAGGTTCGATACCCGTTATAGCTATGTAAAATATCAAAGTATGCCGGGTCTCCTGGTCGCAGAGCACGGTCGGTATATACATGTGGATGAGGACTGCAACGCTCACCGGAGATCGCGTTGACACCTTCCACCTGCTCAGAACCCATGTCGTACAGCACTTTGCTGACCAGACCAACACACTCGTTCTCACGAAATCCTGGCTTCATGGCTCGATACAATTCGTCGTAAGCCGCGTCCACCATCATACAGGCTGTGTTGAGTAAGGTGATTTCATCCTGTGTCTTAATCAAACGCGCCTGCTGCATCAACTGCTGACCATCCACAACCTTGATACCTTCGGCCTGTAGCGCGAAGAGGACAGGAAGTTCAACAATATCTACGCCAACTGGTTCATTTAGCAAACCGCGCTCTTCCAGTTCGATACGAATCTTTCGTGCGACATCTTCAGCTCGCCCAGATTCGGGTGACATCGCTCCACGCTGTGTAGAAATACCGGCGCGGGAACGTTCTCCCAGCCAGGGACAATAAATTTGATGATGACGTGCCGCTGAACCAAAATCCCACAAAATCGGCTCTGCATCCTGTGCCAGCAAGCTGAAGCGCGTGAGTTTGTCCATTGCCCACGTGCCAATATGCGTGGCGGTGATATAGCGGATATTGTTCATATCAAAGCATAGTAAGGCACCCATATTTGATTCTTTGAGCAACCCCTTGATACGGTCCAAACGCTCGGTGCGAAGACGTTCAAAATTGGTGCGTTCTTCCCAATCCACTCCCATAAGCCCGTATGTTTTGATCGCCATGATCGACTCCTTCTCTACACTCGTCCACAGAGTGTTTTAGCTACCTCTGCCACAGAGGTAGCAGTGGGAACGGTCATATCTTCCAAGACGGGAGAAAATGGCACAGGGACGTTCATCGCTCCCATCCGCTTCACAGGGGCATCCAGGTAATAAAATGCTCCATCAGCAATTACCGAAGCGAGTTCAGCCGTTACACCATATTGCTGATAGCCCTCGTCTACAATAATAGCCCGACTCGTTTTCTTCGCGGACTCAATCAGTGTGGCTGTATCCAGAGGTACCGTAGTACGGGGGTCAACAATCTCCGCGCTGATACCAATTTTTTCCAGTATCTCGGCAGCGGCAAGGGCGATCTGCACCATACTGCTTGTCGCGACAAGAGTAATGTCGGTTCCTGCACGCTTGATATCGGCAACACCAAAAGGAATGGTGTAATCCTCTTCCGGTACAGGTCCTTTGAGCTGATACATCATCTTATCTTCAAAGAAAACCACTGGATTATTGTCACGAATAGCGGTTTTCAGCAGTCCCTTCGCATCATAAGGTGTTGAAGGAAGCACAACCTTTAAGCCTGGAATGTGGCTGACCCATGCATGCAAACTCTGACTATGCTGAGCGGCAGTGCGCCGTGTTGCTCCTAACGTTGTGCGTAGGACCATCGGGACTCTGAGTTTGCCACCGGACATGTAGTGAACCTTCGCGGCCTGATTGAAAAGTTGATCCATGGCAATACCAAGAAAATCCCCAAACATGATGTCGATAACCGGACGCAGGCCCGTCATCGCTCCGCCTACTCCGATACCTGTAATGCCTGCTTCAGAAATAGGTGAGTCAATGACTCGGTTTGTGCCAAATTCTTCGACGAGACCAGAAAGTACCTTAAATGGCGTGCCAGCTTCGGCTACATCCTCGCCCATGATAAATACATATTGGTCGCGGCGCATTTCTTCGGCTAAGGCTTCACGAATAGCCTGACCAAGTGTAATCTCTCGGACCTTTTTGCTTGCGTTCTGGCTCACGATTGTACTAGGCGTAGACATCTTGATCGACCTCATTTCGCTCTGGATATGGTGCATTTAATCCAAATTCAACACCAGCGTCAATTTCAGCGCGTACTCGTTGCTCTATCTCTTCGAGCGTTATCGCGTCAATCATCTGCTGCTCGGTCATCCACTCGACGAGCAGTTTGAGGGGATCACGCTCTGTTCTCCATTGCTCTTCCTCTTCTTTTGAACGGTAGTACGAACGCTGAATGTCACCAACATGATGACCGAGATAGCGGTAGGTGTTACACAGAAGAAATGCTGGCCCTTCACCTTGCCGTGCGCGTTCCACGAGGCGTTGTGCTGTCTCATAGACCAAACGAACGTCTTGACCATTTATCTCTTCTGTTACTATACCAAACGCTTTCGCCCTGGCACTCATATCCCCAGCGGTCGTCTCAGAATAGTGCGTATATTCGTTGTAGAGATTATTCTCGCAGACGTAGATCACGGGCAACTTCCACAATGAGGCCATGTTCATGACTTCATAGAGCAGGCCCTGACCAAGCGCACCATCTCCAAAGAAACAGACCGTCACCTGATCGCTGCCACGCATCTTGCTCGAAAACGCGGCTCCGGTAGCGATGCCTGTGCTACCTGCAACGATAGCGTTCGCGCCAAGATTGCCCGTACTCTGATCGGCGATGTGCATAGACCCGCCTTTGCCTTTACAATAGCCGGGTTCTTTCCCCAGCAACTCGGCATACATGAGGTCAACCGAGGCTCCTTTCGCAAGGCAATGTCCGTGTCCTCGATGTGTACTCGTGATGTAGTCATCACGGCGTAAGGCTTCACACACGCCCACGGCGATGGCCTCCTCACCAATGTAGAGGTGAGCAAGGCCGGGCATTTTCGCGGTGGTATATAAAATATTGACGTTTTCTTCAAAGACGCGAATCTTGAGCATTTGCTCGTACATATGGAGCCAACGAGCTTGCTCGGTATCGTTAATGGGCGTCTCTCCATTGGTAGATTTGGGTGTTTCAGATTGAACCATGTACTTCTCCTAGGGGTTACAAGTCTACATCGGCCATGCGAGCGAGAACCTTGTATACAATAGCGAAATCTTGCTGTGCCAACCCCATAGCGCGGGCGGCAGTGAGCATTTGATTACCTATCGCAACGGTTGGAAGTGCAACATCAAGTTCCCTACCCAATTCTTCTGCAAGAAGCATGTCCTTCTGCATCATGTTCACATTGAACCAAGCTTCTTCTGGCATATCAAGAATGAACGGAGTACGATACTTTAGAGAGGGCGAGGCGATAACACTGTTAAGCATGACTTCGAGCGCAGTCTCAACGGGGACACCTCCTTTAACAGCCAAAAGCAAGCCTTCACAAAAGCCCATAAATTGTACTTGCAAATTGAGGTTGATCGCGACTTTCATCAAAACAGCCTGGCCGTTTTTGCCAACATAATTCACCGTTGGACCAATAGATTGCAAAATAGGTTTGACCTGCTCAAAAACGGACACGTCACCGCCCACCATTAAGGAGAGTTTGCCTTGTTCAAGTGTGATAACACTGCCTGACACGGGCGAGTCAAGCATGTGTGCGCCTTTTGCAGCTACCTGGGAAGCAAGATGGCGTGAGGCGGCAGGACTGATCGTACTCATATCAACATACACGCTATTTTTGTTTAAACCTGCTAGTATACCTTCGGAGCCATGAAACACCTCATGCAAAGCTGCTGTGTTTGTAACCATTGTGAACACCACGTCGGAGGTCTCTGCCACAGCTCGTGGTGTCTCCCCCCACTGCATTCCAGCATCAAGCAACCACTGAGCTTTGGATTTAGTACGGTTATATCCTACGACAGTATGTCCTGCATCGAGGAGTCGCTTCGCAACGCGACCACCCATCGCTCCCAAGCCAATATAACCAAGCTTCGCCATAATAACCTCCTAGTGCTTGTTGTTGCATACAACGATGTATGCACCTGTAAAGAGACAACACCTTTAGGTTCTATACTGCGTTTCCCGTATCCTCGCGAACTTGTCGCAAATGAGCAAGCATCGCTGTGCGGGCGGCTTTCTGGTCGTTGTGAATGATGGCATCCAGTATTTGCTTATGATGTCGTTGTCCACGTTCTGGACCACCATCGACAGAAAAAATCAACTTCCGTTGTTCACTCAACAAAACGACGATAGAGTCTACGAGAGCCAAAATAAGCACATTTTGCGTTGCTTTCGCCAGGGCACGGTGAAAATCATTGTCGCCAGCAATAAACGCATCAGCGTTTTTCAAGTTGACTTCCATGATGTCTATTGCATCTTGCATGGCAGTGTATTCGTTGTTGGTGGCTCTTTCTGCCGCGAGAGCCGCGATTTCTGGTTCGAGAATAAGACGTACTTCGTTGAGCTGCTCAAGATTATGCTCTTGCCCGACTCTCATCATTAGTCCCAGTGAATGCTGCATCGCCTCCGAGGTTTTATCAATAACAATTGTGCCTCGCCCAGGACGCATATCCACCAGCCCTTTTTGCGCGAGTGTCTTCATAGCTTCACGCACTGCTGTTCGACTCGCTTGAAATTGTTCGCCTAATTCTCGTTCGGTTGGTAGACGATCACCGCTGCGAAGCTCTCCACTCAAAATACGCTGCTCTATTTGCTCCGCTATACGTTCAAAAACCTTGCTTGACTGTAGTGGTTTATACAATATTTTCTCCATCTCCACACAGTCGGTACGATGACCTCCATCTTATGTATGATTATCATACCAACTTTTATTGCGTTTGTCAATCCTTCTTGAAAATGTTTCTCAAAGGTGACGGAAGCTTGCTTCTCTTGTATATATCAAGCAGTACTGAACAGATTATAGCAGAGAAACACCATATGATGTATTTAATCCCTAGTATCTTCTGTTAACCAATCAACGAAGGTCACGAGGTCATGCTGCCATACGAGGCATATACAGCACGCGCCGCCTCATCGACCGGCACAAATGCCGAGACCGCCGGAGAGGTTTTACCACTAACGGAGATAAGCATATGCCATAGACGTATGGGGAGCACTTCACCCGTTGTCGCCATGCGAGCAAGCACAGTCTTTGTCGGGGCAGCCTCCTGCCTCGCATCTCGCGCCTTGTCCCAATACGTTTGAACGCCTGGAATCTCACACCACTGCTTCACGCTCTGCTGATACCATTCCTCATACTGAGAGAGCATGTTCTGCTGTTGAAAGAGCTGAATACCAAAAAGCGTGTGTTGTTGCCACAGAGCGCGTGCTTCTGCTGTGAGTGTGGAGCGTCTACACATATCCGGGTGAAAGAGGAAATGAATCGTACTGCGCTGCTGCGGTGGAATCGTCTCGAGAGGCGGCAACTCCAGGAGGCGCAGAAAAAACTCGTTTGCCGCGTACACCTGGAACGTGTGCGTGACCACGGTTGCTGGATAGGGCAATGTCTCCATAATCTGTTGTGCATACTCCACCGCTCGCCGCAACTCATCGCCTTCCCACTCTGGCTGTTCCGGCAGATATTGTGCTGCCAGTAGGAGATCGTTGCGCTCACTGAGCCTACACTCCAGATAGTCGGCAATCATCATCAGCATGGAACGGCTCGGCAACCGATGAGAGCGTCCGCTCAGCCAGTTTTTATAGGTCGGGCATGCTTCGTCATTAAGTTCTTGTTGCGTAAAACGCTTTAACTGAGGATGGCTCTTCTCGCGGTATTCCTCCTGGCGAGTGATCCGCACCGCTTCAATGGCTCCGAGAAGTTGCAGAAACACGCGTGCATGCTCTTGTGAGAGCGTACTCTCCTCTTGTATCGCGGGTATTTGGAATGACATTTTTCCCTCATACAATCCGCTCTCGATTCCCTACAAAAGAGAAAAGGACCGAAAGGTCAGGTGTAGTTTTACTCTTGGTACAACAACGAGTTCCTCCTATACTATTCCCGGAAAGCGAGATTTCTATCAGAGAAAGGGAAGAGCGAGATGAGTTCAATACGTGCAATCGTTGTTGATCCTGAGGTTCCAGGGCGGCTTGCCATCAAAGAGGTCGAAGCACCCCAAGCAGGCGCGTCGCAAGCACTTGTTCAGGTTGAGGCAATTTCTTTGAATCGGGGAGAGGTACAGCTTGCTATGGGTGCTAATGCAGGTTGGCGACCCGGTTGGGATCTGGCTGGAACCGTTATCAAGCAAGCGGCTTCTGGAGCAGGGCCAAAGGTTGGAAGCCGGGTGGTAGGCATGGTTGCCACAGGTGCATGGGCTGAGCAGGTGGCGGTTCCTACAGACAGGCTGGCCGAAATTCCTGCCAGTGTGACGTTTGCTCAGGCGGCAGTCTTACCTATTGCTGGACTCACCGCGCTTCGCGCCCTTGAGAAAGGAGGGCTTCTCCTGAACAAACGAGTGTTGATTATCGGCTCCACAGGTGGGGTGGGACACTTCATGCATCAACTTGCGAAGCTTAGCGGTGCTTATGTCGTCGGCACTACTCGCAATGCTCAAAACGAAGCATTAGTTCGTAAGGCGGGAGCAGATGAGGTGATCGTGGGAGGCGATCTCTCGCCAGCACATGCTCATGGTCCTTACGACTTGGTGATAGATTTGGTCGGTGGGAAAACACTTGCCAGCGCACTTTCTCTGCTGGCAACAGGAGCAACCTGTGTCATTGTGGGCTATTCGGCATCGCCAGAGGTAACAATGAATGTCAGCGATTTAATTAATGCCGGGAGAACGACGCTCTATGGGATGAATATGTATAAAGAATTTGATCTTCGTGCCAGGTCTGAAGACTTGGCCTGGCTCGCGCAAATGGTAGCTAAGCAGCAATTGCAGACGCCAATCGAGGTTGAGGCTTCCTGGCACGAAATTGGTGATATCACACAACGCCTACTGCAAAGACAATTCACTGGCAAAGCTGTTCTGCATCTGGTGTAGATATCCATCTGAAGCTGCCAAAGTCTTGAATATGTCTCAATGCTGAGTACATATCTTTCTACAGAACAATGCTCTCGGAGAGAAGCTTAGGATACGTGGAAAACTCTATCACGAGAATTTCGCTTCTGATAGAGTTTTTCATGTATGCTGGACTGGCCTCTGAAAGGTGAACATAGGAACCTACGCGTTCTCTCTGATGAATAGATTCAATCCAATTGTGCGCCAAGCTGAGTTCCACCATCTACCGTAATAACTTGCCCGGTGAGCCATCTCGCACCGGGGTCTGCTACCGCCGCAATCCAGCTAGCGATATCTTCGGGAGTCCCACTCCTAAATGACGGGCTAGCTGCTGAAGACCCTTCTGGTGTAATGCTTTGGATAAATGCAGCATTTCCTGGAGTTGTCGTTGAGCCCGGTGCAATGGCATTGACGCGGATACCGTGTGGTGCCAGTTCCACCGCCCAGTAGCGCGTCAAATGCTCAAGAGCAGCTTTACTGGCTGCAAAATAGGAGATTTGTGGCAGGACAACTATATGGGCAGCGGTGCTAGAAACGTTCACAATAGTCCCTTTGCTCTGCGAGAGCGCGGGCAATGCTGCTTTACTGAGCCATGTAGGACCAAAAACGTTCGTTTGAAACAGCGCGTACATCCGTTCTGTTTCGATACTCTCCAGGGGCGTTAAGGAGGTCTCTCCAGCACTATTGACCAGAATATCAAGGTGCCCCCACAACTCAAGGGCGCGTGCCACGATAGCGGGCGCTGATTCTTCCTGACTAACATCTGTAGACATCCAGGCAATGTGCTCATGATTAGCGGCTGCTTCGAGGGCTTCAGCGCGTCGTCCTGTGATGAGGACAGATCCTCCTTGTTGTGCAAAAAGGTGTGCTGCGGCCTTCCCAATTCCTGAACTGCCTCCTGTGACGATGATCACTTTGCCAGCAAAATTGTGCTGCATCTGTCTGTTCCTTTCTCGTATCTATGTGATGAGCACAAGATTCGCTGCCCCTCCACTCGTTTCTCCTTACACACTCATGCTTGAGAATGATTATACGGGAGAAAAATTGTTTTCCCAAGAGTAAAACTACACTTGGATCGACACCAGAACGAACGAAAGAAAGGACACGAGGAAAAACAGGTGACGACATGCATCTAATCTTGGAGAGAAGACTCTATCCACACGAGAAAATGCACAGATGCTCCGTAAGCTTCTCAAAGAAAGAAAGGAAACCAAAAATCTTTGTGAATGAATACGACCCCTTGACAACATCTTTTCTTCCAAGTATATTTAACTGAGTTAATTATTAACTATGTCCATTAACTTCTGTACAAAAGCCGAAGAAAAAAGAGATTGCGAAAGATGTCCAAGCAGAGAGCACATACTCCAAAAGATACAATACCTCAGGCAGCCGACCTACAACCGCTTCGGGATGTTCAGAATCGCCTCGATTCTTGGATAACGAGTAGCCATGATCTCGCGAATCCGCATTACGAAACACTGCCACTTCCCGTTCTATTGCTTCATCTATACCGTGATCTGCTTCGTTTTTACGAGCAACACCTGGGCATGAGTCAATCACGCGTGATGCTTCTGCATGAGCTAATGCATACGGGCGAAATTCATCAAACCGAGCTAGCGCAGCGTTTGGGTATCGAGACAGCGTTACTGACGCGTTTTGCGAAACAAATGGAAGCATCAGGCTTGTTAAGTCGTCGTGTCGATCCACGTGATAATCGCTTTACGTTGGTATCGCTCACACCTACTGGTCGGCAGGTATTTCAGGACATGATGGTCTTTAGTCGAGAATTTGAAGCCCGCCTCGTGGAAGGACTCAGCAGTGAGGAAGAGGCAAATATACGACATGCACTCATTCATATCCAGAAAAAGTTCTCTTCTTTGAAGGAACTGGAAAACGAATTGAGCTAATGGAGAGTTACCTATGAATAAACTACAGCAGAACGCTTCCGAACGTCGGCGAGAAGACTATAAGCCACTCATCGGTCAAGCCCGGTATGTAGATGATCTCAGGCCAGAACCGGGCCGTCCTCCGACGCTTCATATGGTGGTTGTGCGTAGCCTCTATGCTCATGCGAAGATCACTTCTATCGAACTTGATGCTGTTCGAGCATATCCAGGTGTGATAGGCGCTTTCACAGGCGCGGAACTGGTTCATGGCATGCCCACTCTGGCTACCATTCCTGTGCCAGGACTCCGCAAGCCAGAGCGTCGTCCTCTGGCGGTTGAACGCACGCGCTATGTCGGTGATCCAGTCGCGGTGATTTTGGCGGAGAGTTTATCCATTGCTGAAGATGCACGCGATCTCGTCGAAATCGATTACGAAGTGCTACCAGCAGTCGCGGACCCTGAAAAAGCACTGGACGCGAACGCACCTCGGCTCTATGAAGAGTTTGACTCAAACGTGGCGTTTACACATGAAACGAGTGGTGGCGATATTGCTACGGCCTTTCAACAGGCCGATTCTATTGTGCGCCTACGCCTCGTCAATCAGCGACTTGCCCCCAGTTCTCTGGAACCACGTGCTTGTTTCTTCGATTATGATGAGCAACGTGGAGAACTCACTGCCTGGATGTCATCTCAAGCCATCTATCGAGCAAGAGAGACATTAGCATCTTTTCTAGGTCTTGATAAGCAGCGTATCCATGCCTTCAACGCTGCTGTGGGCGGAGCCTTTGGTGCGAAGAATGCTCTCTTAGGTGAAGAGATTATTGCTGCCCTTCTGTCGATTAAATATGAACGGCCTGTCAAATGGATCGAGCAGCGCGGCGAGAATCTTCAGGCTCAATCACAGGGACGAGGGCAGATCAACTATATCGAGGCCGCCGTTCAAAACGACGGCAAACTGCTTGGTCTACGTGTGCGCACACTTGCCGACCTGGGCGCGTTTCTGACCAATGCTACAGCGATGGTTCCCACTCGCATGTCTTCGATGCTGTCTGGACCATATCAGGTACCAGCAATAGAGAGCAAAGTAGTCGGAGTATTCACAAACAAAGCCACTACCGCTCCTTACCGTGGAGCAGGACGACCAGAGGCTGCTTATATCCTGGAACGCACGATGGATCGCATTGCTCACGATCTAGCACTCGATCCTGCGGAAGTTCGACGCCGCAATTTCATTCCAGCACATGCTTTCCCCTACACAACTGTGACTGGTACCGTCTATGATAGCGGCAATTATCAAGCCGCACTTGAGCGAGCACTGGAACTAGTGGGGTACGCGGAATGGCGAGCAAAACAGAAGATGTATCGTGAGCAAAACAATTCAAAACTGCTGGGAATTGGTTTGGCCTCCTTTATTGAATTATCTGGCGACCCCGCCACCGCCGCCGGAAGCAATGTTCCACGTGAAGCCGCAACTGTGCGCGTTCGGACCGATGGTAGTATTCTGGTTCAGAGCGGCGTTTCCCACAATGGTCAAGGGCACTTCACTGCGTTTGCTCAAATTGCAGCCACGATTTTCAATCTTCCTGCCACGCAGGTTGAAGTGCGTATGAACGATAGTAGTTTACCAGCCTATAGTCTCGGCACGTATGGGAGTCGGACTACTCAGATAGCAGGCTCTGCTGTCTTTCTGGCGGCGGAAGCGGTCAAGGATAAAGTGTTGCACCTTGCTGCCCACATGCTAGAAGTCGCACCTGCTGATCTCGTGTTAGAGAATGGTCAACTCAGTGTGCGTGGCTACCCGGCACGTATGATTGCCCTCGGTGAACTCGCTCGCATGGTCGAGGAACAGCCAGACCTGGTTGAACAGGAGCCGCCCAACCCAGCTAATAAAACGCCTATTGAAGGATTGGCTGCTTGGCGCGATTTCAGCAGTTCCGGCTCGACCTACTCTTCTGGCACACATATCGCGGTCGTGGAGATCGATTCTGATACTGGTGAGTTACACATCCTTACCTATGTCGCAGTGGACGACTGCGGACGTGTCCTCAATCATCGTTTGGTCGATGACCAACTTCACGGAGGACTTGCGCAGGGCATCGGGCAGGCACTATACGAGGAGGTTGTCTATGATGAGGAAGGTCAGTTGCTGAGCAGCACATTGATGGACTACGCCCTACCGAATGCGGGTATGCTACCTACGTTCGTCACCGATTTTATCGAGTCTCCTTCCCCCTACAATCCACTAGGGGCCAAAGGAGCCGGAGAGTCAGGCTGCATCGGCGCACCGCCAGCGGTTGTCAATGCGGCATTAGATGCGCTTGCTCCTTTAGGCATCAAAGCACTTGATATGCCGCTCAAAGCGGAGAAAATTTGGATGGCGATACAAGCCGCACACACTAGTACCTTGATACAATCAGAAGCATCAGAACTATTTCTGATGCCAAGTTTCCCTTTATGATCGGAGAGGAGTAACACATATGCGCATGCGAGCGATGGTGCTTGAGGAATTTGGAGGAACACTCAAACTTGAGACGAGGCCGGTTCCAGAGCCGGGTCCTGGAGAAGTTCTAGTGAGGGTCGTGGCCTGTGGTGCTGGTCTGACATTAGAGAGCATTCGTCTAGGTCATCTCGGTGGTTCTACTCCACGTATTTTGGGACATGAATATTCCGGGACTGTTGCGGCTCTCGGAGTTGGTGTCGAAGGGTGGCAGGAAGGAGATCCGGTAACGGGTTCGTTCTATCTTTTTTGCGGCAATTGTGTGATGTGTGCCTCTGGACGCGAAACACTGTGTCTCAACAACAAGGGCAATATCGGGGCAAAGATCGACGGAGCCTTTGCCGACTACGTGGTCGTGCCCGCTCGCAATCTGGTACGTATTCCTACCGGTGTCGTCTTGCGCGAAGCGGGCATTATTGCCGATGCTGTTGCTACGCCCTATCATATCGCACGCGAACGGGCGCATATTGTCGCGGGCCAGCGAGTAGCAGTGATTGGTGCGGGAGGCGGCGTCGGTATCCATATGCTCCAGATGGCAAAAGCGTTCGGTGCCTTTGTGATCGCTGTGGAGCGTGACGCAGAGAAACTTCGTCGTCTTCAAGATGTCGCACCAGATGCTCTGATCGACGCTTCGGAGTCAGACTGGCAGACATCTTTGTCACAGGTCGCAGAGGGTCAGCTCGATGTTTGCATCGATTTTGTGGGATCACCTGAAACGACTGGTAGGGGTCTAGCCGCGCTTGGACGTGGGGGTATCTTCGTCATTGCTGGTTCTATGCCACACCTGCGCTCCGACAAAAATGCGGTGATTTCGGTAGCTCCGATGTATATGGTGAATAAAGAACTCAGCATTCTAGGAACTCGCTATGCTACACGTGCTGAGATAGCCCGCTCGTTAGAATTGGTCCGCGACGGCAAAGTCAAGCCGATCATCGGAGCTACTTTTCCCCTGGAACAGGCTGAGGCAGCGTTTGAGGCTATTCGACAGAACCAAGTATTTGGGCGAATACTCATTGATTGTACCAATTAAAGGAAACACGTTTTATTTTCAGCACGGTCGCTGCTAGTTGTTCCTCCTTACTCATTGGAGGGAGTGAATACAGAAAGGCTTCTTATGAGTATTGTAAACACGTCTACCCGTTATAACCGCTCAGAGGCCAAGTCCCATGCTAGAAACAACCTGCATGGCGTCTGGGGGGCGGTTCCATATCCTTTTACTGCAGACGACGAACTCGATGAGCAAGGATTGAGACAGAACATTCGCTATTGTATCGACAATAGGCTATTGGATGGTATTTATTGCGGTCACTTCATGAGCGAGTTCTGGGCACTTACCAAGGAAGAGCGCAAACGCGCTGCTGAGATCGTAGTTGACGAGTGCAGAGGTAGTATTCCCGTGATGGTGCATACAGGATATACTTCAGTCAAGGAGAGTGTCGAACTTTCCCATCATGCCGAGCGGATTGGAGCCGATTACTTAGCTGTGGGCAATCCCTACTTTATGGCCTACGATGATCTTCAAATCTACGACTACTTTCGTTACATTTCTGAGCGTACTGATGCAAGCATTCTGATCACGAATACAGGATATACAGGAATTGTCTTGTCTCCTGAACTCATTAACCGCTTAGCAGACCTCGAAAATGTAGTTGCCGTGAAAAACGGTCCTAAGTTGCCACATACGCTTGAAACATTGCGACTGGCAGGTGATCGTATCATTATTAGTAGTCCAGATGAGCGTGTCTGGTTCTCACTCATGAATGAATATGGATTGCGTCTCTACATGTCCTCAGCAGCTCCATTTCTCCTACAGAAACCGGGTCATACCCCTTTGAAAGATTACACAGAACTTGCCTTACAGGGTCGATTTGAAGAAGCGGGGGTCATTGCCAAAAGCTTTGAGCCTGAGCGCACGACCTTCGAGAAATGGATACGAGATCCTTGGCCCACACGTCACCTGATGCCCATTGCCTACTTGAAAGCATGGTGTGATTTGTTGGGCATGACAGGAGGAGCGGTACGTTCACCTTTATTACAAGCGACCGCCGCCGAACGTGAAGAACTACATCAGGATTTAGTTCATATCGGGTTACTCTAAATAGTTTATTAAGGGAGGCAAAAATGACAGAACAATTCGACATCGTGATCGCTGGCGCGGGCCATAACAGCCTGATTACGGCAGCATATTTAGGCATGGCCGGCTATTCCTGTCTCGTGCTTGAGGCTCGCTCGATTATTGGGGGCGACACTATGACCGAGGAGTTGACCTTGCCCGGTTTTCTCCACGACACGTGCTCAACGACTCACGCGATTTTCCTACAAAGTCCCGTTTGGAGCAAGCAGGAACTACCGCTTGCCGAGTATGGTTTGGAGTACATTCACGCTGACCCTGCATCTCACGTGGTCTTCCCCGATGGAACGTACATAACGCAATGGCAGGATATCGACCGCACTTGTGAGGAGATTACTAAATTCTCGCGCAAAGATGCCGAGACTTATCGCAAGATGATGGCTGAGTGGCGTAGCGTCTCACCTATCTTCAACAACATTCGCTACGCACCTGCGGGCTGGAGTAAACCACTTGCCGAAGAACTAGCGGCGCATCCACTGGGTGGAATCTGGCTACGCAGGCAGGCACTTTCGGCCTGGGATATTATTAACTCATCTTTCGAGGATTGGCATGTGAAGTCCTGGTTGCTCTGGTTCGCGGAAGGAACAATGCAACCAGGCGAGCGTCCAGGAACAGGTACATTGGCCTATTCCTTCGTGGGTGGGCGTCAACGCAATGGATGGGTTATTCCTAAAGGTGGCTCTTGGAGCTTACCTCAGGCACTGCGCCGCATCGTCGAGAAACACGGTGGGACTATCTTAACCAATCAGCCGGTGAACAGACTGATTCTGGAACATGGGCGTTGCGTGGGCGTTGAAACTGAAACGGGCGAACAGTTCCGCGCACGCCATGCAGTTGTCTCTTCAATCCATGTCAAGCATCTGGTCGATATGGCCCCACCAGAAGCGTGGGGAGAAGCCTTCCAGTATGGTGTGGAAACCTATAAGCCAGGTCGCTCTATGTTCGTCAGCCATTACGCCACAACTGAACCGCCTCAGTTTACAGTCGAAGGTGGTACTCTTCCCGTCGTTGGAGCAGGTGTCGCGCAAACTCCTGAGCGTCAACTGCGTATCTCCGAGCATTTTCAGCATGGAACTGTCGGTATGGATGCTCCAGTTCTGCTCGTACTCACGCCTTCAGTCGAAGATACTAGCCGGACGCCAGCAGGTAAACATATGGTCAAGGTGATTAGTGTCCATCCTTATGAACTGCGTGAGGGACCGGAGCATTGGGACAAGATCAAAATGGAGGTCGCGGCACGGGACCTGGAAGAACTGCGCAAATACGCGCCGAATTTGACCAATGAGAAGATATTGGCTACCGAAGTTCGCAGCCCGCTTGACCTGGAGCGTATAAATCGTCATAACTGGCATGGGAGTTGTCATGGAGGCGATCTGAGTCCCGCTCAGTCAGAAACGCTTCGTCCTGTACCTGGCTATGCCGAGCATCGCATGCCGATTCCTGGCCTCTATCAAACAGGCTCTACCACGCACCCCGGCGGTTCAGTAACTGGTGGGCCTGGACGTAATGCAGCTATGGTCCTTCTCAAAGATTTGGGACGAGATTTTCACGAGGTGATCCGTTCCTAATTGACGCTTCTCCGTCTGTAGAAAGATTGGAGCTTTCCATAGCTGATGATACAAGGATGACTCTGTGCGTATTGTAATACGCACAGAGTCATCCTTGTATCATCAGAAAGTTCATTTCACCAATAGGACAAGCACAGCATCACAGCCCCAACTTCGTACTTGATCGACTATAACGGCACAATTGGCTCTAACGGGTGTCGCCTTTCCCGTAACCGACTGGGAAGTTGCTGTGGCACACTCGTTACAATAATATTTTGACGAAAGAGCAACGACCACTTCAACTGGAACGCTGTTTGATTGTGTAAGACGTATTCCCACCAGTGTGCGACTACAAACTCAGGGAGCAGCACATTCACCGCATAATCTGGATATAGCTCACGCATAGAGTCGATGTAGTTCAACAGTGGACGTGAAAGCGAGCGAAAAGGCGATTCAATCACTACTAGCTCTGTCTTCTCGTTCGCTAAAAGATGTTGTTTCCAACTGTTCCAGTCACTATTGACCTTATCCGCATCTTGATTCTCAATAGCTACATGAACGGCGACAACGTAGTCGGAGATCGAACGGGCGTAAGCAAGGCTCTGCTTCGATGCCTTATCAAGCCCCGCAATAGGCACGATGAACAGGTGCTTCACTTGTTTGGGATGAACAGGAATGAAGGCATTCTCGCTCCGCGGCACAGAGATCATCGGTTGTTTATACGGAGAGATATCGGTCACGATGATCCCTGGACGATACAACAGCGACGCTTTGAGTTGAAGGGCGATACGATTCCGCAGGAAGTATTCCCACCAGTGGTCCACTTCAACCTCTGGCAAGATCACGGTGAGCGTGTCCGTAGGAAATTGTTTGTGCGTTTTATCAATATACGTCAAGACTTGACGTGGAATGGTTCGGTGAGCAAGAGCAATAACTTCCAATGGAGTACGCTCGTCTTCAGCAAACTGTCCTTGCCATGCATCCCATGCAGCGCGTAGTGCTTCGGCTTTTCCTGTATGGCTAGAGATATGGATTGCAACCACATCTGCTGAGATAGAACGGGCATAGGAAACACTTTGCTTGACAATGGCATCCAGTCCAGCTACAGGCACAACGAGACGATGATGAATATTGGAGGGTTGGATAGGAATCTCTGACGTGCGCTCATGTTCGACGCGCGTATAGTGGCGATGAATGAGTTCAAGCATAATGACTAAAGCAGGAATAAGAATAACAACAATCCATGCCCCATCAAAAAATTTCGTCGCTGAGATAATGACAGCAACCAGCAAGGTGGTAATAGCACCAAGACCATTGATGACGATGCTACGTCGCCAGTTTTTATTCACCGCACGCAGTTTCCACCAATGGCGAACCATACCACCTTGTGAAAGTGTAAACGACATGAACACGCCGACGGCATACAAATTCAGCAGGAGTGTTACATCGCCCTTAAAGAGAATCAAGAGCAAACTCGCAAGGAGAGCAAGAAATACTATGCCAATTGAAAATGCAAGGCGATCACCTCGAAAGGCGAACTGGTGCGGCAGAAAGTTATCGCGTGCGAGCAATGAGGCGAGGCGCGGAAAGTCCGAATAGCTTGTATTCGCGGCAAGTGTAAGAATACAGAGCGTCGCAATCTCGAAAACAGGATACATAAAGGCTAATGGACCGTTAAAGACTTGTGTCGCTATCTGAGCAATAACAGTTGGATTCCCGCTCGTTTTTGCTTCTACACCATATGAGGTAGCAAGCACAGTGATACCTATAAAGAGAACACCCAGGATAACAGCCATCCACGTCAACGTAGTTGCCGCGTTCTTCGTCTCTGGCTTTTTAAAGGCTGGAATACCATTAGAAATGGCTTCGACACCTGTCATTGCAGAGCATCCTGCTGCAAACGAACGTAAGATGAGAAAAATGCCTAGTGCTTCTGTTGTTGAGGCAGCAGGAAAGCTGCCAAAAACGTGATGATGCTCGAAAAGAAAACCCTTAATACTCCCCACGATGATAAGCAACAATGCACTTCCAATAAAGAGATAGGTAGGAATGGCGAAGATAGAGCCTGACTCACGCACACCTCGTAAGTTCACAATGGTAATGAAAATGACAAGTACGACATCTATAGTGACGATAGTCGTTGTAGAAAGACCTGGAGAAGGAAAAAGCGAGGCAAGATTTTGTACACCTGATGCAACGCTTACTGAGACCGTAAGAACATAGTCAATGAGCAGTGAAGCGGCAGCAACAAGACCTGCCAATGTCCCTAGATTGTCCTTCGCAACAATATAGGAACCACCACCGTTAGGATAGGCAGGAATAGTTTGTCTATAAGACAGTGCCACGATACCTAAGAGGAGAACTATCGCAAGACAAATTGGCAACGTCACCCATAAGCTTCCTGACCCTGCGAGAATGATAGTCCCTAGAATCGCTTCAGTTGCATATGCAACTGAGGAGATAGCATCTGAGGAAAGGACTGCTAATGCCTTCACTTTTGTGAGACGTTCGTGCTCCAATTGAGCTGTTGCGATTGGTGCCCCAATCAGAATACGCTTTATGTTGTACCTGAAACGTCCAAAGCTGTCTTTGGGAATTTCTGTTTCAGGAGTCGCCTCAAGAGTTCCCGCATTCACACGCTTCAACGAAGAGTGCGTCGCGTAGGTTTTCCGCACGCGTTGATCTCCAAGCGTCGTTCCTTGTAAGACCTCCGTGCGTACAAGATGTGCGGCATCATTTTCATCATCTTGTGTCCTTGCGATACCACTGGTGCCTCTGGTCGCCCAATTTTCACCATGGGAGCTATCTGAAGTATCCTCGTGTGACAAAAACTCTTCTTGTTTCTGGTCCATTATTCGTACACCCTGATGCTGTAAAGAAAAAACTCTTTTCTATCTCTTTACTGTACTGCACAGAATGTCAAAAAAAGCTAAAGAAAGACATTAAAAACCTAAAGAAAGACTCAAGAAGCTCATCTATTTGCAAATGCTGAGGCGAAAAGGCCAAAGCGTTCACACAGTCGTTTGGCTCCGATGACCTGGATGCCTCCTCGCTCATGATGCCGATTGTGGGCTTCCTGCCCACCACTGACCCACGTATGCGGTCCACTATCGACGCGATAGCTGAGCGACTCACCGATGAACACGGTTTGGTCTATCGCTACCGAGCATCCGACGGGTTAGCGGGCGAAGAAGGAACATTTCTCCTCTGCACATTCTGGCTTGCTCAGGCGCAGGCACTAGCAGGTGAGGTTAAACAAGCCAGAACGACCTTTGAGCATGCAATTGCCTATGCCAACGACATTGGTTTGCTTGCTGAGGAGGTAGACCCTGTGAGTAACGAATTGCTGGGCAATTTTCCTCAGGCGTTTAGTCATATCGGTCTTGTGAACGCTGCATGGGCCATCTCGCAAGCAGAGTGACAACTGCTAGAGGAGAGGATATCTCAAGCTATACTATCACCCCTATTGGTCTGGGTTCCAGTAG
>CAXTWV010000012.1:0-35245 GCA_964248005.1 uncultured Ktedonobacteraceae bacterium | reverse complement strand
GTCGGGTTCCCTGAGAGGCCATACTACTACAATCTTCTTCCTAAATTTCCAAGTTACCAATGCATTCCGTGCCATACTATAGCATGAAGTGTGACGCATTGGCAACTCTTAATGACTACTGTTCTCTGAGAATATCACTCCTCCTGGCGGTTCAACCTCCAACGATCTGGTGGTGGATAGACGTATCGGGCAATCGTCGTCGAGACCCAGCCGATACAGAAGCCGAAAAAGACCAACATGGTAGTCTGCACGCCCTCACTGCCCCGAATAATTAGTGTAAGTACGAGAACAACCGCCCAGGCAATGGCGAGACCAACGCTGTATCTCCAATAGTTTCTGGTGCGAAGCATCTTATACCTCTGTTCCTTCAAGAATATCGCTATATGCTATATCATTTATAGCACATATTGCTCATACTTTGCCCTGATTGCTCACCCTTCGTTTTAAAACCTGCTCGCTCTTCACTCTTATTACTATTACCGACTCAAAATTTATACGGAATTGCTCTGAAACCTAATGAACAGGATTTATTCCGCGTGTGAAACATGAACTGTACGCTGTCTCGGCCCATCTAGCTCAACCAGAACAACCCGTTGCCAAATCCCCAAAAGCAGCTTCCCATTTGCATATGGGACCGACACCGAAGGCCCAATAATCGAGGAAAGCAGATGATCGGGTGCATGTGCTGGATTATGTGGGTGTCGATAGGAAATATGCGGCAACATCCCTCTCAGCGCATCAAGAAAATCGCGGTCCGTTCCAGGGTCCAGGTCAGCCGTTGTAATCGCGCTCGTCGTATGAGCGATAAAGACGGTGCAAACGCCGTTCTCGGTGTGTACTTCATGAAGGTATGCTTCTACTCTGTCTGTGATGTCTAATATCTCGTCCTTTTTGTGTGTTGAGATGGTGAGTGTTTTCATAAGTTGGTTGGCTCCTTTTTAGTATATGTTCTATCACGTTAAATATGAGAATGGCAAAGACATCATTTCGAGTGTTGTGTACTAGAGCTTCTTAAAGCACATAAAATCTGATAAAATGAGGCCGTGAAAATCCACTAAGAGAGGATAATGCGTGTGAAACTGCTACGACCTAGAACACTTGCCTTTTTACTGAGAGAAACTGATATTTTATTAGGTTTAAAAAAGAAAGGCTTTGGGAAAAATTATCTGCTTGGGATTGGTGGGAAGGTAGAAAATGGAGAAACTATTGAGGCGGCTGCAAGAAGAGAGATAGCTGAAGAAATTTATGTCCTACTTCCCGAACTTCATAAAGTAGGTGTTCTCAACTTCTACTTTCCTCATATCGAGGATGGGAGTTGGGACCAAAAAGTACACGTTTTTACAGCTACCAAATGGGAAGGAGAGCCTCAAGAGTCAGAAGAGATAAAGCCAGCATGGTTTAAGAAGGATAATATTCCCTATGAAAACATGTGGGATGATGCTCGGTATTGGCTTCCACAAATTCTTACTGGTCAAAGTGTAGAAGAGGAGTTTGTTTTCGACCAAGCTCTGAAAGTCACTCACCACACCATCAAGCCTCTTAGCTCGAATTCCTGACTCACTATGGTCTCATCGGAGGAGTGAATGAAGCACTTGCGTATCTGTTTCGTCGGCGATTCTTTTGTCAATGGTACTGGCGACCCCGAATGTCTTGGATGGGCTGGAAGGTTGTGTGTTGCCGCTCAGCAGGAGGGACATGATATAACCTACTACAATTTAGGAATTCGGAGGCAAACTAGCCATCAGATTGCTCAACGATGGCAAATGGAGGTTTTTGATCGTCTGCCGCAAGAGTACGACGGCAGAATTATTTTTTCGTTCGGGGCTAATGATACAGCTTTTGAGAATGGAAAGGAGCGCGTTGCATTTGAAGCGTCAATAGAGAACGCGAGACAAATGTTGCTAACGGCCAAAGGCTTCTTTCCTACTATTATGGTTGGTCCACCTCCTGTTCTCGAAGAAGAGCACAATCGACGTATTGCTCATCTCTCCAATCGGCTTGCCCTGATATGTGAAATGATAGAGGTTCCATATTTAGAGGTTTTTGCTCCTTTGCAGCAAGTTAGCATTTGGAGAGAAGAAGTTGCCGCAAATGATGGTGCTCATCCACGAGCCGCAGGATATATTGCTCTGACTCGGTTAGTTCAAGAGTGGTCGATCTGGAAATCATGGTTGACGACCTAGCAGGCTTTTCGAGGCTCTGCACAGTCTTTTGAAGATAAGCATGTACTCACTAGGTAGGACTTGACTATACCGACGCTTATAGTATCATTAGCAATGCTATCTCTACGGAGAAGCCACTACTACTATAAGCGTGTGGGAGCGACGTTTTGAGCAAAATGAACATTCATGGGTCCGAGTATCCAATTAAGAAAATATTTAGCGACGATTTTGTCTTTACCATTCCATTATATCAACGCGCATATTCGTGGACGACGGAGCAATCCGAAGAACTGTATCAGGACTTATTAACGGCTATGGAGGGCGGCGACAAGCCCACCGACGATATATCTCCCTATTTTCTAGGTAGTGTTGTGATCATCAAGGGCGAAGAGCCAGACGCGCAAGTCATTGACGGACAGCAACGCCTAACAACGCTCACGATGCTTTTATCAGCAATTCGCAGTTTGATTAGCTCGAACTTTGCGGAAAGCTTAACCTCGTTTTTGTCGGAAAAGGGCAATATTATTACTGGCACACCAGAGCGATACCGCTTAAAATTGCGTGAGCGTGATGCGAAGTTCTTTCAAACCTACATCCAAGAAAAGGGTGGTATCGAAGCACTGCAAGAATTGCAGGACTCACAATTGCCAGAAAGCCAGCGTAACATACGTGCCAACACGCTTGGCTTTATTCGTGAACTGAAAAAGCTTTCGGATGCTCAGCTTACTGCGCTGACACAATTCATTATTAACCGTTGCTTTTTGATCGTGGTCGCAGTATCTAGCCCTGACCTCGACGCTGTGTATCGCATCTTCGCTGTGCTGAACAGTCGTGGTCTGAACCTCTCGTATCCCGATATTTTGAAGGCCGACCTTGTAAGCCTCATTCCTTCTAGCAAGCAAGATGAGTACGCGACAAAGTGGGAAGAGATGGAGACGATGCTTGGCACGGAGGAATTTGAAAATCTCTTCTTTCATCTACGCGCCATCTTTTCTAAGAAGCGTCAAAACAAAGGTATGATTGAAGAGTTTAATCAATATGTACGACCACGTTTCTCGACGCCACAAGAGTTTATTGACACAATCCTGTTTCCCTATGCCCACGCGTTCAACAACATCCTCAAGACGAATTACGATCAGGGTTCACCCGCAAAGGCAAAAGAAATAAACAACATGTTCAGGTGGCTCAACTATCTTGACCATGCACAATGGACGCCACCCGCACTCTACTACTTTGTCAAAAATCACCGTAAGCAGCCCGATTTAGTGTTGCGTTTCCTGGCAGACCTTGAGCGACTTGTTATCAGTTTCATGGTTTGCCGCGTTCCACCATATAAGCGTATTGACCGCTATTGTGAACTCTTGTATGCGATTGACTCAGATGAAGACCTTTTTAGTCCAGAATCACCTCTACAGTTGACATCGAAAGAGCGTTTCGAGTTTCTGCGTGTGTTGGATGGTGATCTCTATCTCTTGCATTATCCATGTCGTTATGTCCTGTTGCGCCTGGACACGAAACTTTCAGAAAAGGTCGCATCTTACGATCATCAAACCGTGACCATAGAGCATGTCTTGCCGCAACGTCCCGCGTTGGAGAGCGAATGGGTCAAAGCGTTTCCGTCTAAAGAGATACGTCAGAAGTACGTGCATCGTTTGGGCAATCTCGTTTTGTTGTCGCAAGGGAAAAACATGAAAGCCGAAAACTTCGATTTCGAGGACAAGAAGCACCGCTATTTTCTCTCGAAGGATGGTATTTCCCCTTTTGCTTTAACAACGCAAGTGCTAGGGTTCCGTGCGTGGACTCCCACCACAATAGAGCAGCGTCAAAGCCAGTTGATCTCAGCCTTGAAGCAACTTTGGCGTTTGTAAACTATTGTCGATAGCACTTGAGTACGTTACAATGCAATGTAACAAGCCATAGAAATAGCGTGTAGGAGCGCAATCATGCGAATGAACGAAATAATGGGGATACATGAATTGTAGGGGTCTAATTCTATTACACCCTTTTGGCACACGACCATGTTGGCAGGATATGTGGAACGTTCCATCAACCCTGCCAACGTGGTTGTGTGCCAAAAGGGTGTAATAGAATTAGACCCCTACGGACGGTTCATATCCTGATTCAATTGTTCATTTGCATGATTACGCCCCTACAACCGACTTTTAAGGACCCACACATGTTCCGAAAATTGAGCGCGATAGAGATTGCGGAAGGGGCGTTACTCGCGGATATCGCGATTGTGTTTCAACTGCTGACATTGTACTTGCCGATTGGCGGCGATTTTTTTCGCGTGCTGATCTTCATCGTATACGCGGTGCTTGTCCTGCGGCGTGGCCTATACGTCGGTATTATGGGTATGCTCGTCGCGCTCTTTCTTGCGGCAATTGTGACTGGTCCACAGTTGGTCATAACACTGCTGCTAGAGGCAACGGGTGGGCTTTTCCTTGGCTTTACTATGAGACATCGTTTGTCCCATTTCTTGTTGCTTCTGATAGGTGTTACATTTGGTGCGCTTGCTTTGTACATCGTTCTCTTTCTCAGCACGTTTCTGTTAGGCTTACCATTCACTACGCTCGTTCGTGGCCTACACAATGCCTATGCGGGTGCTATAAGTCTAATTGGAGTGCTTTCCGCTAGCATTGGTCTTGGTATATGGTGGCAACGTACTTTTGTACCGCTCATAACGCCGTTAGTCACCTTTGGCTTTAGGTACTGGTGGGGCCTCTATTATGTAGCGTTATGGATGCTTCTCTGTCCCTTTGTCATTGCAATTTATGCCGTCACAAATTCGCTGGTACGGCGGCTTGGTTATGCTGTACGTCCCTTTCCTAGTGGGCGTCTACATAAACGGATGCGCCGTTTCTCACGTTCGCTCTTGAAGTCAGCGGTGCGCCGACGACGTTTGCTGAAAAGACAGGGAGCAGCGAAGGCATGAGCATTGACATACAGCATGTGAGTTATAGCTATCCTACGCAAGTGACTGGTACAGAGAAATCGCAAGTGGCTTTACGCGATGTGAGTTTGCACGTACAAGAAGGTGAGTATGTCGTGGTGCTGGGGCATAATGGAAGTGGCAAGTCAACATTAGCGCGTCTATGCAATGCGTTGCTTATTCCTGATACAGGACATGTTCTAGTTAATGGCCTCGACACAAGGGATGTGACAACGCGACGTACTATTCGCGATACCATGGGCATGATTTTTCAAAATCCTGACAATCAGATTATCGCCACAATTGTAGAGGACGACATTGCTTGGTCACTCTCAATGCGTGGTTTCGCTCCTGCATTAATTGCCGAACGTGTCGATACCGCCCTCTCAGCAGTAGGAATTTCTGCCTTGCGCCAGTTGCCACCGCATAGACTCTCTGGCGGGCAGAGGCAGCGTGTTGCTATCGCAGGCATCTTGGCACTGCTTCCTAAATGTATTATCGCGGACGAGGCAACATCAATGCTCGACCCGCGTTCTCGCCAGGAGATTGTCACGCTGTTACATCAATTAAACAAGGAGCAAGGACTCACCGTCATTCAAGTCACGCATCTGCTCGAAGAGGCGGCATTGGCACACCGTATTGTCGTGATGGAGCAAGGCCAGATTGTAATGGAGGGAACACCCGCAATACTCTTTGCAGACGTATCCAAATTGCGCTTATTGAAACTGGCAATCCCAGAGCCAATCGAGCTTGCGACACGTCTGCGTAAAATAGGGATTCCGCTTTCACAAGAGGCAGTGACTGTTGAGGCGATTGCACAGGAGTTGTCTTTGTGAGCAACGCGATTATTACAACGGAACATCTTTTTTATACTTATCAGTCGGGCACTATGCAAAAAGCGGCACTGGTCGATGTCACTATGAATATTGAGCGTGAAAGTTGTGCCGCGATTATTGGCGTCACTGGTTCTGGTAAATCAACGCTAATACAGCATTTTAACGGTTTGCTCACACCAACATCTGGCACCGTGATTGTCGATGGCGTCAATGTTGGTGGCAAGGGAGTAGACCTGCGAGCATTACGGCAACGCGTTGGAATGCTATTTCAGTTTCCAGAGTCGCAACTATTCGCGAAGACCGTCTATGCCGATGTTGCTTTTGGCTTGCAACGTATGAAAATTGGACGACACGAAAAACGCGCTCGTGTCTTTGCTGCCCTGGAACTCGTTGGACTTCCTCATTCAGAGTATGCGTCGCGTTCGCCTTTTGCGTTAAGTGGTGGGCAACAACGACGCGTCGCCCTTGCAGGCGTGCTAGCAATGTCTCCAAGCGTACTGATTCTTGATGAGCCAACCGTTGGCCTTGATGCTGATGCACGCACCGAATTTTACACCTATTTACAAAATGTGCGACGGACACGAGGCGTGACTGTTATTCTTGTGACACATGACATGAATGAAGTTGCTACGCTAGCAGACATGCTGTTTGTCTTGCACAATGGAAATCTCGTGATGCAAGGGACTCCACGCTCCCTCTTTTCGCAGAGTGAACAATTGCAGAAATGGGGCCTTACGGCACCACCTCTAAGCGAGCTACTAACGCTATTGCGCAAGCAGGGTATGTCACTTCCAGAAGATATCTTGACACTTGATGAAGCGTTCACCGCTCTAAAAAACGAACAGAGGCTACCGCGCTCTTACTAAGAGCCTATCCAGGTGGAGTTTCTCTCTTACCAAGGGATGACGCCATCTTTCTCGAAAAATCCGCCAGTTGGTCCATCAGCAGATAAAGTGGCAAATGTCACAGGCAATATTGCTCCCTGCTGAGGTGTTAGAACTCCTTGGTGATTGTTTAGGTCGGTACTCACGTATCCCGGACTGACTGCATTCACTTTGATGGTTGTGGGACGTAACTCGTTAGCAAAGAAAACAGTGATAGCATTGACCGCCGTCTTTGACGAATTATAGGCCGGTAGTAGTGGCAGCTGTGTGTGTGGGTCACTATTCAAGGTCAAAGACCCCTGGGGACTCGATAGGTTAACAATGCGCCCAGCATCGGAACGCCGCAGTAATGGAAGCATCGCTTTTGTCACAGCAAACACCCCGAATACGTTGGTGTCGTAGGATTTCCTCAAGACCTCAACGTCCAATTCACTGGGCGGAACACCCCATTCATTGAAAGCAACACCGGCATTGTTCACCAGGATATCCAGTTTTCCGTGAGTTTTGTCGATCAAAGAAGCGGCATGAATGATCGTTTGCTGGTCAGTCACATCAAGCTGGATGCTGGATGCTTCGATGCCCTCGGCCTGAAGTTTTCTGGCTGCCTCATCTCCCTTCGTTTGATCCCGTGAGCCGATCAATATGATGATGTCTTTGGCTCCTAATTGATGTGCAATCTCGAAACCAATGCCCTTATTAGCACCTGTGATCAGGGCAACCTTTTTCTGATTTGACATAGTTGTACCTCCTGTGTTGAAGAGAAAACGTTTATTTCTGTCGTTGCATCTTGCTCGTTCTTGCAGTATGATGACATTGCTAAGATTATACCATACAATGTTTCTGGTGTCAACTTTGTTTCTGGTGTCAACTTTGTTTGGAGAGAAAAAATGGATAGCTATAGAGACAGTCAGAAACCCAAACCCTATCATCACGGGGATTTACGTCATACCTTAATTCAAACCGGATTGGAGATGCTCTCAGAGGGAGGAGCGGCGACTCTTGATTTGCGTAAAGTTGCACGTCGGGCGGGTGTGAGTCATGCTGCGCCATATCGCCATTTTGCAGACAAACAGGCGTTAGTTGCTTCAATCAATGAAGAGGGATTTCGTCGGCTTGCTGAGAGCATTCAGTCTGTGTTGCGAGAAGTGCCATCTGATGCATTTGCACAATTACAGGCTATTGGGCGGACATATGTCCAGTTTGCTCAAAAGAACCCCTGGTTGATGCGTGAAATGTTTAGTGGACTGACCATCGAACGTGAGGCTTTTCCAGACTTATATTCGGCCTCAAAGTCTGTATATAAATTCTACGTAGAGGTAGTAAAGTTAGGTCAAGAAGAAGGCAAGATTGTTGATGGCGACCCTGGCGCACTAGCTAGTGTTTTGTGGTCTTTACTGCATGGAGTTGCCATGCTGACCGTTGAAAACCAGATGCGCCCCTACACCGATGGACCGGATGGTGTAGAGCAGGTGACCTATCTTAGTGTAAAAATGCTCTACAAAGGTCTGGAGCGCAAATAATGTCACATCTCTAGAAAGAGGTAAGGCAGACAGGAAATTGTCGATTTTTTAAGTTATGTATCAAATCGCCGCAAAATCTTTGGGAAGGCTCATTACTCCTCTTTAGGATAAGCACTAAGTTGAAAGCAACGTTTTATGCTCAAAAATGTTTCGTTAGGTACCTATTATCCTGGAAAAAGTGTGTTACATCGCTTGCAGGCAAGAACGAAATTGCTTGTCTTGCTTATCATTGTGGTCTCGCTGGTTGTTGCAGGACAACGCGAATGGCATTTCGCGCCTTTTATTGCCCTTGTGATTCTGCTCGGCGTGGCTATTGCAGGCTCGAATATCTCTCCCCGTGAACTATGGCGACGTATGTGGCTCCTGATCGTACTAACAGTGATAGGTGCGCTTACCGTCTTGTTTTCGCTCAGTGGTGATGGTGATAAGGTATTATACGCGTTTGGACCACTTGGTATACCATATGGTATTGCTCGTGAGGGTGCGTTGCTGCTTGTCTTCGCCCTCCTATGCTTTTTGATACTTGCTCGTGTAACTCCTCTACGTGCTCTATGGCGCAATATCTGGCTTCGTCGTATACGTATTCTTCTCGTGTTGCTTTTGATAAGCGCAATCATCTTCTGGTGGGTCATACGCGACAACGCGCCGACACAGAACTTGCTCATAGGGCCAATACCAATTACCTACAGTGGTGTATGGAGTTTTGTAAGCTTCACTGTAGTGCTGTTGACGCTCTACGCTTTCTCACTTTTGCTGACCATGACAACCTCGCCTGTGGCCCTCATTGAAGGTCTGACTATGCTGTTAGCTCCACTCCGTCGGTTAAAATTGCCTGTCGATGATTTCGCGCTTATGACACTTCTCGCGCTACGTTTTATCCCCACGTTATTTGAAGAGGTCGAGCAACTGACAAAAGCACAAACCGCGCGTGGTGCCGACCTCACCCATGGCACCCTCTACGAACGTTTTCAAAGTTTGACGATGCTTTTCGTACCACTCCTACAAGGCGTCCTACGTCGTGCATCTGAACTCGCAACAGCACTAGAGGCACGCGGCTACGAGAGCGAAGGCCATCAAACACGCCTGTATGAGAAAGCATTAGGGAAGGTTGATTATGCTGTCCTGAGTGTCGTTTTGATTGTTATGATAGGGTCCACGCTGTAAATTGAGTCTACAATAAAGGAGTAAGATTGTGCAACGAGCTTTTATTTAAGAGGCCAAAGCAATAGAGGGCAATTGAAGCAACTATTATTCTTGCTGAGGCAAGCGTTTGGAGAGCAGGAACGCGCTAAAATCAGCTACGCTCTCCACGTCGCCCTCGTTAAGCATATTGACGATACGCTTCACCACCATACGACGCGGTTGATTTGGCGTACTTGGCAAGACAAAGCCAATCGCGTTGGTCAACTGTGGTTCGCGGTCATTGCGAATCTCTTCTGCCATCAACTCTAAGAATTCTGCCATGTCCAAGTCCAACGCTTTCGCCAAAGCCTCTAGCACTTTGGAGGAAGGATATTTCTGCCCGCGCTCGATCTCCCCAACATAAATTTCTGAGAGGCCCGCTTTGTCGCCTAACTCCTTAATCGTGAGACGGCGGTCTTGTCTTTCCCGGCGTACCACACGCCCGATGATCTCCTGTAAATCGAGTGTTTTCTCTTCGTCTGCCATGTACATTCCTCACTTTTTCTATGCTGTAAGCATATCCTCGGCATAACACATGCCAATAGCATATCTTATGTCTATGAGTATACGCCAAGAGCATGTTATATTCAAGGGGAGGAAATGTCAATCATAAATGTGTCAAGCAAGAAGAAGCAAGGAGAGAAAGAAAACAATGTTTACAACCCTATCCCCTTTAATACGGTATGCAGAAAAGGGTGCCGTGGGATTTGTACCAGACATTAAGGTCTATGAAGATGTTCCAATGGAGCCGGCTCACTGGGATTACCATGTACTGACCATTGATACGAATAGCAGATCGCTTCCTGACGAGGAACGCCTGAACGAGCTAGGGCGTGAAGGTTGGCTTCTCGTCGGAGTGCTCAATCAAGGTTCAACAGGCGATATCGCTATGGTGTACTACTACTTTGTACGACAGAAAGTGAAATAAAGGAGTTTTCACAATGAGCATCTATTCTGTTATTCCAACTGTTATAGAGACGACTGGACGTGGCGAACGTGCTTACGACCTGTATTCGCGCCTCTTAAAGGAGCGCATCATAATGGTGAATGGCCCGATTGAAGAGAGCATGGCTAATTTAATTGTGGCACAATTGCTTTTTTTAGCGTCGGATAATCCAGACCGCGAAATCAATATGTATATCAGTTCGCCCGGAGGAGTGATCTCAGCAGGATTAGGCATCTACGATACTATGCGTATCATTCCCTGTCCGGTTGCAACGACCTGTGTAGGCTATGCCGCCAGTTTTGGCACGATTCTTCTGCTTGCAGGTGATAAAGGTCGCCGTCGTGCCTTACCCAATGCACGTATTCATATGCATCAACCGCTCATTCAAGGGGGAGCAAGCGGACAGGCAAGCGATATAGACATCCTGGCACGCGAGATGCTGCATACGCGAGACGTAATTAACGGTATTATCCAGCTTCATACAGGGCAGAGCCTGGAACGCATCAAACGTGACACTGACCGCGACTTCTACATGAGTGCGGAGGAAGCAGTGACATACGGCCTCATTGATGAGGTATTAACGCAAACCGAGAAATAGGTAAAAGTGGATAATGAAACTGTAGCGAACGTGTTTTGTTCTTTCGCTACAGTTTCATTTTTAAGAAAGGCAGTCTGTCCTGCACTCCCACACATAGTAAGCGACAAAACGAGAAAAGCAAGGAGCATTCCTTTTGCAAGACGAGATAGCATGGTTGTTCTCCTAATTGGCTCGTTAATTGTCCAGGACTGCCAGATCGAACTGACGCAGGCGTGTGGGATCGGCGACCGCCTCGATCTCGGCAATCTTGTCGTTCCTAATAGTGAGATTGAGGACGAGGAACAGACGCCCATGCGGTGCCACGATGAGCGCCACTGCTCCGTTCACGAGAGCCATTCGGAAGCCCTGAGCACGTCCTGAGAACTGCCTGGACACGGCTTTCGCGCCACGGACCTCTCTTGACACACCCTTAGGCGAGGCCGCACCATCTATGCGAAACACAACCTCCGGGTCTAGTACTGTGAGCAGCGCGTTGAAGTCACCAGCTCGCGACGCGGCGAGAAAGGCATCGACCACATGTCGCTGGGATGGAAGATCGGCGTCCTTCACCCTTGCTCCTCCTCGCACTCGACGGCGTGCGCGGCTCGCGAGCTGCCTAGTAGCTGTTTCTGAGCGTTCCACGATGGGAGCAATCTCGTCGAAAGGCATGGCAAAGATGTCATGCAGCACGAAGGCAAGGCGTTCGGCGGGATTCAACGTGTTGAGAACTACGAGCAGTGCCAGACCGACCGAGTCAGCTAGGAGTGCTTCCTGCTCAGGGTTGATTCCACCCTCGCCGAGTGCTTGTGGTTCGGATGCAGATGCTTCCAGGGACTCCTCGCGCCGTGAGTTTCGCGCACGCAGCATGTCGAGGCAAATGCGTGCGACTACCGTGCTCAGCCATCCTCCCAGGTTTTCAATGCCGCTCGTCTCGGAGCGGCTGAGGCGAAGCCACGACTCCTGTACGGCGTCGTCTGCCTCAGTGAGTGAGCCGAGCATCCTGTAGGCCACCGCTTGCAGGTGAGTCCGGTTGACCTCGAATTGTTCCGCCAGCCATTCGTGTTCGTCCATCTCGTCATCCCTTCGTTTTCTATCAGAGGAGCTACGAGAGCCTAACTTTATCAGTGTGACGCACGTACTCATCCATCGGTCACATTTGTCCGTTTTGGTTCGTCATAAGAGTGACGAACCATTCCAAACTCATGTGACAGGAGGAAAGTATTATGAAAATCAAAGTGACTAGCATTTATGTGAATGACCAGGAGAAAGCATTGCGCTTCTACACCGACATTCTGGGCTTGGTGAAGAAAGCGGATGTCACTCAGGGTCCGTACCGATGGCTCACCGTCGCCTCACCTGAGGAGCCGGACGGCGTCGAGTTGCAGCTCGCCTCCAATGACAACCCAGCGGCTCAAGCCTACCAGAAGGCGATGTTCGAGCAGGGCCAGCCAGCCGTCATGTTCTACGTAGACGACGTACAGCGCGAGTACGACCGCATGAAGGCCGCGGGTGCAGAGTTCACCATGCCGCCGACCAAAGTGACCGGATCGACTATTGCCATGGTGAACGACACCAGTGGCAATCTGATACAGCTTGCCGCGCTCACTCGCTGGCAGTAGCTGATTACGGCCCTTGAGTATAAGCCGACCGGGAAACAGCACTAGCGTTGTTTCCCGGTCAGTTTATACTCAAGGGCGATTAGGTCACATAGTATGGGCCGAAGACGAGTCGTTAAATGCGATTGTGATAGATGGACCGGCAGAACGAACAGAGAGCTAAAGTGTCTCTATTCTAATGCTATCTATATCGAGCCACTGGGGACCATTACTAACTGTCCCAAAGCGTAATATACCACTCGGTGTTGCTACAGCATACTGGTTATCGAGCCACGCGACAAAGCCAAGTGGTCGCGTCGGAGGTTGAGGAACGCGTAACACAAGAGCATCATCAACCCAGAATGTGGCAGCACTTTCTCGCCACTCAAGTGTATAGGTGTGCCATTCAGTCATTGTAACGGGCAGTAAGGCTTCACTTGCGCCGCTTAAACGTTGCATCCAGCGCGATGCTGGCTTTGTATTTCCAGTGACGCGTCCCCACAACGTTGTAAGTGCTGTAGGGACGATGGTGGCGAGTGCCTCGGCACGCATACTATGAACAACTTGAGCTTTCCAACCCCAACCAGGAATACCGGGGACGAGTGCCATATTTGAGGGTGGTGAGGCATAGAAAAACCAAATTGACTCTGGCAACATGAGAATATCGCCACGCACAGAAAAAGGATAGTTCCAAAAGCCGAAGCCAGCCGTACCACGCAGGATGTCTTGACTCTCATTCGTACTATCAAGCGTTGCCGCACTATGCGATGAGCGCGAACGTACAGTCATACGTAGCGGAGGCTTCCATGGAAACGCCGAGCGAACACGTCCACCATAGTCGTCAACCTGGGCATCGCTGTATTGACCTTGTTGTGCAGAGGGAATGCCCATATGGAGAGCAGAATTGGTCATGGAAAGTGTACCTGTCCCAATACAAGTCTGTGTCCAGTCGTGAGCAATCCCGTCTGTAAAATCATCAAACATCGTGTGTTAGTATGTACTTTCGCCTATTTATTAGCGGAGACCTGGATAAGTTCTTCCTCTAGCTCCTGCCATACCTGCATCTCGGCCTCAATATTATTGATTGGCTTATTATTTTGTGCGGCCTCTTTAATTGCATTTGTAACCATTTGCCGGAATGGAGCAAAATATTCTTTCTGCTCGTTGTGAAAGGGGAGCACGCAGAGCGCAATGTCTTCCGGCTCATAAAAATCCTCTGGTTCAAATGCTAATGCAAGTAAGTCTGCGTAAGCTTGCACCAATGCCCCTCTGGATCGTGATAAAAAGTGGTTTATTTGCGTACTAGAAACAAGAAATACACCTGCTATACGGCCCGCATACAAAATTGGATAGATAGCGCAACTTTTTTCATATTCGACCCGTGCAGCAGGCAATAAATTGTGTTCTTCATCCAGATTTTCAATAATTGCAGGGCGACAGAGTGTCACAACGTTTCCCGCTAATGACTCCGCAGCCAGAAACATAGCTCTCTGCTCTAAATTGCCTCCCCATGGAGGAGTCCCTATGCCGACACTTTCACGGAGGCTACGAACCTTATGATAAAAGCCGGAGGGAGGCATGCAACGTACAACCCAAACCGCCATACCCAATCGGTCTGGATCAAGTTGCCGCAGTGCTTGCTGTAAAATAATTTGACAAATAGACCAATAGCGTAAATTCTCTGTAGTAGACGCTCGTGCGACAAATACACTAGAATAAAATTCAGAGGGAATATCTTTGGATGTATCGTCCTTTATGGTATCAGAAAACTCTTCCCAGCCCTCTTCTCTCCGAATTAAATCAAGAAGTTGTTCGCGTTGCCCTGGAAGTACGTTAAGCAGAAGACGTAGGTTTTGTGGACGTGGGTCTGACTCGCCACTCACCCAACGTGTCAGGGTAATAGCCTTTACCCCTAGCTCAACTGCGATACGCTGTTTTTCCTTTGAGTTACTAATAATTGTCCCTAAAAGTTTTCGCCAAGTTTGTGCCTCTTGCATCTTTGTTATCCTGTCGTCGAAGTTACCAGAAAAGCACCGTCCATTCTCAATAATAACAGTTCAGTCATGCAACGTCAAATATTTTATGTCAAATTCGTCAATATGTAGAACTTTCTAATAAAAAGCCGCGAACATCAAGAGATAAATAGCGAAAGAAACGTTTATCTTTTGATGTTCGCGGCTTCTCCATACTTGGCACATCTATATTAAAGCTCGTTATACTCTTGTGATGCTTTTTGTCCTAACGTTGTTAAGAAGGATTGAGAGATCGGTGTTTCGCTCTCACTGCCCGTGTGACGCGCCGTTCCCTCGCCCTTAGGCAAGAAGCGCGTGGAGAGAGTCAGGGCATCCGTTATCAGGCCAGGAAATGCCCCATGTAAACGCGCAAGAATTTGTGCTGGTACGCTGATGATGAGTTCTGTATCACCACGTTTCGTCGCACGTACAACTTGTTTCGCCGCCCGTTGTACGCTGATCGAGGAACCTGGAAGAGTATCAATCAAAGCAAAGAGTGTGTATTCCTCTTTATTCTTATCACCTTTCGCCACTGCGTTTACCTGCGAACCCGTGCGCATCAGTCCAGGAGCGACCGTGATCACATCTATACCCTCCTGTGCCAACTCTGCATGAAGCCCTTCGGACAAGCCAACAACGGCAAATTTCGCACTGGCATAGGAGAGCAGATGAGGCACACTTGCTTTACCACCAACCGAAGCAATGTTGACAATTCGTCCATTCCCTCGCGCTCGCATTTGTGGCAATATCGCCATTGTTGTATTATAGGTTCCCCAGAAGATGATGTTCATCGACTCCTCAAAGTCGCTTCGTGTGAGTGTATTCAAGGGACCTGCACTAATAATGCCCGCATTATTCACCAGGATATCAACACGTCCGAAGTGAGCTGTTGCCTGAGTGATTAACTGCTGTACCTCCTCTGGCTTCGTCACATCACACTCAACCGTCAACACATCGGCCCCCAACTCTTGAAGCTTCGCCTGTGCTCGTGCTAACTCATCGCTCTCACGTGAACAGATGACCAGCTTTGTCCCCTCGTGCGCGAACTCTTCCGCCATCGCCAAACCAAAGCCGCGTGAGCCACCTGTAATAAGTACAACCTTGCCTTGTAACTCAATAAATTTGCGTCTCTGTATCAGTTCGCGCACTACGGCAAACCCTGCTAGAGCCGCCAAAAATTTCCAATTCCGTCCAATAAATCCCGTCGCCATAAAACAACTCCAATCTATAACGTTTGTAATTCTTATAGCCAAAAACTATGTATGGTACATAGATATGGTAGTTTCCTGCTATTATGTACACGAACAATAGACGAGAAAAGTATGCTAGCAGGGTAAGTACGAGGTGACAATCTCTCCTATAACCATTTATGTGAGATACTTTCAGGAAGCAGTAATTATCTGGAAAGGATCACAATCATGGACACAATTGACCCTTATCACAAAGAGTTTGTTCAATTTCTTGATGGAGCGCGTAGTGTTCCATCCGTACAAGAGCAGAAGCGTATTATTCTTGAGGTGCTCAATCTTCAGATTTTTAGGTGATGTTAGAGAAGATAGAACAAAGAGTTTTCTAACCGCTCCCTCCCTTGAGTAGCAGTGAGTACATCGACTTGGAGTTCTTTCTGTGTAATTCGTGTGCGAGAGGAAGTGCAGAGAGTGTTAAAGAGTCAGGCTCGATATTCAGGTGGACTCGTAATCTTTGATCGCAGGGCTTACGTTTTCTGGCTGTATTCTTCCTTCCGTTAAATCAGAAACAATGGGTCCCAAAGAAAGGCCGCCTGCCTGTATGTCCTTATATCGCTTCGAGTGAGGACTGTAGATAGACTCTGGAATGGGCAGGGTATGTAAATCTCCTGACGGAAAAATAGGACTCGCAACACCGCCAATTCCTGAGTCAAATCCTTTTCTACTGAGAATGATCTTCATACAACCTCCTTCTTTCCCAAGTGAGAACTCTCATCAGCTCTTCATACAGCTTCATTCTCGTATTGCTGCTGCAATTCTTGAGGAGCACGAAGAAACGCTTCATCAATGCTTCCTAGAATGGGTTGCAAAATGATCAAGGACGTGATAATGCACATTTACAAATTAATCGAAGAATAGAGAGACCAGTGAGGCAGTAAACTCACCTCATATTCACTCTTCGATTAATTTGTAAATGTGCATTATCGGTCCCTATATCCTACCGTTTGCCTCGTGCCTCGCGCGTCAATGTAGCAACAAGCACGCTCAGGACAGCAGTAATCAGAATCGCTCCCGTTATACTACGAAGCGGCTCTAATGCATCGACGTTGTTGATGAGTGCGAGTATGACAATCACAGCCAAGATGCCCACAAGAATAATCATATCGCCCACAAGGAAGTAGTAAATGGCCTTAATCACGTTCATTGTGTTACCTCTTCTTTTATCGCCTGAGTTCCTTCTGTACTACTTGGTGTTGTCTGGCGTTGCTTAGTACTCTTCAACCATTGTACGAGAATGTAGGATGCAAGCAGGTAGATGGCTGCCAGGACGAGAATGAACACATCTGTAATGGGTATTGCAGGCCAGTCAAAGTGCGTACCGCTTGTGGAGATGCGGATACCCTCGCCAGCCCAGAATGTGCCAAACGATGTAAGCATGATACCCACAACGAACTTAAGCGTGTTTTCGGGAACTTGCTTTAATGGAGCACGTACTAGCACACCCAACAGGATGACAAGTACTCCGGCGATAGCAGCACCAATCGCGGCAGAAGTGATACCGAGTGACCGCGCCGTTCCACTTGACGCTACACTACTGCCAAAGGTAATCACAATAAACGCAACTTCAAGTCCTTCAAGCAAAACGGCCTTGTAGGACATCGCGATGCCGAATGGCTCGAAGCGTGGTGCAATTATTTCGCCTCGTGCGCGGAGTTCTGCACGCGTCTCTTCATAAATGGCTTCTTCATCATGTAGTGCTTTTAGACCACTATAGCGTAAAATAGCCTTTTTGAGCCACTTTAAGCCAAAGAGAATAAGAATGACACCCACGACGAGTCGGAGGACGTTTAGAGGCACAAACTGTACGAGTGCTACGCCAAATGTGGCGATAATAAGTGCAAGCGTAGCTGCTGCGGCAAAGGCACCAGCAAGCGAGCTACGCCAATTAATTGTGACTCCCACAACCAGGACAATAGTAAAGGCTTCGACAAATTCAACAGCCGAAGCGAGAAACGCAGCTATAGCGACTGCCCATTGCATGCGATACTCTCCCATTCTTGATGAACACAGAGGGTGAACCGTGTATGCGAAATGCATACCCCTTCATTTTATCATACGAAGTATCGCATGAAATGGCTACATTTCAGCTTTACGCGTTCTTAGTGGAAATAAGCTGCAACCAGGTACGCGGCACCTCGCTCAAGCCTAATTCCTGGCCTGTCTGGTACACGGCATTCTCTAGTGCTTCCGCGCCAAGTGCTAATGGTATTCCTGGCAAAGCACCTTCTATGAACAGCCAGTATTTTCCCAGGTCGCGCCATGCATCAAGTGACATTGTAGCGTTGTTTCGCGAAATATCGACTTCTCCAAACCCACTTTGCTGTAGGGCTGCAACATATTCTTCCGGCGTCCACCACTGCATAGCCATTGCTTTCGCATCACGTGATAAATGCACCTCTGGATGCTCTTTTTTGAGCCAGCCAACAGCGCGACGCGTCCAGAGACGATAAAATCGCTCAGTTCCTTCAACATAGGTACCATGATAAAATGCACTATTGCAGGCAAAGATACCACGAGGAGCTAGTATCTCTGCTACATGTTGAAATGCATCTTTTTTATCAGGCACGAGGTGAATCGCATTACAAAAGAATGCAGCGTCAGCGTTTTGCACAATGCGAGAGAGATCAGATACATCGCCTTGAAGAAACTTTGTCTGGACCTCTGGGAAGTCCGCTTGCATCGAGTTACCCGCAAGTCGGAGAGCCTCGGCAGATGGATCGACACCGATAATACAGGTGTTGCTAAGGAGCTGATGCTGAGCCATTTCTTCGGCAATCAGACGTGAAATCGCTCCTGTTCCACACGCCATATCAACAATCGTAATGAGGGGAGTACCACTTGCGGTAGTTGTAGCCTGTGTGCGATGCGTGACAAGATGGTCTATCGCGCGTTGAACAAGGAGACGATTTACCTGCGTGTAAAAATCGTGTGCCGCGAATGCTTCGAACGTGAACTGGTTGGTTTCTTCTGTTTCAAATAAACTCATCTTTTTAGCCTTCTTCGTGCTGGGGTAGAAATATAGAATATCTATTAGAGTATGCTTGTATGCATTTTGTTTCACTACTTTCTTTTGATTTCTCTGAACAAGTAGCGCATGTTAGATATGCATTGAAGCACCGCCATCTACGCTAATGACCTGACCCGTAATGTAGGCTGCATCAGGTGAGCAGAGGAACGCGACTGTACCAGCAACCTCTTCTGTCGTCCCCAACCGTCCAAGAGGTGTGGCGTCAACAAGAAACTTTCGCTGTTGCTCTGTCAGAGTAGAGGTAAGTTCTGTTGGTATGAAACCAGGAGCTACCGCGTTGGCTGTGATGTTACGGCTTGCCATTTCGCGTGCAGTTGTCAATGTCAATGCGATGATACCAGCCTTTGATGCGGCATAATTCGCTTGTCCCGCAGGACCAAGCAAACCTGCGACAGAGGCAATATTGATGATGCGGCCCCAGCGTGCCTTCATCATTGGTCGTAGTACCGCTTTTGTACACAGGAACGTGGAGCGTAGGTTACTGTCGATGATGTGCTCAAAATCCGCTAGCGACATCTGAAGAATGAGTTTATCTCGCGTAGTGCCTGCATTGTTTACAAGAATCGTAATGGGACCAAGCGTTTGTGTTGCCCCAGCAAAAAGACGTGTAACCTCCTCTTCCTGGCGTACATCTGCTTGAATAACCGCACATCGTCTGCCGAGTGCCTCGATACTTGTTTTCGTTTCAGTTGCGGCATCAGCATTACTACGATAATTCACAACAACATCAGCACCCAGCCTTGCTAAACGCTGTGCTATGGCTCTTCCTATGCCTTGTCCACTGCCCGTTACTAACGCGATTTTGCCTGTCAACGGCATTTGCTGTTCGTCTGTCATCATACATCCTCACAAAAATTTGTTGCTTTGCCGATAGTATATCACCTCAAAACTCTTAGTCATAAGGAAAAAAGGCCCATGCTGTTCACAAAAAGCCTGGCGAGACGTGATACAAACAGTATCATAAAATGCTTATAGAGGAAGTGTGTGTTCATAGTGAGTAAGAGAAGTGCGTTTAGGATATGGCCTTTCCTGGTGTTGACTGGACAACTCTATAGTAGTCTACGTGCAATGCGAAACTATCAAACACTGCCAGAAATAGTACCTGTCACAATAGATGATAACGTAGGCCCAGAAGATTTTCCTGGTATCTCAATCATTGTACCTGCGCGTAATGAAGAGGCAAATATACCACGTTTGTTAGCATCATTAGTGCGTCAAGACTACCCTCAATACGAAATAATCGTTGTTAATGACGCTTCAACTGACAATACAGCAGCTATCGTGCAAGGATATACTAGAGATGGTGTACGCCTGATTTCTATTGATGGGCCGCCAGAGGGATGGACTGGCAAAAACTACGCTTGCTGGACTGGAGCGGGTTATGCACGCTATCCCTGGTTACTTTTTGTTGATGCTGACACAGAACTTGCTTCGTGTGCGCTTCGTTCGACAATACAGTTTGCGGTAAAACGTGATATACATGCCTTGTCATTGTTTCCGCAACAACGCTGCGAAACCTTTTGGGAACGCTTGCTGCTTCCATTCGCCTATCAACAATATTTTGTTGGTACGGATGCACGCGTCAATGAAAGCGATGGTCCTGCACTTGCGAATGGACAATACTTTTTTATTCATCGCACTGCCTATGAGCAGGTGAATGGTCATGCGGCGAATGCGGGTAGTATTGTTGATGATGCAGCACTTGCAGTCAGTTTAAAGCGTAAAGGTATTGTTTCGCTTGCCTGTCGAGGCGAGGGGCTTGTATCGGTACGCATGTACACAAATTTACAGCAAATAGCCAATGGCTTTGGAAAAAACATTTATCCTTACTTGCAAGAATCGCCACTTACAGGTATACAGACAGCGATAAGTACGACATTAGCCTCTGCTGTCGCATTATTGTTTGTCGATGCACGTCGAGAAAAGTCATACTTATTGTTTTTCATCGCCGTGCTAGCCTATATTGCGCAGGTACTCAGTGCTTTACCGTGGCTTAAACACTTTGGTATTGCGCGACGGTATGCCCTTTTGACACCCTTTGCGGCACTTACTTTTCTTGCTATCGCGATCAATTCACTCCTACACACGATAGTTGGTCATTCGGTGGCATGGAAGGGAAGGAGCTATGCAACATATCAGCAAGGACCTGTTGGCTGGCTGCTATCTCACATTCCTTATAAAAGGGTAGTATCTGAGTCTATACAGTCTATTGCTCAGGATCGAATGCGCGTGCTTGCAATAGTGCCTGTAGTAGGTATCCTAGGATCGCTATTGTGTAGTTCGGTCCTGTTTTTCTATCAAAGGCGTCGTAGATAAAGATGCTAGCTTGCTCGTACTTGGCGTCGCCCATCGCGTCTTTCTTGAGACGCGGAGGCACCAAAATTTTCGGTGCGTCTGCGTTCTTGCGCAGGAAGATGAAGCTCTTCCAATATGCGCAATGTTTCGTCTGACGGAGATGGTGTCCATGCAGGAATGCCTGTTTCTGTTGTGTCATCTTCCATAGAGAATGGAGTGTTGGGTAGCATATCGGGAAATGTCAAAAATGGAGATTGCTGCTCTGGCTCTGGTTGTAGGGATGTTTCGGGAATGGCGTCCAGACTCTGCGCACGAACGATATCATAGGAAGCTGTAGTTGATTGAGGCGTCGAAGATGGAGTTAAGGCTGATTTAGGAATGCTAGGGATACGTGGTAGTGTTATGTCGTTGTCTTCATCAAACTCTGTTGTGTTGTCATAAACTGTTGTGAGAATCTGTTCTGCTGTCAGATTTCTTATCTTTTGTAGTTTTGTGCCGAGCAGAATAGCGTTATTCAGGTCGGCAACAAGCACATTTGTCCCGATGAGTGAGGCATCGCGAAGGTCGGCATGGATAAGATTCGCACCGGAGAGATCGGCACCGGAGAGATCGGCACCGACGAGGCAAGCACCGGAAAGATCGGTCATAAAGAGATTGGCTTGTGCCAGCTTTGCACCGCGCAGGTTTGCACCTCCAAGATAGCGTCGTGAGAGATCATGTCCGGTGAGGTCCGCGCCTTGTAGTTGTGCAGGGATTGCGCTAGATACGGCAGTGCGACGACGCTGATTTTCAGCAATGGGTAGTGAAGCCTCTTCAAGCAGTGGTAAATGCTCCACTTCATTTTCTAACGCGGCACGAATGGCGAGGGCCTCATACTGTTGCTTAAGTTCTTGCTCGCGTAGAGCATCCTTTTGTTCCCATGCTTGCCACTCTTGTTGTACCTCCCGCACATTCACGGACAGATTTTTCTCTAAGGTGATTGAACGCTTTTCTTGTTGTATCTGCCATTGTTGCTGACGCGCTTCTTGCGCACGCTCCCATCCCTGCTGTTGAATAGTGGTACTATACAGGCTACGTTGCTGTATTTTGAGCGCGACGAACGAGGCTACAATAGCGACTATAACGCCAACAATCCCTCCAAGCAACAATGTTCCTAACATTATACCCTTGCTCCTCTATATTTAACTATGGTTATCTGTCTATGGTCTACAACGCGATAAAAATAACGGTAGTAACGATTTGCGCAAAAAGAACGCCATTTGTAATACCTGTTGCTACATCCGAAGGATGGTAGGGACCGATGTATCGCGTCCTCAGCACGCGCGAAGCAATGTGCGCGTCCTCTTGCTATATACTAGATGCCAACTTATATCTGTTCATGAAGAAATAACGAGGCTGAGTACAAATATAGCGAAATATAGGAGAGATAGCTAAGGGATGAATCCTCCTTGCCCATTATGTTCTCTACTATAGACAAGTATGCAAGATTACACCATACTAGAACAAATACGAATGTTCCCCTTTATAAAAGAACTGTGAGATACATATATGAGCCAATACGATCATCCAACACCAACCTCATTTTTACTTGAGGAGAAAGAGCGCAAACTTATTCTATCGTGGAGTGACGATCATGAGAGCATTCATGATTGGGAGACACTGCGCTGGGCTTGTCCCTGTGCGTGGTGTGCAGGCGAAGGTGGGCAACCAGGAATGTTACAAAGCAAAAAGAGCTTGAGCACTGAGGAAACAACACTTGTAAATATGCAACCTGTTGGACGCTATGGCTTGACTCCTATCTGGGAAGATGGACACAAGACAGGCATCTATACCTACGAAAAATTGCGTGCAAGTTGCGAATGTGACGAATGTCGTAAAAGAGTACCCAAAAGGTAAGAATGTGTTAGCATGTTCTCCATTTCTCGTTCTATCTAATGAGACGGTACGAGAAGACTTCCTTGCTTTATCTATTCTACGCGCGAGAAAGTCTGAGAAAAAATGGAGAACAATGCTATGTCCACAAGAATAACTACTGCTACACAAGTAACTACAAATACACCACGCCGCCGCAATATTTATGTATCCAGTCTGGTCATCCGAGTAGGTATTGCCCTTCTCATTAGCTGGCTCATCGTGATGGCGTTCTTCATTACGAACGTTGCTTCTCGTTAATGGCATCAAAAATAGAACAGTTCCTTATAATAGAGAGCTTTATGAGAAGAAATCCATGTAGGGACCGATTTATCACGTCCTCGTTACTTATTGGAATGCTAAGAGGACGTGATAAATCGGTCCCTACATGTACTGTTGTAATATCGGTGTAATTTATCCCACAATAGCTTGTAATTGTGTTAGGGTGTTCTTGATGTCCTTATACCCACGCTCCAGCGTGTCTTTGCGCCCTAAACGATGCCCCTCCACAAGCGCGTTTCCTATGTGGAAGCCCTGATACACCAATTGTCTGAAATCGGGTGCTAGCCCTTGTTCTACCTGACCATAATGTTCCCAAAATGCTTCAACACCTTTGGGCTTATGCCATTTGAGCAGAAACATAGTCCAATCTGCCATTGGATCACCCCATGAGCCTCTATCTGAATCTAAAACTGCAACAATACGAGGGCCGCTTTTTCTGCGTTTAAGTAATATATTCACTGTCCATAAGTCTCCATGAAGAAGACGTGGCTGAGTAACTGCATCTAAAAACGCCTTGTGTGTTTGCGCAATCTCTATAATATCTTTGATACTTATCGCATCCAGGTTATAGGTTTCAACATCTTTGACACACTGTTTCAGCTTCACAATTACTATATCGCTCCAAGAATAGGGTTGAGAACAACTACAAGATGAAGCGAAGGTATTACCTTTCACTGAATGAATTTGCTTTGTAATAGCTCCCAATTGGCCCCAAAGAACGTGCTTTTCGTCTTCTGTCAATTGGTTTTGTATACTAGCCCATTGCTCACCTTCCATGAATGTTTGAAACAGGTAATCTCTATCAATAATTTGATGTGTAAAATCGACCATAAGCGTCTTCGGCATAAGATGTGCTATTGGCGCAAAATACGGTTGCATACGTTGCTCGTTGTGCATTAACGTTTGCTCATACGAGTTTATATGAGAGTTTTGTCTAGGACTGACACGCAACACAACACGTTTGTTCCCACGTAACGTGATTACATAAACATTGTTGAAGCCACCGCCACCCAACTCTCGCACAGACTCGATATGTATTCGTGAGCCGAAGGCACGTACACACATTTCCTTGATAGAATCGAGCGAAACGGGTTGTTGAAAAGCATCAGATGCTCGCTCGATAGGCGTATATTCCAAATCTGTAGTCCCTCTTTAAGGCACGTTATACTGTAATATTGGTAAATAAGGTGAAGAGCGGTTCTTAACGTTCAGACCGCTAACGACTCCCTTTGAGCTTGCGCCATCCACCCGCACGGTTATTGGCGATAATGGCTTGGAAGAGGTTCAAAATGCCATTCAAAGAAAATATTATTCTATATCATAACGCAAAACCAGCATATCTTGAAGCAGGATTCCGTTCTCTGATATCGGGGGTTGAATATATGCAAAGTAGTCACGCCGAATTTCAAACATGCGAAATCCACACTTTTGGTAGAAAGCAATGTTCTCAAGCGAAGCATTCGCTGTCCCAACCAAAAGTGAATGTCCTTTACGCCTTCGCAATTCCTCCTGTAACGCGTGAATGATCTGCTTTCCATACCCGCGTCCACGCAAATGAGGAACTATTGCGATATACACAATTTCGCTGGGACTATCTTCCTCCCAACGTACCACAGATGCTCCAACAGCTTGACCATCCTCATAGCTTGCATAGGCGGTACAGGTAGAATCGAGAAGTGCCGCACGAACACGCTCCTCACCCTCTTCGGCGTCCGAAAGTATCGGAAGCAAAAACGCCGTCTCAGTATTTGGAATTTGTCTAATGACCACATTCATTACCCCTCCTGTCGATGCATCATCTTTCTTGTAATTGGGAATACACGGAGAGCATTGGGAAGACGTGGATATATACTTTTTATTCCTATAGCCTCAATATCAAAGACTTTCTGACGTTTCGCGTCCCATTCTAAGCCATATATCTCACGTATAGGTTGAGGCAAGAGCGCACTGGTGATGTGAAGATTGAAGTGTAGTATTGGACGAAACACATCTGGAATAGGTGGATACAGGACCTGACGCACAATTTGCCTTGCGTGTGGCGTTGCGGCTAACTGATTGCTATACACCATATCATGCACGTATGCGTAGAGGTCGTTTACTGTTGAAGGCATGTCAGCATTCGTGAGTCCTAACAGGTGTCCCATCACCTTAGATTCCTGGTAATACTGATCTTGCTCTTTATAGGTAAGGGGACCGACAAACAGTGGGTAGGTGCGAAGAATGGTGTCGGCGAGGGTTGCATGTACCCAGAGCAACAGCTTAGGGTCGCGTGCGCTATAGGATGTACTTTGAGTATAGGCACCTGCATCCACTGGTAGAGTACCGTGAACATGTTTATGAAGCGTGTTAATTGTGCGGGCGGCCTGCCGTGCGGTAGCTGTAGTGCCAAAGGTAAGCATTTGTCCCAGGAGAAACGTGTGCTCTGTTCGCAGCAATGGCTGAGTCATATAGCTACTGTGTTCGCTCACACCCATTGCCACGAGTGGATGCGCGAGTTGCATTAGTACGGCCCGCGCCCCGCCTAAGAGCAGAATAGACTCCTGCCCAATTTTCCATGTCATGCTTTCGGAGCCGAAGTAGCCATCCTTTTGCACGTTAACCGCCCTTTCGTTCTACCGTTACTACGAAGCTTGGGGCTGTGACAACTTCTGAATATTCTGTTGAAATGATTGACCAACAACCTCTTCCGCTTTGTCTTGATCGTCTTTCATCATTTGAAGCACTAATGCGATGTCTGGATTGGGGGCAAGTGTCAGATCATGACGACCTTCCTGCACCGCTTGTAATATCTCACCTGCGACCTGATCGGGTGTGAGCATGGCGACAATATTCAATAGTTGCATTGCATCTTGCTCTTGCCGAATCATCGGTGTCTCAACCCATGCGGGATAGACTGTGGTAACATCAATTCCTGTACCATATAACTCAGAGCGTAGCGCAGAGGAAAAGCCGCGTATGGCCCACTTTGTCGCGACATAGCCACTGAGCAATGGCGCACAAATTTTACCTGCAACCGAACTGAGAAAGACGAAGTAACCATGTTGCTGACTACGCATTGCAGGCAGCGCGGCTCTCGTGCAGTTATACGTGCCCATGAAGTTAATGTTCATCATGGATTGCATATCTTCGGCACTGAAGAGATCAATCGGACCACCACGTCCAACACCAGCACTTGTAACAACAAGATCGATATGGCCCTCGACATTGTGCGCTTGCTGCATGAGTACCTCGACTTGTGACACTTGTGTTACATCGGTCGGGACACCTAGAACTTTGCCAGTGGCACCTGGTGTAGATTGGCGTACCTGTTCTACGGCTTGCGCCAACCCTTCACTATTGATATCCGCTAGTACAATATGCGCTCCCTGAGCGTATAATGCACGTGCCGTTGCAAGACCAATACCGCTTGCTCCACCTGTAATCACCGCAACTGCTCCATTGAAGTCCTTCAGTGCCATGTTCCACACTCCTCATGAGAAGAAATAAAAAATCAGGTAGGACATACAATGTGTCCTACCTGATAGTATCTTTTGTTGGAGTTGAGTGTCAACTGCTTGATTGCGTGAGAGCAGGCGTTTCAGGCATTGACAACAACGCTATTATTGTTGTGGGAGCATTTCCTACCGAGAGTCATATGCTCATGAAAGATGCATCTCAATAAGTACACGACGAATTTCCGATAGTGCCGTTGTGATGTCTTGTTGCCCTATACCATAGTGCGTCACCGCACGGATTTTACCGCCTCCCATATGACCCATCAGCACACCACGCTCTTGCGCTCGACTCAAAAATTCGTCGGTTTCAGTGAGCGTGGCAGGTTGATTGTGTATATTGCGCAAACTAAACATAACAATATCTGTCTCTACCGAATCCGCGTCAATCGCTATTTGTGGATAGTCTGCCAGTCCTTGCGCGAAATGCTTGGCGTGCTCATGGTCCTCTTCTAGCCGATCCACCATTTGCTCCAAGGCCACAATACCAGCTGCCGCGATAATTCCTGCTTGACGCATCCCACCGCCGAGGAGTTTTCTTGTACGGTGGGCGCGACGAATGAACTCTTTACTTCCCACTACTATCGAGCCAACGGGAGCACTCAGCCCTTTGGAAAGACAAAACATAAGTGAGTCTACGTCTTGTACCAGCGTGCTTACAGGAGTATGCAACGCGACCGCTGCGTTAAAAATACGTGCGCCATCGACGTGTACAGCGATGCCATGTGCGTGTGCAAGTGCCGCAGCAGCCTGTGTTTGCTCGACCGTAAGCACTCTGCCACCACAACGATTATGTGTATTTTCAAGACAGAGCAGAGCGGTTGCAGCTACATGTTCATCGCTCTCGTCGGCAATACCGGCTTGCACTTTTGCGAGATCGAGTGTGCCATCTGCATTGTTTGGAATAACCCATAGTGGTGAGCCTCCAAGTGTGGAAGGTCCGCCTGCTTCATAATAGTAGATATGCGACTCATCACCGACAAGAACCGCCTGTCCACGCCCAGCATGTGTGAGTGTGGCAATCGCGTTTCCCATAGTACCTGTGGGAACAAAGAGGGCCGCTTCTTTGCCTGTGCGCTCTGCGGCGAGTTCCTGTAAACGATTGATTGTTGGGTCTTCACCATACACATCGTCTCCAACTTCAGCACGGTACATTGCTTCACGCATAGCAGGCGTTGGAAGTGTGACAGTATCGCTACGTAAGTCAATTGGCATGAATATATTTCTCCTTACTCTCTATATACTTTGCACTGTCGCCAGCAGTTCGTCCATGGTACGCACGATCTGCTTTCCATTGCCACAAATGCCCCAGATTATATTATTTAGGTTGGCACGCTTATCATCCGTGATGCCGATACAGGGCTTTCCAAGAGCATAGAGATAGCCCAATTCAGCACTCGTCCCGGAATCGTGATCTGCGCCAGTCAGGAGTGCCACGCAGAGGTCACACGCCTTCAATGCCTCGATGTCGGCATGGAAAATACGGTATCGCTCCTCATTGGAGTCAGGTTTCACCAGCCCAGCATCGCGATGTGGTAGAAAGGTGCGATACCCAGCAACTTCAAGTGTCTCCGCGATACGTTCTAGGTACCATCGTTCATGTGTATTGAAGAGTGGTCCTGCGACATAAATAAATTTCATATGTGTCCTTCATCTCTCGAATAAACGTATGACATTTCTTTGACTGAGATGAACATAGTATGTCACATGCCTACTACGAGTTGCATTATATACTAGACTGATTACTATTACTGCCGTTGTGTGAGTTGGAGACTAGGGAGTATTGGAACAGGAATGGCTACAATGCTTTTTGTCCATAGCTCTGCTTCCAAAATGTATGCAATCTCTCGATTTCTCCTGGTGGCAAGGCAACTGGAGTTCCAAGTTGTTTCGCGATAGCATAGACTTTTGCGCAATCCTCTAACGCATGAGCGATAGAATAGGTGAGTGCGAGATCGAGTCCAACCACCATTGCGCCATGATTGCCCCAGATAAGCGCGGGTCGGTCCCCTAACTGCTCAGCAATATAGGACGCGAATTCTTGCGTGCCGGACATCATATACTGTGTGACTGGAACTTCGCCTCCAAGACAAAGCGCGGACTCCGCCAGGAACATCGGCAGAGGTTGATGAATAAGTCCAAACGCAGTTGCATACGGTGAGTGCGTATGCATAACGCAGTGAATATCGCGCCGACGTTGTAAAACCAGTGTATGTAATGGCGTTTCTACAGATGGATGCCATCTTCCTTCAACCACTGTGCCAAGTTCATCAACGACAACGATATCTTCTGCTGTTAAGAGTTGATAATCCGCTCCACTGGGGGTAATGCAGATAAGACCACTTTCTGGGTCTCGCACACTTATATTTCCTTGCGTAGCCTGCACAAGCTGACTATCGTACATTTTCCTTGCGTAGCGAACAAGTTCAGCGCGTAGTTCTGGTAGATGCATAGCGAAAATACTCCTGTTATTTCATAAGTTACGTATTGAGAATTACTATTGTCTCTTGATAACTTTACAACACGCGGTAAAATAGTGTATCTCATACCCATCGGTGATAGTCTGTCCGTCTTATCATATAAAGACCAAGAAAAGAGAATAACAACATTTATGACTCCATCTGTTCACTTAGCGCGTGTCTATGAAATGCTCATCGCTACCTATGGCGAACCGAAAAACGTGCCGGATTATGACCCACTTGGTGGTCTGGTTGGCACCATTCTTTCACAGCATACCTCTGATATCAACTCAGGGAGAGCATATCAACAGCTTGTTGCTACGTTTCCGACGTGGGAAGAGGTGCGCGATGCACCAACACAAGACGTGGCAACCGCGATTCGCTCAGGCGGGTTAGCGAATATTAAAGCACCACGCATTCAGGATGCATTACTCACATTGACCGAAGAACAACAGGCACAAGCAGGTACAAAATTACTTGCACAATATCTCTATGATGAACTGGTAAAACGTACACCGGAAGAGGCGTTACGTTATCTCCGTAATATTCCAGGAGTGGGACCAAAAACTGCCTCTTGCGTATTGATGTTTGATATGAATCTACCTGTGATGCCTGTTGATACACACGTGTTACGCGTAAGTAAACGACTAGGTTTGTTGCGTTCAAACGTCAATGCAGATAAGGCACACGAATATTTTTCCGATATTGCTCCACCGAATTGGGTGTACGCATTGCACGTCAATCTTATACGGCATGGAAGGCAGATTTGCCATGCGCAACGGCCTGAATGCTCCATCTGCCCATTATATGGAGAGTGTGCGTTTGTTGGGAGTATAATGACTCAAGGAGTGTAAACGAAAAAGGAGCGTTATCGTGACTAGCAACTCTTCTTATCAAGACTTTCAGCGACGCCGCGCCCAGGAAGCATCTGTTTTGCTCACACTTGACATTTATGACTGGTACCGGAAAATGCAGGTTTCTCAACCCGTCTATTTCGATCCCACGCGTGCTGCCTGGCTTATCTTTCGCTACAATGATGTTCAGCAGGTGGTTCTGGACACGCACACGTTTTCATCTCAGCGTTCGCCGAAACCCGACGGAACGATTGACCCCATTATGAGTGGAAGTATTCTTGGTATGGACCCACCGCGCCACCGACAATTACGCACCTTGGTGTCGCAAGCTTTTACCGCACGCATCATCACCCTTTTAGAACCACGCATTACTACAATTGTACATACTCTTCTGGACGAGGTGCAGACAAAAGGCGAGATGGATATCGTTGATGACCTTGCCTTTCCTTTGCCTATAATCGTCATTGCGGAATTACTTGGTGTTCCTAGTTCCGACCAGCAGCAATTCCGTCAGTGGTCGGCTGATTTCGTTGGGACCGATTACGCCTTACGTCTGGCAACTGCTCAAAAAATTGCTCATTACTTTCAGGGCTTGATTGAACAACGGCGTCAGGAACCTCGTGAAGACTTGATTTCGGCATTTCTCACAACCGAAGTAGAGGGCGAACACTTACCGGATATCGAGATTCTCGGTTTATGTTTGCTGTTGCTGATCGCCGGTCATGAAACTACAACTGGATTGATTAGCAACGCTATTGTCTGCTTAGACGATCATCCAGAGGCACTTCAAGCACTTTTAAGACAACCAAACCTTGTACCGCAGGCGATTGAAGAAGTCGTGCGTTATCGGGCAGTTGTTCACACGCTGGTACGGGTTGCGACCGTCGATACTGTAGTGGCGGGACAACAGATTCACGCAGGAGACCTTGTTTTACCGCTTTTCGCTGCTGCTAACCTCGATGAGACTCATTTTCCCCATGCCAATCAGTTTGATATCTGGCGCACACCGAACCGCCACCTCGGTTTTGGCTATGGTATTCATTTTTGTCTTGGAGCACCACTTGCACGTTTGGAGACACGGATTGCACTAACTGCGTTGCTTGAGCGTTTCCCTTCGCTTCGGCGCATCCGTTCGCAACCACTTGAACTCAAACCAAGTTCGTTTATCTACGGCTTGAAGCATGTTCCGATTACCTTTCATCAGTAAGTCTGATAAAATGTATCTCTCTTGATACTTTGTTATCTATTGCTTCTACGCTTGTATGATATCTTGAACCACCTCAACAGACGTGATATCGCGTGTCGTGAGCAGAAGTTTGTTGCTCCATGGATCGTGAAGAATAACACCCACCTCTTGTTGCTCAATGGGCCAACTCGCCGCTTGCAGACGTGCTACAACATCTGTCAACGCAGTTGTATCTGGCAACTGAATGGTGAAAAAGCGTAAGCCTACAGCATTGTGTGGAGGTTGAGGGCCGTTACGACTCTCCCATATATTCATACCGATGTGGTGATGATAGCCACCTGCGGATACGAAGAGCGCACTCGGCATCTGTTGCATGATGTCAAAGCCAAGCACGTCATGATAGAATTGTACGCCTTGGGGTATATTGCCAACGCGCAGATGCATATGACCAAGCGTTGTATATGCTGGTAGACCGCTCCATGCAGAGGTATCTTGTCGTCCCTCTGCCATCAATGCTTCGAGGTCGATTTGGTCGGAACCCATGTTAACATGCCCGTTATGTCGTGTCCAGGTGGAGCGCGGACGATCATGGTAAACCTCAATTCCGTTTCCATCTGGGTCCGATAGATACAGTGCTTCACTGACCAGATGATCGGCATAACCATCTAAAGGCGTTCGGCTTTCTATGAGGTGAGAGAGAAAGCGTCCAAGGTCCTTACGTGCTGGTAAAAGAATGGCAAAGTGGTAGAGACCTGTAGTACGTGCAGGTTGGAGTTGCGCGTTTGGTTGCTCAACAAGTGCGAGGATCGGTAAACCTGTTGCGGCACCGAGTAGAGCAAGTCCTTCCTTTTGTCCTTTCACTGCAAAGCCAAGTCCGTTTTGATAATAGCGTAGAGATCTTTCAAGCGAGGAAACGGCTATCGTCACAAGACCGACATGAGTAGCAGGGTCTAAAACATTTTTCTGTATTTCTGGCATCAGGTTCCTTCTTCCAATAGTAGCCCTTGACGTTGGGCAAGTGCAATAACTTCTGCCCTTGATTGTACCCCAAGTTTCCCATAAAGACTCGTCAAATGTGTCTCAACTGTTTTGATAGAAATAAAGAGGCGTTGCGCGATCTCACCGTTTCGTACTCCTTGTACAATCAGATGTAGCACTTCTAGTTCACGAGTCGTGAGTGGTTCGACAAACACAGGAATTATGTCCTTATCGTCTTCGAGCATGCGACGTATCTCTGGTGCGAAACTTTGTTGGCCCACGGCAACGTCATGGACAGCTTGACGAATATCACTCCCACGCGCACTTTTTAGCCAATAGCCTTTTGCACCTAATTTCAGCATTGCCCGCACGTATGCCACCTGATCGTATGCTGTGAGCACAAGAATAGCGGGTGGCTGAGGGGCAGACAAGAGTGCGGAAGCCACACCGAAGCCATGCATTCCCTTCATAGAAATATCTAGCACAACTACGTCAGGATGTATCTCCTGACACAACTCAATCGCTGCTTTCCCATCCTGAGCTTCCCCAATGACTTTTAACGATGAGTCTTCTTCGAGCAGTCGCCGTGTGCCTTCGCGCATCATCGTATGATCGTCAACCAGGAACACCGTAATTGTATCTTCTCGTAAAGGAAAAAATGTGTCATTGCTCATCGCATTGCTTCTTGCTGTTCCTGTATTTCCGTAGCTATCTCACAGGATTCTGCATAGGTTGCCCGAATCGCCACACCACGACCAGGGCTTGTGCGAACGGAAATGCGACCCCCGATAGCTTCCATACGTTCATGCATACTCACAAGTCCGAGATGTTCTGCTTGCGTTGACCGTTTTTGAAAACCTCGACCATCATCACAAATCAGCAACGAACTTTCTCCACTTGAGCGTTGACGTAACCGTATCATGACCGTGTGAGCGTTCGCATGTTTCACTACGTTCGCGAGTGCCTCTTGTACTACACGGTACAAGGCTAGCTCAATCGCCGCCGATGGACGTTGACCGCTTAACCCCTTACACGAGACCGTAATGTGCAGTTTTCCTCGTTTCCCCGTGTCTTGAGCCAACCAGTGCAGTGCCTCTTCCAATCCTAGCTCATCTAACAAGGGTGGGCGTAGCTCTAAGCATGTTTGACGTAAACTGGTGACAAGAGAACGCGCCAGTGGCATCGCTTCGGCAACCTCTGTCATCGTGCTTGCATCAGAAAGTTGACGTACTAGCAGCATCGCTTGCTGCAGGGCTTCATCATGCAATTCCAACGCGAGATGCTTACGCTCATCTTCTTGCGCCGATACTACGCGATGATTGAGCGCACTCAGCTTTTGTGCATCGGCTTGTGCCTGAGAAAGATAACGGTTGTTCACGACGAGAATAGCCAGCTGAGCAACGAGTGTCGCGAGAAAACTCATATCTTGTCGATCATATGGTTCAATATTTTTCTTGGGACCCAGACAGAGAAAACCGTTCAGCGTATCGCCATCATACAGACCAAGGAGTAGAATACTGTCAAGCAAAAGAGGTTCATGGGTTGGATGGTGCAAATGTGTTAGCGCAAGTTGTGCCACACCTATCAATCGGTCTTTTGTGAGTGACGCCGAAGTTACTGGTTGATGATAGAGATACCAGGAAGGTGATGCTCCTACTAGCATTCCTGATGTCGTCGGAATACGTTCTCCCTCTTGTGAGTTGCGTACAAGTAATGCAATATCAGAGGCATTGAGCAATGTCGTCAAGCGTGGAAGCATAAAAGTACAAATCTGGTCAAGTCCTTGTAGTTGTGTAAGGGCCGCACTCAGTTCCCGTAACGAACGATTGTATTGATAAAAATCGTGATAGAGCACTTGATCTCCTATATCACGAACTTTTTCCCAGGCAAGCGGAAAGAGTAAAAGACTCACTACTAATATACCAGCAAAAATATAATCGCGGACCTCTCCCTGTGGAATGCCGATGTCTTTCACTGAATGCAACAAAATAATACTTGGGAACACAAAAAGACTCGCTAGCAAGAGCCAGAGTAGAACACGTATCACACGCCGACTAATGAGACTTGTTGTGCCAAGTAATTGATGCCGAAACAAGGCATAGTCGCAGACAATGGGTAAGACAAAAAGTGGAAATACGATGAGACGTGCGAGACTAATTTGCGCTGTGTTATCGAACTGTATGATATTAAGCGCAAGTGCCAGGGGAGAGAGCAAAAAGACGACGCCGACGACGATCATACGCGCGAGTTGCCGTTCGTTTTTGTTGACATGGCGTAATCCCCAGAATAGGACCCAGACAACAACAATTAAGCACGCCAAATTGTAAATAAAGGTGATGATAAATAGGGCATGACCCTGTGACTGGGGCAGGAAAATTGCCAGTGGTGAGCCGAGAATGATGAGCAGCGCAATTGCAAAAGGAATATACGGAAGCAAGCGAGCGCGTTGTCGTCCGTCTTGCCAGTCCATCGGACGAGGAAATAGACAGACAAAGGTTGTCGAAAGTCCCCGTACCATCATCGCTAAAAAGAACGCTAGAAGGTTAATCCAGAGATAATCGTAGCCAGATGCAATGAAGACACTAAACAACAGAGACGTTGTGTAAAATAGGCCATAGGTGACACGTGCTGTTGGGCGATCTTGTGCGCGAAGAAAGATGGTTATACCAGCAACATCAAAAATCAGCGTGAGTATGCTTACTAATGCTATGGTGATGAAATCGGTGGGTGGAAACGTTGAACTGACATTGAGAAGAGTTTCTGGCCCCAGTGGACCTGCTTTTACAGGCTTTGAAGATACATGCAATGAACCTGTAAGAGTGGCACAATGAAGCCGTTGTGATGGTCTCTGCGCTGCATGAACAATAG
>CAXTWV010000011.1:33487-36216 GCA_964248005.1 uncultured Ktedonobacteraceae bacterium | reverse complement strand
ACGCGGTATCTGTGCGGTAGAACTTGGCGATACAGACGCCATGCTTGAAGCAGCCCTACACAAAGAATATTCAGCCGCATCCATCCAGTATGACAGTACAATTCTTGACCAGGAGGTACAGCTTATTCTGTGTCACCTCAATGGCGAACAACAGCACCTCGACTTGCCATTAGACATTCAGGCGACCGCGTTCCAATGCCGTGTCTGGCAAGAACTACGCACCATCCCCTATGGTGAGACACGCTCTTATAGCGATGTTGCCGTATCGCTGGGTGACGCAAACAAAGCGCGTGCCGTCGCGCAGGCATGTGCCGCCAATCCTGTCGCGCTCATCGTCCCCTGTCATCGCGTCGTGCGTGAAGACAACAGTTTTGGTGGCTATCGCTGGGGGAGTGAACGCAAACATCAATTACTGACGCAAGAGGGGAGCCAAATAAAGGCATAATTGCCTTGTTTGGCTGTAGGGATTGCGGTGAATAGATGATACGATTAGGGAATGATGAACGTATGGGGGTGACGACGTAAACATATAAAATTTGGGGTACGTTGATTGTAGGGGTCTAATTCTATTACACCCTGTTGGCAATTGACCATGTTTGGGGGATTGACGAAACGTTTCTCGTGTCCTTTAACTTTGTGTATTGCCAACAGAGTGTAATAGAATTAGACCCCTACATCTCGATTATTCTGTTCAATCACGTTTTCAGATACATACAAACATTTGTTTTTTATAGGACGAAGGGTAGCATGAGCGATATATACCAAACACAACCACAAACCGTAGAAACTGATGTAGTGCGTCCCTCAGCCCCTTCATCTCAAGCAAAGGGGAGTCGTTGGGGTATTCTGCTGTCCCTATTCGCGCTCTATATAATCTGGGGTTCGACCTATCTAGGAATGCGTTTCGCACTCGCCAGCTTTCCGCCGTTCTTGATGGCGGGTATACGGTTCGTCATCGCTGGTACTCTCCTCTACACCTTTTTGCGTGTCCGTGGAGCGGCGGCACCGACGCGTCCACAACTCATCGGGTCAGCTATTATCGGTATCTTGTTACTGGCTGGTGGCAATGGTGGTGTTTCGTTCGCGGAACAGTGGGTATCATCGGGACTCGCTGCGGTTGGAATTGCAGCCGTTCCATTATGGGCAGCTCTGTTTATAGGCTTAATGGGGCGATGGCCTAAACGTATCGAGTGGGTTGGTCTTGGTCTTGGCCTGGTTGGTGTGCTTTTTCTCAACTTTGAGAATGGAGTATGGGCAAATCCAATTGGCGCGATTGCCTTACTGCTTGCTCCAATGTGCTGGGCACTTGGTTCCGCGCTCAGTTCGCGCGTCTCTCTGCCCTCTGGTTTGATGGCAAGTGCGACACAGATGATTATTGGTGGTGTCTTCTTGCTGGGTCTTGGCTTGTTATTGGGTGAACGGATTCACAGTGTGCCGACAGCAAGTGCCGTATGGTCAATGCTGTTTTTGATTTTCTTTGGCTCACTGGTTGCCTTTAGTGCCTATGGTTATCTCCTACGAAACGTGCGACCAGCCCTCGCCACGAGTTACGCTTACGTCAATCCCGTAGTTGCGGTCGGTCTTGGTGTCTTATTCGCGGGTGAACACATCACGCTGATAGGCATTCTGGCGATGGTGGTTATTCTTATCGGTGTTGGGTTGGTGTCGCTTGGGAGGGACCGCAAATGATGAATTTCGTAGGGACCGATTTATCGCGTCCTTGTCGGCAGTTGCCCAGAGGACGCGATAAATCGGTCCCTACGAAATCACCAAGCGAGGCCACAGCATAGACAAAAGTACCCTGTTGACCGATAAGCGTAGACAGGGTCTGCGAAGAAACAGTACTATATTGATAGAAGCAAAGCAAGATAGTCCAGTTTTGATAGTTGTGACTGACTTGCGTCTACAGTTTTAGAAATGTATTATTCTTCAATGTGTCCCTTTTGTTGAGACGCGACAGCACCAATCTGGGTTGACTGTATGGCGATGTGGGAGCGTAATGTGGTGGGAGCAGCGTATGTTGAGCAGGATCGAGAGACGCGAAAAGTAATTCTCTCGTTCGCACAGAGCATTCAAGAGCGCGATGTTGTCACCTACGAGCATTCTCGTAGGGTAGCTACCTATGTCCAACGTCTAGCACGCTATCTAGGTTGGAGTAGGCGTGAAGCACGTGATCTCGCTTTGGCGGCACTCGTTCATGACCTTGGTAAAACATGGATCGCCAACGATATCTTGAATAAATCTGGTGCGCTCTCCGAAGATGAACGGCGCAAAATGGAGCGACATCCTGTGATTGGTGCGCGTATTTTGATTGGGTGCGATATCCACCCTTTCTATGTAGAGACTGTGCTCCATCATCACGAAAAGTGGAATGGGCAGGGCTACCCAGCAGGCAAGCAAGGCGAGGATATTCCATTGGGTGCGCGTCTTCTCACTATCGCGGATGTATACGATGTATTGACTTCATGGCGTCCCTACAAAAACGCGTCCTCGACAAGCGAAGCTCGTGAGCGTATTCTCGCAGATGCGAGGATATACTTCGACCCGCTTATCGCTGATGCCTTTGTGCATTTGCTGGATATCACGCCAAACTTCACGTTGCCTCAGCAAGACCTGCACGAAAAGCAAACCCTCCACTATCCACCTCATTTAGACGATTTCTAAGTAGGGACCAGGTTTACCCCCGCCCAAAAAAAAGAGAAAGGGGAATGGTGGGGAGAGACAGGGGG
>CAXTWV010000011.1:18705-33477 GCA_964248005.1 uncultured Ktedonobacteraceae bacterium | reverse complement strand
TTTCAATGTCGCCCCCCGGTTCCCCCCCTCCATCGCACTTTATTTCCCTTTGTTTGGGGTAAACCTGGTCCCTACAAAAAAGCTTATTCAGTTGTTTTTCGCGTGCGCCTACTGGTTGTGGAACTTCTGCGATGCGGTTGTTCCTCTGTTCCACTCTCATTCGAGTCTGTCGATGTATTCGTTTCCTCTGCATGAGTGGAAGCATCTGCATCTTCAACTTCTTTGGCGGCCTCTGCCACCTCTTCACGAATCAATGGAGGAGGCCATGTGTTCGCATCCTGCGAGAGTAAGGGCATACTTGCATTGTCCGAGCTAATCAGAATGTCTACGGAGTCAGTTGCTGGCGTCTCTTCTCCACTTGTCTCCATAGAGGTTGGAGTACTCTGCTCCTCAGAAGCATCGGGAATATCTGTACGCCCTTCTGCTGGAGGTTGCTCTGTTTGTAGATTGGTTGCATCTGTGCTTTCTGTCGTTGACTCAGAAGTAGTTGTCGCGTCTTGTGCTTCTGCAACCGATGCTTCTGGTACTTCGGTTGTATCGGTTGTATCAGCACTTTGCTCGATAAATGGCGTCATTAAAGGCAACGCTGCCTCATCCATGACTGATATATCATCTGCTTGTGCGAGTATCATCAATGAATCGTCTGAGGTGGCTGAAACACCATTATGTGTCTCTTCCTTTTGCTGAGGCGTGCGCAACGCGATCAGTTTCTGTTCAAGTGACTGCTGTTGAGCACGTGTGTCTTCAAGACGTGTTTGTGCCTTTGCTAGCTTTTGCTCTGCTTTCTGCACGTCCTGTTTGGCCTGTTCTACTTTGAGCATAAGCTTGGCCTCTTGCTTCGCTTGCTCCTTGCGTTTCTGCTTCTCGTCATTTTGAGCAGAAGCGGATACTTTTTTCTCATCCGCTTTATGAGAAGCAGATGCTTTTTTCCCTTGCTGCGATTTTTTCTCGTGAGTTTGAGCAGGAGTGTGCGCCTTCTTTTTAGAAGGTGTAGCTGTGTTGGTAGCTGTCTTTGCCATACCGTTCCTCTCATCGCATAGGCGATTACGTGTATTTAATTGTTCCTATATGGAGCAACACTGCTCCACCTACGAAAAAGGATGGGTTTCCGCCGGGAACACGAAAAGTGCTGTACTTTCGTCTCAACGCGCTAGTGGATAGCACATATCATATCATATTTTTCATAGGTGTGCCTATTATAGACTAAGATATATTTCCTACTAGTGGTAAAACAGTGAAAGAGATGTTATATTTCATAACAGAGATAGTTCTGTATAGACTTAAGGAAGCATTCTACGTTACATCGCAAGGAGCGAGCAATGGCAACATCTGCTGATCGAGGTGAAGGGGAATATTTCATAGATGCCGAAAATACGGCAGAGACAGCACGGTTAATGTATCAAGATCGTCTTACGACGGAGCAGATGGGTGGTGTGTTACATGAACACAGCCCTGAAAAGATAAGCACTTTAAAGTCTGTTCTCGATCTCGCGTGTGGTCCTGGTGGCTGGGTAATGGACCTTGCCTTCGCATCACCAAAAGCTCAGGTTGTAGGTGTGGATATTGGCGTAAACAATATCTCATATGCCCAAAGTCAGGCACGCGCACAAGGCTTGGATAACGCACGTTTTCAGGTAATGAATATTCTCAAGCCGCTTGACTTTCCTGATAACTCATTTGATCTAGTGAATGCACGCCTGCTCTTTGGTTTTATGCCGAAATCCGCATGGGCACCCCTTGTCAAAGAATGTCAGCGTATTCTCCGTCCGGGTGGAATTATGCGCATGACAGAGATGAGTGATGGCTCAACGAATAGTCTTGCCTGTAACCAGCTTAATGCGAAAGTTATGAGAGCACTCTTTCTTACTGGACAGAGTTTTTCGCCCGACGGTCAATCATTGGGCATTGCACCTATGCTAGGACGTTTCTTGCTTGATGCAGGCTATACTTCACTGTGCAAAGTGGCGGTGCCTGTTGATGCTTCGGCACATATGGATGCACACTGGCAGTTTTACCAAAACTTTAAAGTGCTTAATCGCCTGCTTAAACCATTTCTGCTACAAACGAAGGTGACGACCTCAGAGGAGTTTGAGCAACTCTACGAACAAGCTTTGGAAGACATTGAGTCGGATGCTTTCTGCGCGATGAACTTTATTCTCACTGTATGGGGCGAGAAGCCCAAGACGGAATAAATAGAATGTAGGGGCCATAATTCATTACGCCCGCGCCGACCCTATATAGCATCGGCGCGGGCGTAATGAATTATGGCCCCTACAGAATTATCCTATTTCGGGTGGTTGATAGGACGATATAGGAGTTGTGGGAGGTGTAGGCACGACACGTTGTGGTGGCGCACCAGGAACGGGCAACGATTGAGTAGACGCGATTTGCGCTCCCGTTTCCTCCAGGATGTTACGCATCTGCTTTGCGTCAATCGTCTCGTGGCGGCGTAATTCTTCCGCGATACGGTCGAGGGTTGGGCGATGCATCGTCAATATCTCGACCGACTGTGCATAGCAGGTACGCACAATGCGGTCCACCTCATCATCAATCAACTCAGCCGTCTCTTCGCTATAGTTGGTAGGCGCACCCGTGTCACCACCACCCGCGAAAGGACTCTGACGTTCACTGAACGAGACCGTACCCATGCGTTCACTCATACCCCAGCGCGTCACCATCTGACGGGCAATCGCGGTCACGCGTTGCAGATCATTCTCCGCACCTGTAGTTATCCTACCGAAGACAACTTGCTCTGCCGCACGACCACCGAGGGCAGTCACAATCTGCGAGAGCAGATAATCTTTCGAGTAGTTGTAGCGATCATCAAGCGGGGTATACATGGTGACGCCCAATGCCTGACCACGTGGTACAATCGTAACCTTTGTTACAGGATCAGTACCTTCTATGAGGAGACCGGTAAGTGCATGACCTCCCTCGTGATAGGCCGTTACATTCAAGTCTTCGTCGCTCAATACAAGTGGACGTTCCGCACCGAGCAGAATTTTGTCTAGTGCGTCATTAAAGCAATTCTGTGTTACGCGATCAAGATTGCGGCGTGCTCCTAACAATGCAGCCTCGTTGACAAGATTCGCCAAGTCTGCACCAACCATACCTGTTGTACCACGTGCAAGCGCAACGAGGTCAACATCAGGAGCCAGTGGGACAGTGCGTGAGTGAATTTTCAGGATGGCAAGACGACCATTCCAGTCAGGACGGTCAACTGTGACGCGGCGGTCAAAACGACCTGGGCGCAACAGGGCTTGGTCAAGTCCATCCGGCCTATTGGTTGCGGCGATGACTACAACAGCCTGACGATTATCAAAACCATCCATCTCGACCAGCAACTGGTTCAACGTCTGCTCACGCTCATCGTTTGTATTGATGCTTGAGCCACGTTGACGACCAACGGCGTCGATTTCGTCGATAAAGATGATGCTCGGTGAAGCCTTCTTTGCCTGATCGAACAGGTCACGTACACGGCTAGCACCAACACCAACCAATACTTCGACAAACTCTGAACCGCTCATTGAGAAGAAAGGCACACCTGCCTCACCCGCTACTGCGCGTGCGAGTAGAGTTTTACCAGTTCCCGGAGGGCCTACAAGCAACACACCACGGGGAATTTTACCGCCGAGACGCTGGAACTTGGCAGGAGTTTTCAGGAACTCAACTACTTCCTGCAGTTCGTACTTCGACTCATCGACACCCGCGACATCAGCAAAGGTGGTGCTTGGTCGATCCTCAAGAATCAACTTTGCGCGGCTCTTGCCGAAGCTAAAGATACCTTGTTGCCCCTGCGAGGCTCTGCGGCTGAAGAAGATGAACAAACCGACGAGGGCAACCCACGGCAAGAATGTTATCAGGATATTCAGCCAGAATGAGTTGTCTGGCGGTGGCTGATACGATACTAAGGCTCCACTTGCAATTAATTTGCTGGCGAGGTTGGTATCTCCATTGGGAAGTTGCACAGTATGATAGTCTGTATGGCCTCCAACGGCAGTGTTTAGTTGCCCCTGAATATCTGTTTGTCCAATAAGTGTCGCGGTCTTGATGTTCTTGTTGGCGATTTGTGTGTAAAAATCGCTGTACGACAATTCTGTCCGTGTGGGTGCTGTCGTGTTCGTATTGAAATTGAAGTAGCTATAGAGATACACCGCGACCATAACCGCCACAAGTATGAGCAACCAGCGATTTAAACTGGAGCCACGTTTCGGGGGCGTCGTCTGTCCATTCGGTGTCGGGCGACCTGTCGGGTCTATGGGCCTGCGTGTTGGTCGCTCATTATTATTTTGTAGCCAGTGCATGTTAGCCGGCTGTCTATCCATCTTCGTGTTACCTGCTTTCTGCGCCTCCGACATGCATGATCCCTAATAAAACACATGCAAAAGGGAAAGTGGAGCCTAATTCTATACTTCTATTATATCCTACGCATATACGATATAGCTAGACTTGTCTCCAAGTCCTATCTCTACTGTTCTCGTACCGCTTGTAGCTTGAAGTGTATGTACATTCTTGTTCGTAATTGTACACTGTTACCTTGCGTTTCTGCTGTCAAATAAAAAGAGGTGCTGGCTCAGTCTTTCGGGTAAGGGAGCCTCTTTTTCATTCTGTTTACTATACGCTTCTGAACTCGCTCATGTTGCTGTTTTGCGGTTGGAATCTGTAGTTTTTGAACATTCCATACATGAATATCTTTACTTTTTCATACGCCCTGATATAATTCAATACTACAGTTGGATAAAACTTGATAGAGATGGTTAAACTCTTTTAAAGAATTGTATTTGCTGTAACCTGACAGCCCCTTAAACAAGCCTACATAATATGTCAGTATATACCGCATACTATAGACCGAGAAGTGTTTTGATTTGAAATACGATCAGGTGATAAATTGAAACTTCCACCTATATGTAACGTTAGATATGAAGGAATACTATGAACAATCCGCCTGATAAGCTGAATGGTATGTCACTTGATATTTCCTCTGAAAACCGCACACGTCTGAAATCTTTGTTTCCGTCAGTCTTTACTGAAACTTTTAACGACAAGGGCGAATTGGTAGAAAGCATAGATTTTGAAAAACTGAAAGCCGAGCTAGGGACCTTCACTGATATTTTTGAAAACCGCCGTGAACGTTATGGTATGGACTGGCCTGGCAAAAAAGACGTGCTTCGTCTGATACAAACTCCCAGTTACGCAACTCTTAAACCTAAGCGTGAGGAATCAGTGAATTTTGATACGACTGAAAATGTGTTTCTCGAAGGAGATAATCTTGAAGTATTGAAGCTTCTTCAAAAAAGTTATTATGGTAAGGTAAAGATGATATATATTGACCCACCATATAATACAGGGAAGGAGTTTATCTATCCAGATGATTACAGCGAGTCACTAGAAACGTATTTGAAGTATGCAGGTTTAACAGATGGTAATGGTAGAAAATTTGCTACAAATACTGCTAATGAAGGTCGGTTTCATACCAAATGGCTTAATATGATGTATCCAAGACTGTACCTTGCAAGAAATTTATTACGAGATGATGGAGCTATATTCATAAGTATTGATGATAATGAGGTAAGCAATCTACGAAAGTTATGTGATGAGATTTTCGGAGAGGAGAATTTTGTTGGTCAAGTAGTTAGAGCAACAGGGACTTCGACAGGACAAGATGCTAAGAAGTTAGGTAGCTCATTAGATTATTGTTTAATCTATAGAAAGTTCAGTGATTTTGTTCCTCATGGGTTGTCATTAAGTGCCAAAGACAAAAGAAGATTTAGGTTTAACGATTATGACGGAAAAGGTAGTTATGCTCTACTACAGCTTAGAAAGACGGGCACTAATGATCGAAGAGAAGATCGTCCAAACATGTTTTATGAAATTACGTCACCATCAGGGGAAAAAGTGGTTCCATTTGGACCTACAGAGTATCTTTCTCGTTGGAGAGTAGAAAAGAGAACATTTGAGATGCTTCTCAAAGAAAATTTGATTATATGGTTGGAAAAGGAACTAGATGACCTGCTGGAAGAAGATGACGAGCTTGACATAGATGATGAAGCGTTGACAGTAGAGTCTGATAGTAATGAAGAGAATGGTATAAAACAGTATTCTAAGTCAAGGTGGACTCCTTACGTTAAATACTACTTAGAAAATAGAACAAAAAGGCCATCAAATTTATGGGTAGATATAGAAGGTAATAAAAAAGGAAGTTTATTAATTAAAGAAATTTTTGGAGCAAAAGTTTTTGATAACCCCAAACCAGTAGAATTTATTGTAAGAATGATACAAATAGCGTGCGATCAAGAAGCAATTATTCTCGACTTTTTCACTGGCTCTGCTACTACTGCTCATGGAGTTCTCACTTTGAACAAACAGGATAATGGCAACCGCAAGTTTATCCTTGTTCAACTTCCTGAGCCTTGTGCGGAAGAGAGTGAAGCTTTTAAATCTGGATATAAAACTATAGCTGAGATTGGCAAAGAAAGAATACGAAGAGTAATAAATAAGTTGAATGAAGAAGACTCTGAGAAATTGGATTTTGATGATTATAACAAACAAGATAGAGGATTTAAAGTATTAAAACTCGACAAATCTAATTTCAAGCAATGGCAGAAACTTGCACCCGATACGAGTTTGGAAGAGATTGTTTCCCAGCTTGAGCTACATATCAACCACATAGATCAAAAGGCTATGCAGGAAGATTTGTTATATGAAATTCTGATCAAAGCTGGTTTTACTCTTACCGAGAAGATTGAAACTAAAACTATAGCTGGCAAACGAGTCTTTTCTATAGCTAATGAGGACCTGCTGATTTGTTTGGAGGATGAAATTACAAATGAACTAATTCATGCCGTAGTTGATGTCGAACCAAGAGAATTTATTTGCTTGGATTCCGCTTTTGGTGGCAACGACCAACTTAAAGTGAATGCAGCTCAAGCTTTCAGTACTCGCAATAAAAGCAAAGAGAAACGTGATCACATAGTATTTAAAACAGTATAAGAAGATGAAATATGAAACTGAAATTTGACTCTAATCTTGATTACCAACTTGAGGCAATACGAAGTGTTACTGACTTATTTGAAGGTATTCCACAAGAGCAAAGCGAGTCAAGAATTGACCTTGGGAATTCAGACAATATTTTACTCAACGAACTTGGGATTGGAAACAATCTAATATTGCCAATTGAACAACTATTGAAAAACTTGCACTTTGTGCAATCCCGCAATAAGGTTCTCAAATCGCGTATCTTGATTGAAGACAAGTCGGTCTACAAATTTCCTAACTTCTCTATAGAGATGGAGACAGGTACAGGTAAAACGTATGTGTATTTACGCACCATCTTTGAACTCAACAAACTTTATGGCTTTAAAAAGTTCATTATCGTTGTTCCCTCTGTAGCTATTCGTGAGGGTGTTATCAGCTCGATCAAACTTATGAAAGGGCATTTCAAAGAGTTGTATGACAATGTGGCGTTTGACAGTTTTGTTTACCAGTCAAAAGACTTGAGTCGTGTGCGTCAGTTTGCAGTTAATAATGAAGTGCAAATCATGGTGATCAATATACAAGCCTTTCAGAAGGATGCTGGTGATGATGTAGATTATGCCGCTCTTACAAATGAGCAAAGAAGGAGACTTAATGTTATTCATCAAGAGCAAGACAAAATGTCTGGTCGAAGGCCAATCGAATACATTCAAAATACAAATCCGATACTTATCATAGATGAACCACAAAGCGTAGATAATTCACCTAAGTCACAAAGAGCTATTAGCAATCTCAATCCACTTTTTGCTATTCGTTACTCAGCTACTCATACCAATCCTTACAATGTCTTATATCAATTAGACCCAATTCGTGCTTATGACATGAAGATAGTAAAGCAAATAGAGGTTGTAGATGCAAGTGGTGGACAGGATTTTAACAAGACTATGGTGCGTTTAGATGCAGTAGGCTATTGGCCGAAAACATCCAAAACACCAAAAGCAAAGATTACTATTTTTATAGATACTCCTATCGGACCGCGTGAAAAACAAATGATAGTGAAGCATGGTACTGACTTAGCAGGGCAGACTAATCGGGTCGATTATGAGGGATACTTATTAAATAATATCAATGCTGAACCCGGAAATGAATATATTGAGTTTCAAAATGGGGTTGTCGTAGAACCTTTTCGAGAGGTAAATGGCATGGGTGATGAACGGATGAAAAGTCAACTTTATCAGACTATTGAACAGCATTTTGCAAAGGAAAAGATGCTGAAAGATAAAGGTATAAAAGTCCTTTCCCTCTTTTTTATAGATCATGTTAAAAGTTATCGCCAGTTTGACGAGAATGGAAATAGACAAAAGGGAAAACTGGCTAAATGGTTTGAAGAAATTTTTACCGAAATTAGTAATAAGCCCACCTATAAAGGACTGATACCTGAGACAGCAGAGGTAGTTCATGATGGTTATTTTTCAGCCGATAAAAGCAGAGGCAAGATAGTTGAAGAACTAGATACCACTGGCAGTACAGTAAAAGATGATGAAACTTATGAATTGATTATGAAAGACAAGGAGCGCCTGCTTAGTATCGGAGAGCCACTACGATTTATTTTCAGTCATTCAGCACTTCGAGAAGGTTGGGATAATCCTAATGTATTTCAGATTTGCACACTTCGAGAAATGGGAACTGATCGGGAACGTCGTCAGACTATAGGCCGAGGGCTACGACTACCAGTAAATCAGGAAGGAGATCGTATTTCTGATGAACAGGTTAATAGGCTTACGGTGATTGCTAACGAGTCTTTTGAAAGCTTTGCTAAAGGTTTGCAATCAGATATCGAGATAGCAATTGATCCTAGCGGCGGTTTTAAATTTGGTCGTGTTCCTCAAATCGCTTTCACCTCTCTTCTCACTGTTGATGGTACGAGGTATCTTACACAAGAAGAATCAGAAGTTTTGTGGGAGCATATACATACGCAAGGATTAATTGATAAAGAAGGTAATTTTACTACAGATTTTAAACCAGATAGTGCTGAGTTCTCTTTAAATTTACCACATGAGTTTTTAGGTATTGATGAAGCCGTTATTGATCGAATGAAGCGTTTTCTTCCTCGCAACTTTGTTGAAGACTCACGTAAGAGACAGAGAATTACTTATAATAAGCGCATCGAGTTAAATCCTGACTTTAAAATACTCTGGGATAAAATTAGCCAAAAGACACGGTATTCTGTAGAGTTTAAAACAGAAAAATTGATAGAACATGCCTCTACAAAAATAAGAACGATGTCCGAATTGAAAAAAGTACAGATTGAAATTACCAAACGTAGAGTCGAATTTAAGGAGTCAGGCATTGAAGGCGGTAAAATTACTAGTAATCGGACATACATCATCAATAATGAGCAATCTCTACCTGATATTTTAACATTTCTACAAAAAGAGACTGAACTAACTCGAGGAACTCTTGTTGAGATTCTCAAACAATCAGAGCGTTTAAAAGATTTTATAGTCAATCCAATCATGTTCATGACAGAAGTTGCGAAGCTTATTAACGTGGCAGTCAATGAATTAATTATTGATGGGATCAAGTACGAACCTATTCTTGGACAGATGTACGACATGCGGCTTTTTGAGCAAACTGAAGTGGAAGAATATCTAAACAGACTTTATACTGTTATGAGTACTGATAACAGGACTCCATACGATTATATTGCATATGACTCTAGCATAGAGAAAGAAGTTGCGAAACTTTTAGATGATGATGAAAAAGTCAAATTTTTCTGCAAACTACCGCGTTGGTTTAAAGTTGCAACTCCTCTTGGCGATTATAATCCCGACTGGGCGGTTGTTGTTGAAGATACTCAAAAGCTCTATTTAGTGCGCGAGACAAAAAGTACTCTCGATAGAGATAAAAGGCGTGAACTAGAGAATAAAAAGGTTGATTGCGGCAAAGCTCATTTTGATGCATTAGGAGTGAACTTCAAGGACGTAACAAATATTTTTGATGTACTGCAAGCGTAAAAAGAGGATGTACCAGCGTTCAGCTTTCCTTTATTTGCCTGCAATGATAATACAAACATCACGTACATAGTATGCACATGAGTACGTTTGTATTTCCCCTCCCGCCGTGCTATCATCACAAATACTTACCTGAACCGCTTTTTTAATGAAGAGAGGGATAGCTAGCATGGCTTCGGCAAATTCATTCAACAAAGGGGAACGTCACGCCGATGTGGTCGTGGTTGGTGGAGGTCTTGCAGGCTTGACTGCCGCACGAAACCTGATGACATCAGGGGTCGATGTGCTGGTGTTGGAGGCACGAGACCGCGTGGGTGGGCGTACCTATACGCGACCTGCAAGCGATGGGACGTTACTTGATCTCGGTGGGCAGTGGATTGGCCCAACACAGCATCGTATTGAGCTGCTTGCGAACGAGATGGGGGTTACGACCTTTCCTACGTTTGTGGATGGGCAAAACCTAGAATATAGCAACGGGACGCTTGCTTCCTATTCCGGTGTGATACCGATGCATGACCCGTTGGTGTCGATGGATGTGGTCGAGACGATGCTCGAACTGAACATCATGGCAAGCCAGGTACCACTTGATGCCCCGTGGCAGGCTGAGAACGCCTTAGCATGGGACTCTCAGACCTTGGCGACGTGGCTGGACGCGAATGTTTCCTCCGAGGGCGCACGCGTCTGGATCACACTTGCTATTCAATCTATTTTTGCCGCCGAGCCACGCGATATTTCTCTGCTCCATGCACTCTTTTATATTCACTCCGGCGGGAGTTTGAACGAATTAGTCAGCGTCACGCGTGGAGCACAAGAAAACCGTTTTCATAAGGGAGCGCAGGAAGTCTCAAATAAAGTAGCTGAAACGCTTGGAAAACGCCTTATTTTAAACACGCCCGTTCATCGTATTTCACATGGTGAGCAAGGCGTGCGTGTGGAAAGTGATACGCTGACGGTCATAGCGCAGCGTGTCATTGTCGCCATTCCGCCTACGCTCGCGGGACGTATCCGTTATCGTCCTGCGTTACCAGGATATCGCGATCAGTTGACGCAACGAATGCCGATGGGAAGTATTCATAAGGTGCAGTGTGTTTATGATACTCCGTTTTGGCGTGCAGATGGATTATCGGGACAAGTCGCTAGCGATACGGGTCCTGTGCGCGTGACTTATGACAACTCGCCTGAGAATGGCTCCTCTGGCGTGCTGATGGGTTTTATTGATGCCAATGATAGTCGTGTATGGGGACGCAAAAGTAGTGAGGAGCGACGTGTTGCGACGATTGAGAGTTTTGTCCGTTATTTTGGCGAAAAGGCACGCAACCCGCGCGAGTACGTCGAGCAAAGTTGGGCCGATGAGGAATATTCGCGTGGTTGCTATGTCGCCTATATGCCTCCTGGCGTATGGACGGCGTATGGTGAGGCTCTGCGTACTTCGATTGGCAACATCCACTGGGCGGGAACCGAGACCGCAACGATATGGAATGGTTACATGGATGGTGCCGTGCAATCGGGCGAACGCGTAGCAGCAGAGGTTATCAGTGCTTTGAAGACTGTGAAGGTGTAATTCTATGGCAACACAGCAAGAGATACGCGAAGCTCTGGACGATTATGTGGCACAGGCACAAAAGAGTGAACGTGTGAAACGTTCCTTGCGCAACTGGAATTGCGTCATCTACATTGAGGCAATGGATGTTCACGCCGGTTTCACCATGAAGATACATAATGCCACAGCAACCGTACAGGACGGCTCCCCAGAACCGCCTGATTTGATCGTGCGAGGCAATAGCGAAGACCTCACCAATATCTTCTGGTGTGACGAAAATCCTGCCTCGAACTACATGCAAGGTGCCATCAAGACGCAAGGGTCGCAAGATAATGTGATGCGTTTAGATGCAATGGCGTTGCTTATCTATCTCGAAGTAAAAAAATAATAACACATGATGCATCTGCACAAAACGCAACGCGTTTTGTGCAGATGCATCATGTGTTATTAGACAAGTGGCTTTGCGGTCAATTGTAGGAGAACGCGTTGTGTGCTGTGTGGCTCGATGTTCAAGCGGTCGGCTGGGCGGTTTAGGCCATCCTCGCTCGTGACGATTGGCTCAAAGCAGACGAAATTGTGGTCAGGCTTTTCGGCGGGTTCCGACCACACTTGAATGTTTTTTAGCTTATAAGCTCCATTATCGGGTAGCTCCGCGATAGTGAGTGTGCCGTGTTGAGGAACTTGCACCGTGACGTTGTGCTGGAACGTAAAGGGATTGTCGGGTGGCTTGATATCCCATTGATACGTATCAACCGCGAAACCAGGAATGGTATCCACGACAAGATGTGGTTTTTCTTCCTGGGCTACGGTAAAGTAGGGATGAAAGCCAGGGGCGATGGGCATACTTTCGTCGCTACGATTTTCCATCGAGAGTGTGTATAGCAATGTTCCTTCGCTCACCGTAATCGTGGCAGTGAAGGTAAACTCGTAGGGGTAATCGTGACGCGTAGCATCGCTACTGAGAAGCTGAATACTGATGTTTGTGTCGCTATGGTCTATCACTGTCCATGGCAGGTTACGTCCAAAGCCATGAATGGGAAGGGTTGTGCCTTTTTCCTGGAAAATACCATCCTTCAAACGTGAGAAATTTGGAATCATCAATGGAAGTCCCCAACGCTTGACGTTGCCTGTCTCGGCTGGACGATAGAGAACTTCCCAGGCATCTACCTGAAATTGTGTGACAAGGCTTAACTCAGGAATAACACCAATTGTAGTATTGCCACTACGAATCACCAGTTCGCGTTCCGTCGGAAACCGCATAAATTGTGCCATATATCTTTACTCACTTTTTATCTAATAGGAAAATGGGAAACACAGCCGCTAGCGGCTGTGTTTCCCATTTTCCTATTTATATTGTCCACACCTTTGCGCCTGCAAAGATTGTATCGGTTGAGCTACTTGTGTGATTGATCGCAACCACACCAATACTTCCACTTGTCAAGGTTGCATCCTGTATCGTATTCAGTAGTGTACTGTTTGCGTAGAGCTGAATCATGTCGTTATTCGCGGTAACTGCGACAATATTGATCTTACCTACTCCGCTCTTAATCGCGGGACTACTACTAGGGTGAATGAGATACTTGTCTGTTGATCCATCAAATAGTAAAAGGTCATATGTTCCTGACTGGCACACCTCGAAGTAGTATTGTTTGTTACTATTCACATCACCACGGAACGCAATACCGCTACAATCGCCACTGACAACGGTCATGAGAACACGATAGGAGAAGTTACTAAAATTTGTGCTTTGCGCAAAACATGTCACGAAGGTATTTTGATGCGTCTCTTTGACCTCATACACGCTTTGGTTGAAGCTACAATTCGCGTCCTCTTGCCACTGATTATTGCCACTGTTATCTTTCAATGGATCATCCAAAGCGACTGCGCCAGTCGCATATGCTCCATCCTGTGCCGTTCCTGCTCCTGCCGTTGCTGTAGCATTCACAAGTGCGGTCCCAGTAGCTTGTGCGACGGCGACTGTCGTGGCGTTAGTGTGTGCCGTTGCCGTTCCTGCCGTTGTGGTAGCTGTAGTGTTCGCGACAGCAACTTGATTATTATGCACGATAAAAAAGGTGGCGGCAGCACCTAAGATCACGATGAGAGCGAGGCTTGCAATCACGATTGTGCGTAGTCCACCGCTTCTCCTGGGAGGTGTTGTTGGAGGACCATATGGTGGTATACCAGTCCCTTGCGGCGCATAGACACCAGGACCATATGGTCCTCCTAGATTGTACTGTGGAGGCGGTGGTACATAGGATGCCTGTGTTGGTTGGTTATATTGATTAAATGAAGAGCCACCCGGTGGCGGGGGTGTAAAACTGTTTTGCTGTCCAGGATACGGTTGAAAGCCAGCTTGCTGAAAATTGGCGGCAGGTTGTGTTGGTGGAAAGTTTTGTACCCCAGGATTGCCATTACCACCATAGGCCGTACCTGGGTATTGTGGTTGTGCTATCTGGGTAGGCGCAAAACCAGGGTTTGTTCCTTGTCCGCCATACATACCCACGCTGGGCTGTTGAGAATTGCGTATTTCAAATGTATAGGTTGTGTCACCAATACGGATGGTATCGCCTGCACGCAACACGCGTGGTAGTGTGCGATCAATCTGCTGACCGTTCACAAAGGTGCCATTCGTGCTCCCTAGATCAGTGATTGTATAGTCTTGCCCTGTAAAACGAAGTTCAGCATGATGTGATGACGCTTTGGTGTCGTTCACCACAATCTGATTGTCCTGCGTGCGTCCAAGTACAGTGACACCTGGACTCAGCTGTGTGGGACCATTTGGTCCGGTGAGAATTGCGTCCATCAACCGCGCTTCCTCCTCTTGTAGGGACCGATTATGCAATTTGACAAATTAATGGGGATACGTCGCCTGTAGGGACCGATTTATCACGTCCTTGTTCGGGTGTCGAGATACCAAAAGGACGTGATAAATCGGTCCCTACAGATATCCGTACTATTTTGTTAAAGAGCATTATCGCGTCCTTGTCGGCAGTCGGTTGCCAGAAGGACGCGATAAATCGGTCCCTACAGGCGACGTATCCAGATAAATATATCAAATTACATAATCTGATCTTTACAGAAAATGGAATCAAACCGCCTATAGCGATTTTGTCAATACTAGCAGGTAGACAAGAGGCGTGTCAAGGGAATAGTAGACATTAGGAAGCAGAGGTGTTGCAAAATCTATTGAGACGGACGCCCACAAGCGGGGGGCACAACAAAAACAACCCAGGGGGGTTGGGGGGG
>CAXTWV010000011.1:6068-18695 GCA_964248005.1 uncultured Ktedonobacteraceae bacterium | reverse complement strand
GGGCTACCCTACTATACACGACCATGTGTGTTGCACGCGTCATGTTGCGTCGTGTATAGTAGGGTAGCCCCTTGTGGGCGTCCGTCTTCTTTGTAGCTTGCCCTATCCATCAAGGCTCTGCTTGCTCATGTCTACTATATAACCTGTTGTTCCACGGTTCCGAAGCGTTGTTGTTGCCACATGTGCCAGTAAGCTGCTTCGTTTTGTAGCAGTTGTCGATGAGTGCCGCGCTCGATAATATGACCATCCTGGAAGACGAGAATTTCGTTTGCTATGTCCATCGCAGTGAGGCGATGTGTGACCATGAGTGTTGCGCGTCCTTGACGGAGCGATTGTATCGCGTGTAACACACTTTGCTCGGCGATGGCGTCGAGATTGACCGTTGGCTCATCGAGTATCACAATCGGCGTATTCTTGAGAAAGGCCCGTGCGATTGCCACTCGTTGACGTTCGCCACCACTCAAGCGCAGCCCTTGCTCACCAACTTCTGTATCATAGCCATGCGGAAGTGTCTGCACAAACTCATGTAATTGAGCTTTGCGTGCGGCCTCAATCATCTCCTCCTCGCTTGCCTCTGGTCGCGCTAGCATCAGGTTGGCACGAATAGAGGTGTTGAAGAGGTGTGTATCCTGTTCGACCACGCTTATCAGTTTATAGAGGTCATCTTGCTTATAGTCATGTAAGCCATACCTCCCAAGTGCGATATGTCCCTCTTTATAGTCAAAGAAGCGTAACAGCAAGTGCGCAAGTGTGGATTTACCTGAGCCACTAGGACCAACAAGCATGATACATTCATCTGGTTTCAGTGTAAAGTTGATGTCTTGCAACACATATGGCTCATCAGCTTCGTAACGGAAGTTGAGATGCTCAACCGTGATAGTTGTATCCTGTGGCAATGGTGCTGGATGTTGGGTATCTTCTACTGCTGGCTGTGCATCAACGATCTCGAAGAGCCTGCTCGCGGCTTTCAAGTTACTACCAAGTTGCTGAAATGTATTGGGCAGTGGCAATACGATTTCAAAGCTCGCAAGGGCCGAAAGCACGAGTAGAGCCAGGAAGAGACCATTTAACTGCCCGTTATGCACAAATGGAATGGCAATGAACAGCATCACCCATGCGGTTGCGTTCATAAAGAAGCTTGTGAGTCCGTTCTGTGTGCCTCCTATAAAGGCCATCGCCATTTGCATCTTGTTGAGTTTCTTCGTTAACGCTTGAATATGGGCTGCTTGTCTCTGCTCTTGCCCAAACGCAACGAGATCAGCGATACCCTGCACGCTATCGACAAGTTGTGCTTGCAAATCGGCACGTGTCACAACCATCTGTTGCCCCAGTCTTCTACTGGACAGGTGCGTGAGGAAAGGCACAGCGACACTTGAGAGCAGGAAGAAGCCAAGATATACCAGACCAAAGATACCGCCAAACGCTCCCAGGAACACCCAGAGAATCAATGCGACAAGTGCTGCGATAATCGGTGGAGCGAGCACACGAATATAAAAATTTTGCAACATGTCAACATCGGACACCGCGCGTCGAAGCACATCTCCACTCCGTAATGCTTGTTGTGAACCATTTCTCAAGGTCATCAAACGAGCAGGGACAAGAGGCACAAGTGCTTTATAAAACCAGACGCGCATATCGGCAAGCAGGCGAAAGGCCGCACGGTGCGAGACAAGCCGTTCCAGATAGCGGAAGGCTCCACGTGCGATACCAAAGAAGCGCACGCTCACAATCGCAATCGACAATGCCGCCACTGATGGATGCAATGCCGCTTCCGAAATGAGATATGCTGATGTCGCGGCAAGGCCAATTCCACTGAGCACCGTCGCCGTGCCAATCAATGCTGAAAGTGCCATCCATGTACGTACAGGCCATGCTAATTTCAGGAGGCGAGCAAATGTGCTGTTCATACAATCACCTCATTTCCTTCATACGCCTGTACCAAGTGCTGATAGACAGGGGACGTTTGTAGCAGACTTGAATGTGTGCCAGAAGCTAAGACACGTCCATTCTGCACAACAATAATTACATCGGCGTTTTTGATCGTGTTAAGACGGTGCGCGATCACCAGCACAATGCGCTCCTTCATCACAGCATCAATTGTGTGAAACACGCGCTCTTCGCTTTCGCCATCCAATGTCGAGGTTGCTTCATCCAACAGCAGAATTGGCGCATTCTTCAGAAACGCGCGTGCAAGGCTGAGGCGTTGCACCTGTCCACCACTCAACCGCGCACCTCGTTCACCAATCACCGTATCATAGCCATGAGGCAATGTCTCAATAAACTCGGAGACATCCGCTGCTTGTGCCGCTTGTACGACCTCTTCTAATGATGCATCGGCACGTCCCATGCGTATGTTTTCCGCAACCGTCGTATTGAACACATAAGGATTTTGTGGTTGCCACGCCACAAACTGACGCCATGCTTGCGCTGCCATCTGCTGAATGGGACGCCCATCAAGCGTAATCTCACCTTGTGTCGGCTCCATGAAGCGTAAAAGCAAACTTGCAATCGTCGTCTTCCCTGCACCACTGGCCCCCACAAGTGCTACCTTTTGTCCTGGCAAGACCTCGAACGAGACGCCTTGCAACGCTTCTTGCTGTGTTTGCTCGTCGTCCGAGGATGGATAGCTATAATGCACATCATGGAACGCGAGTGAGGAGTGAACCGATAACGAGACCACCATTGGCGTGGAATTGGAGACCAGGGCACCCGCAAGGGGAACGCCCCTCCCATACACGGAGTCACTTTCCACCGTTTGTGGTTGTATGGGCGGGGCGTTCCCCTTGCGGGTACCCTGGTTCGACGGAAGACGCATGTTCACAGGCGTTTCGAGAATGGTAAAGATACGCTCCGCACTCGCGGAACTTTCCATGCTAGCGTGAAACTGTGTGCCTAGCGAACGAAGCGGTAGATAAAATTCCGGTGCAAGCAGTAGAATAAAGAAAGCTGGTTCAAACGTAATACCGCCATAGAGTAGACGTAGACCAATCTCGACCGCAACAATACCCGTGCTCAGCGTGGCTCCCATCTCCATTACAAACGAAGAGAGGAACGCGACACGTAACACCTTCATGGTGATCTCGCCATAGCGGTCGCTCACACGCCGAATCGTCTCTTCCTGTAATGTTGTGCGTCCAAAGAGTTTGAGCGTGGTCAAGCCTTGCAACACATCGAGGAAGTGTGCGCTTAACAGGCTCAGTACCTGCCAGCGTTTCTTCGTCATCGCGTTTGCCTGTATGCCAATCAAAGCCATAAAGAATGGCAGAATGGGCCATGTAACCAGTAGCACAATACCCGACAGGACATCGATTCTGAATACCGTGATAAGGACGACCGTTGGAATAATTAGCGTTGCCGCGACCTGCGGGAAAAACTGAATAAAGTAGGCGTCAAGTGCCTCAACACCATCTGCCGTTGTATTGACAATCTCCCCACTACGCTCGCCCTTTGTATAGAGTGGTCCAAGCTCGAAGAGATGCGTAAAGAGCCGATTGCGCAGATCACTCTTCACAATACAGGACACCGCGTTCGTGATGATATCACTCCCGAAAACAAGAAGAGCACGTAGTACCAGAATGCCGAGCAGGATGAATAATGCCGTTTGTAATTGAGGAAGAGACTGTTTGAACAGAAAGACGTTATTGATAATTTGCGCGATAAAGCTTGCCTGTGTCACGATACAAAATGCTGTCAGAAGACCCAGTATGCCTACCACCACTATATAAAGATACATTGTTTTAACGTATTGAAGAAGTCGTTTATTGATATTCATTATGTTTGACCTCTGCATCAATTTGAATAGGACGTTGTGATAGGCGCATGACAGGGGCAAGCCCTGTCACTACTATATACGAACGCGAGGCTCTGCCGCGAAGCGGCAAGCAGTATAGTAGTGACAGGGCTTGCCCCTGTCATGCTCCTCTCCACTCAATGCAATGAATTGCCGCCTGTATAGCGTCTTCTATAGAAAGAACACACCCTAATAATGCCCTATGGCGTGTGGCTCGATGCGCTTTCTAAAGACCCAATAATTCCATGCTTGATAGAGCATAACAAAAGGAATGATGGTTAGGCCAATCCAGCTTATGACTGTGAGAGAATACGCGTTTGTCGATGCATTCCTGATCGTCAGGTTCCAGGCCGGATTAAGGCTTGATACCATAACATTCGGGAATAGGCATAAGACAACGATGGCAGCCGAACAGAGTATCACAACGAATGACATTGCGAAGGCCCATCCACTCCGTCCACGTGCATTCAGCCACAGCAGCATAATCAACGAAGCGAGTATCGCGTAGTCTAATGGCACAATTCTCGGATTGAGCAACGCCTGCTTAAAAACGTTCGTTGCGGTAATACCAGTAATAACGACAAGTGCGATAACAAACAGGTTTACACCCCATACAAATGGTACCACGCGCTGCGAACGCTTCACAAGTTCACCCGTCTCGCGCAAACTCAGGAAGATGGCCCCATGCAGCAGAAAGAACACGTCGAAAGCCAGCCCTACTAGTAGTGCGAATGGGTTAAATGGCGTCAGAAATGTTCCTACATAGTTTCCCTGTGCGTTCACGGGTACGCCATGCATCAGATTACCAATCACCACACCCCAGAAAAAGCCGGGGAGCAGACTACCAAGAAAGATTATCCAGTCCCAAACACTACGCCAGCGGAGACTCTCTTGCTTACTACGAAACTCAAATGCCGCACCGCGCAGAATGAGCGCGAACAGAATCAAGAACATCTCAGGATAAAAGCCACTCAACATCGTGGCATACCACGTTGGAAACGCGGCAAACAGGCATCCACCTGCGGCAATGAGCCAGACCTCGTTGGCGTCCCAGAAGGGGCCAATCGAGTTCATTATCATGCGTCGCTCGGTATCGTTTTTCCCCAGGAAGGGGAGCAACATGCCAACGCCGTAGTCGAAGCCTTCCAGAAAGAAGAAGCCTGTCAATAGGACGCCAATAATGAGAAACCAGAGTAATTGTAAGTCCATGACTTTCTCCTAGTAGACTGTCAATGTCACTAAAACCAGGGCGTCCCCTTGCGGACGCCCTTGCCTCTGCTTGATAAACTAGTAGACCGCGACAAGTTGCTCTTCTGGTGTCTCGACGGTCTCTTCCTCAGAAGAAGAACCCTTCTTAGCAACCTTCGCGAGCAAGTAGCCATCTATGACAGCCAGAATCCCATATGCTAAAAAGAACATACTCAATGTAACAACGACCTCTGCGACCGTGACCGATGGCGAAACGCTGTCCACTGTCCTCAACAAACCAAACACCGTCCACGGCTGACGTCCCATCTCACCCAACAACCAACCCGCAGTGTTCGCGACATAGGGCAGTGCAATTGATGCAACTAGGCCACGCAACACCCACCTATTATTGAACAAGTTCTTTCTCTTGATGGACAGAAACAATGCGACTGTTGCTATACCAACCATCAACACGCCAACACCGAGCATGATGCGGAAACTATAGAATGCGACCAGCACATTAGGAATATAATTGCCAGGACCATACAGATGTACATACAGTGCTTGTATCTGATTGATGCCATCAACTTTACTCGTGAAATTCCAATCTGAGAGGAAGCTCAGCAAGTACGGAACACTAATCGCGAATACATTCGTATGCAGTAGCTGGTCAGGGATGGCAACGAGTGCAAGCGCGGCAGGTTGTTGTGTATTCCAGATGGCCTCTGCCGCCGCCATCTTCATCGGCTGTGCTAGAATATCGTACTGCCCATAGATGTGTCCCACGATAACCGAGACGATACTTGAGAGTAGCGCGGTCACAAGTGATAGACGCATCGAGAGCTGATAAAATTCCTGGTCCTTCGTCTTCTTGAGCAAATGATACGCACTGATACCGATCACAAAGAAGGCTCCCGTTGTGATGGCTCCTGCGACGACGTGTGGTGTCTGATAGGCAAGCGTCGGGTTCGTAATAAGTGCCCAGAAATTGGTCATCTCAGCATGGCCCTTGTTCAAGGCATAGCCAACCGGATGCTGCATAAACGAGTTCGCTACCAAAATCCAGAAGGTCGAGAGGTACGAACCAAGCACGACCAGCCAGATGGCTCCTAAGTGCAGCTTCTTCGAGAGACGGTCCCAGCCGAAAAGCCAGATGCCCAGGAAGGTCGATTCCAGGAAGAATGCTAGCAATGTCTCAAGGGCCAATGATGCTCCAATGACATCGCCGATAAAGCGTGAATAGTTTGACCAGTTCATGCCAAACTGAAATTCTTGTACGATACCCGTCACCACGCCTAACGCGAAATTAATGACGAAAAGTTTGCCCCAAAACTGGGTCATGCGCTTGTAGACTGTATTTCCACTACGAACGTAGAGTGTCTCCATAATTGCCACCAGCAACACCAATCCCAACGTAAGCGGCACAAAGAGATAGTGATAAACAATGGTGGTTCCAAATTGTAAACGAGCTAATGTTTCTGCACTCATGAGATGTGCTCCTTGGACGCGATAATGGGGTTTAACAAATTAATGGGGATATGTCGCCTGTAGGGACCGATTTATCACGTCCTCGTCGGCAATCGAAAAGGCCAAAAGGACGTTATAAATCGGTCCCTACAGATATCCGTACTATTTTGTTAAACAGCATAATCTAGTCCCTACTTGTTACATGCCTCAGCATGTTTTTTGTGATGTTTTTGTGTCATTGATAGTATGCCACTGGACTCTCTTTAGCACATCAGGATTAATCCCGCACCTTTCACCCTATTTCCTATGCATGTATGACGTGCATTATATATGTTTATAGGCGAGGGGCGCATTCACCATACGGACTTTCGCGTAAAAAATGGGTGCTTTTTGGGCATAAAAAGACCTCTCCATCTATCGTGAGACAAACGGAGAGGCCGATTTAATAACACCTTAGTGTAAATGTTACAATAACCTTAGTATGTGAAAGATGTTCCAAAAATGGGCATGACAGGGGCAAGCCCTGTCACTACTATACCAACCACCACGGCGTGGCAAGCCACGCCAGTTTGTGTATAGTAGTGACAGGGCTTGCCCCTGTCATGTAGTCAGTCTGCTTAACACATCATCTACATGCTTTGCTGTTGCGCTGGCCCTTGTGAACCCACGATGCGTTCGCGCATGTTCTCGAATGTTGCTGCGTCAATTTCTCCATTGGCGTAGCGGCGGTTCAGTATCTCTAACGCCGTAGGTTGATTCACGGGTGCCTCTGGTCGTGGAGCCGCTGTTGGCGGTGTTCCAAGGGGTTGGCCTGTATACGCAGTATATGGCATATAGGGAGTCATTGGTTGGTTCCAATGCATCCTTCTCATCCTCGCCCAACGGACCAACGACCAGATGAGTAGAGCAATCAGGGCAATCCATAGAAGCCGACTCAAACCAAACAGGAATACAAATGGAAACACACCATGCATATGTTCAAACATCATAATTGTCTTCTTTCGTAGAAATGATTGTATCGCAGTGCAATCACTACAGTTGCATATTTTTAGAACAAACACTTGTTTCATATACAAGGAAGAATTTCTTTTCTGTTCCGCTCTTCCTTGCATCTATGAGTATCATATCTCAGGTATATGAAAAAAATTGCATACATCTGTAAAGAGTGTGTAAGAACTATTTCATAGTATAAGAAGACAAAATATACCCCGAATTGCTATCTCTATTGCGTTTTCAAAGGTGGATGCTTATACTGTATGTAGTCACCATGTTCACGCACTCTTCTGTGCAACCAGATGGGGATACTATGACTACAGAGGATAATCCAGGGCATGACATGACGGAAATGTCTTTGTCTGTGCCATATATACCGTCAGACAGACTGGAAGTGGAGGAGCAAGAGTCTATGCAAGGAAACATCGCTATTAAAGGAACACGTAACGGTCTGCTCCTGACTATGGAACCAGAGACGCCGTTTAGTGATCTACTTGGCGCACTCGCTAACCGTCTTGCCGAAGCACCCGCGTTCTTTCGTGGTGCCTCGCTCTCTGTCGATACCAGTCGGCGTAGATTGCTTTCAAGTGAACGCCATCAATTAGAAGACCTGCTTTCGCATTATTATATGTCCGTGGCCTCGCTCGAACAGAGCAAGACGATACGCAGAGAAATGTCAAGGACGGCTCCATTGCAACTTGAAGAAACACCCCCACTAGAAACTCCCGCCACAAAAGAGATACAAGATGTACGCGATCCGCGTGAGTCAAGCGATACACTCTTTCTGCATCGCACGGTACGCTCAGGACAAGCGATTCATCATAGCAGCAATGTTGTTGTGCTGGGTGATGTGAATCCTGGTGCGGAAATCGTCGCGGGTGGCGATATTATTGTGTGGGGAGTGTTGCGTGGTATGGTACATGCGGGCTATCCCGATAACGCGAATGCACTTGTGTGTTCGCTACTCTTATCGCCTGTACAACTTCGTATCGCGCACCTGTTGTCACGTCCGCCGGAGGGCTTCGAGGCACAACCACGTCCAGAAATAGCCTCAATTAAAAATGGGCAAATCGTCGTCGAGACATGGACGAATGGACGAACGCCACGGAAATAATAGAGCTATGCCTGCTTTTTTTATAGAATCCATGGTATACTCTGTAGCAACGTATCTTCTAAGAACAGTATGTTCTTCTACCGCAGTCCGAACAGTTTCATTTGGAGTGTCGTATGGATAGTCGAATAATCACCGTAACATCAGGGAAAGGTGGAGTCGGCAAGACGACAACGACCGCAAACCTGGGAACCGCGCTCGCGATGCAGGGGAAAAGGGTTGCTGTGGTGGACTCAGACATCGGCTTGCGTAACCTGGATGCGATTCTAGGCTTAGAGAATCGAATCGTCTATGACCTTGTTGATGTGGTAGAGGGACAGTGCCGCTTGAAACAAGCACTGATTAAAGATCGACGTGTGCCTGACCTCTTTCTGCTTCCGGCAGCACAGACGCGTGATAAGAATGCGGTCAACAGCGTGCAGATGGAACAACTCTGTCAGCAATTGCGGCAGGAATTTGACTTTGTGCTGATCGACTCTCCTGCTGGCATTGAGCAAGGCTTTCGTAATGCGATAGTTGGGGCAGACGAAATCATCATCGTGGCGAACCCCGAAATGGCTTCAGTGCGTGACGCAGACCGCATCATTGGCCTTGTCGAAGCGGCAGGTAAAATGGAGCCACGCTTAATCCTCAATCGTTTACGTCCTGACATGGTGAGACGCGGCGATATGATGGATGTGGCGGATGTGCTAGAGGTACTGGGCATCGAGTTGCTTGGAATCGTGCCGGAAGACGAGATGATTATCGTCGCGACAAACAAAGGTGAACCTGCTGTGTATGATAAACATTCACGTGCAGGACGGGCGTATCTGAGTGCAGCGCAACGCATCATGGGAGAAGAAGTTCCACTCGATGATGTGGTAGACTCACCATCACTCTTAGAGCGATTTCGCCGTATGCTTGGCTTGAGTCCTACTGTAGCCGATGAGAAGCGTTTCCGCTCACAGTCATCATAAAGGGAGGAAGGTTAAGGTATGGGTGTTTTCGAGTTTATGATTGGACGCAAGAAGCAGACTCCCGGAGAACTGGCAAAAGAACGCTTGAAAGTGGTGCTGGTTCATGATCGACTCAAGGTCAATCCAGAAGTGCTAGAGATGATTAAGGCGGAACTGCTCTCCGCTATTTCACGTCGTCTTGATGTCGATGAGCAAAATATGCAGATCAGCCTTGCACGCGAGAGTGGCTGGGATACAATCCAAGCCAATGTGCCTATTAAACGTCAGAAGGTTTCATTCGAGTGGGACCCACCATCGCATCCAACCGCGAATGCGAACGTGATGCGAGGCAAGCTTCACCTCGAAGACAATGAATAGGCAGCTGCTACTCTAATAAACGTTGACAAACGAATGAGGGAATTGTAGAAATGCAACGAGTTGCGTTTCTACAATTCCCTCATTCGTTTGTCAACGTTTATCATATATACAACATTCCTATATAGAAAAAGGCAAATAAATGAATAAAAAAGTTAAGAACTCAACTGTATTTTTGCCTATTCTTAACGCTATCTCCATTGTTTCGTAACCAAAATCAGACAAAACGCAGATACAATACATACATGACCAAACACAACGGGTCATACAGTAAGAGGGGTGGAGGAAATGTGGTGGAGGGTCACTCCATTTTTGTAAAAGATTTCCAAGTACGTCTGTAGGGACCGATTTCTCGCGTCCTTTTGGTAACGGCGAGAGGGTGTAATAAATCAGACCCGTACAGGGAAAAATCCCCTAGAGCGATAGTGAAGTGCCGACGTGCGAACATTGGTGAGAGGCACGTGATACATGGGTTGTATCGTGTGTAGCTCGTAGGTGGGTAGTGGAAGTGGATTGTGGACAGCATGGGTGCGCTAAGGTGGTGGATGTGGTGATGTGATGTTGAACATGTTGCAGTGGTAGTGGATGCGTGCGCGACGAGGCAACAACAATGGCAGAACAACGTTTCCAATGATGGGATGTGTGGCAATTGATAGGGCGACGTGATGTGGAATTGGGTGGTGTGTGATGCTCTATCAATTGAGGAGGAAGGGACGCGTTGTTATGGTATTTGTGGATGTGAGGTGGTATGTGTGGAGTTGTAGAGTCGCCGGGAAGTTGGAGTCGCAACATGAACAACGTCAAGTTGGAAGCGCAATGGTGTAGGATGTGGGGATTGTCCATAGTGTTATGTTCCGCGCCGAGTACTGAAGGATAGCCGGTCTAGTGCCGGCACTTCAGTGTCGCTTGAAGGGAAGTTCAAATACCTCCAACGGACGCCCACAAGGGGCAATACTATTTAAATAAGCGTATTCGTGTCGGAGGGGCCACGGACGCCAACAAGGGGCTACCCTACTATACTCTCATACGTGCTACGCACGTTTTGTCGTGTCCTGTATAGTAGGGTAGCCCCTTGTTGGCGTCCGTGGTGAAGACATGGTGGGCGTCCGTTCTGATTTTTGATGAATGTTATACTGTGTGTAGAGGAGGAAAATGGAGGTGGCTGTATTTAGACGACCATTGTGTATGGTGAGTCGCGCATGGTATCCAGCACGCGTCGAGTGTTGTGTGTCCGTAAGTAGAACCGCGCAACTGCGGCGTTCATTGTTATTGCTGATAGATGCCTTGCTACAAATCATGGTATCGAGACAAAGAACTGTATCACAGGTGCAACCTGTGTGGCAGGAACAGCCTGCACCCGAAACGCCTATGCCAGAGGCACCACTCATTCGAGTATTAGAAACGTTTGACCTGTCTTCTACCGATGTTGAGCACTTTCTTGATTCCAAAGCAGACCTGAAAGCATTGGTGCCGAACTCAGTCACTGGCACTCTTCAAGAGCACATATAGGCAAGAAAGCAGAAAGACTAATGCCTGTATCATTCGCAGAATGATACAGGCATTAGTCTTTCTGCTTTCTTGCCTATATTCCCATTACCTTCTGGTACTTTTGTTGACCCTTGCTGTCGATGTGTGTATGATTGTCTGCGAGAGTGTCTATAAGTATGAGTCGCGGAGACGTAAGGAGAGCAGAGCGTGAGCGATCAACAACTTCAGAAGGTGAAAGTCAACAAGTTGGCGCATGTTGGGATTTGGGCCAGTGATATCGCGATGCAGACGCGCTTCTATCGTCAAGTCCTGGGCCTCGATCAACGTATTCCAACTGAGGTACAGCAGGATACAGATGTGAATGATGCTGCAACGTTTCTCGCGCTCGGTGATGAGCATCATTGTCTCGCCCTGTTCAACGATGTGCGGCCCGCCGTAACCAATGGGCGTAAGCCAGCGCAACGTTCACAGTTGCATCATCTCTCCTTTGAGGTGAGTACGGATGCGGAACTGGCGGCACTGGCGGCACGCTTGAAAATCGCAGGCGTCGATCTTCGTTTAGAGACACGCGATGGCGACCCCGAACTGGGCGATACCCTCTGGTTTAGTGATCCCGATGGCAACCGTATCGAAATTTCTGTTGCGCCCGAAGACACAACCGTCTATTCATCCCTGACACGTACCCACCGTCCACTCCTGCGCCCGTATAGATTGCAGCACATTGGATTGCAGACAACGCGTTTGGAAGAGATGGTTGATTTCTACACAGAGGCACTCGGCTTCGATATTTCTGATTGGTTGCTTCGTGAGTCGGCGTGGCTACGTTGCACAAACGACCACCATACCATCATGTTCACACAGGGCCGTCAAGGTATTGATTCCATTGCCTTTACTGCCGCTGATGGACCAGAACTCTTGCGCTGGTCCGATTATCTCAGCCGTAACCAAACATCACTGCTCTGGGGACCCGGACGGCATGGTGCAGGGAATGACCTCTTTGTCCGTTTCGCGGACTCCGAAGGTATTCATATCGAGTTATCCGCCGAACTGCAACAATACTACGATTCCGATGTAACCACACCGCCGCGTCTCTGGCATACGCGCACAATGGCTCACAACCTGTGGGGGAGTTTACCCTCATGGATGCGCGAGGAAGTCAGAGTCTAAAACACCAATAAAATAAAGGTATGCGGCAAGGTGCATAGCCCGTTGGCGCCTACCGTTTTTTTTTTGGTGTTGTTTGGATAACATAACCTTGGCCCTCCCCCACAACCATGTGG
>CAXTWV010000011.1:0-6058 GCA_964248005.1 uncultured Ktedonobacteraceae bacterium | reverse complement strand
AAAGTTTGCGGCCAAGGGGCCATGGCACCTTGCCGCATACCTTTATTTTATTGGTGTTCTTAGCATACCTAAACCTTCGACCTCGCACTCAACGATGTCGTTGGGCTTAAGAAATTCGGGTGGTGTGCGCGAAACACCAACACCACTGGGCGTGCCAGTCGCGATAATATCGCCAGCTTCGAGCGTCATCACCTTTGAAAGCGTGGCTATAATCGTGGTGATGGGGAAGACCATTTCGCTCGTGTTCGCGTCTTGCTTGATTTCGCCGTTGACGCGCAGGCGTAAGGCAAGTTTTTGTGGGTCCGCGATCTCGTCGGCGGTGACGATGTAGGGACCAATGGGGCAGGAGCCATCAAGACTTTTGCCCAGGAAGAACTGTTTGTGGCGTGTTTGCAGGTCACGTGCTGTGATATCGTTGATGATGGTGTAGCCAAAAACATGCGAGAGCGCATCTGCTTCGCTGATATGCTTGCCACCTTTGCCAATAATCACCCCAAGTTCAATCTCCCAGTCAATCTCTGTTGACACCGCAGGATCAATCACAAACGGTGCATCCGGGGCATTGATGGTCGTGGTTGCCTTCGTAAATAAAATGGGACTTGTGGGTGGAGCCGTTGTTGCACTCCCACGAATGGTCGCCGTTTCTCTTGCATGTTCAGCATAATTTACCGCCATGCAGATAACGTTCTTGCGTGGTTGTGGAATAGGTGCGTGCAGTTTGACTTCTTGTAGTGTGTGGACCGCTCCGACATCGGTAAAGGTTTTGACCTGACTAAAGGGTCGATTATTGGCCTTTGCTAGCAACGCTTGCAGTGCCTGTTGGCCTTGCTCATACTGCTCAATAAGTGCAAGCATCGTATCGGGAACCGTGAGTTGTAATGCGCGTCCGGCAAGATCGACATCAAGCACTTCGTCATTTAGCACCAGGCCGAGATGTGGCCCTGGAAGTTCAGTTGTGGAGAAGGTGACAAGTTTCATGGTGAAAAGGCTCCTTTGCTACATGCACATGTTTATGGTTTGTATTCTACAACAAATATATGTCGTCGGGACGCCGTAAACGTGGTCCCGACGACATTAAAATAATTGGCTAATCGTAAAAGTGCGTGAAGTAGTGTGAAAATTTCTTAGAGTGTTTTATTGTAGGGGTTACGTGGAATCTGAATGCCTTTGTTACGCACTTCCATCGGCTTAACGAGAAAGTTACTGCAATGAAGTTCTGTTTGGGCGTTGTGGACGAACAGAATTGTAAAACCCACCATTCTGCGGGCAGAATCTGTCTCTATTTGGGCCGCGGCAGTTCAGGAAGCTCCTGTTTCAGAGTGCTTATCTATGCGGATTCAACCCGCAGAATGGTGAGTTTTACAAGCTGAGCCTCTGAAAATGGTCAAAGTCCAGGTATCTTCTTGGGAGAATTTCCTACTTCGCATCCGACAAGGCATCGTCAATCGCCTCATCCTGCGTAAGCAACGTTCCTGCATTCCACTCCCTGGCAAAGGTTTGCTCGTCCAGGGCTGCTCGTGCAGTTGTCACAGTGAGATCGAATGCTTCACACTCGGCTGATGGGAGCGGTGTTTGTGCCCGTTTCCGCAGCGTTACCGCTGCTGCACAGAGACGGGTCGCCTGTGCGTGGTGTCCTTCTGCAATCAACAAAGCGGCAAAGCCCTCCAAACTCCAGGCAAGGTAGGTAGTGTGGCGAAGCGTGCGAAGAAGCGCGAGACTTTCCCGGTACCGCGCTTTCGCCAGATCATAGTTTTGTTGCTCCCGCGCAAGGTGTCCCAATTGTGTCATGATCATTGCAACGCCCCATTCCATTCCGATGGCTCTGACGTTCGCCAGCCCTTCTTCCAGGAGTTCCGTAGCACGGGCAATATCCCCTTGCGCCATTGCTATGTCCGCAAGATGATGCAAGGCACGGCTCACAATAATGGGACTGTCAGTTTGACTGGCGGCAGCATAGCTTTCGCGAAAGAAGATGGCTGCCGCCTCCATCTTGCCACGTGTCTGTGCTACCACACCAAGATTTGCTAGGGCGTTGCTCAGTCCTCCTTGATCCCCGATGCCCTGAGCCAGTTTTAGCGCTTCTGTGCCCAGAGATTCTGCTCGCTCCAAGCTCCCACGTTCCAGCATGATGCGTCCTAAACCATAGAGGAGTTCTAGTTTCACGCGCAGCGTAGCAGGCTCTTCCGTCCACATGTCCAGTGACAAAATGCTTTCTAGCCATCGTTGGGCCTCGCTGATCTGGCCTCGGCTATACCAGAGCCAGCCAAAACCTGCCAGCCGCAGCCCTTGTTCTGCTTTCTGTCTCTCTTCTACCCATTGCAATGCCGCACCCGCATTGGGCAATTCCAATACCAACTGCGTCTCTGACGTTCCCTGACCACTCTGAAGAAGAGCAATACTTTCTCCAAGATGAGCATAGTAGGTGGCATGCCGTTGTCGGTACGCTTCTTCGTCCCCCGCCACACGTAGTTGTTTCAGAGCATACTCTCGAATCACTTCCAACATGCTGAAACGTGCTATCCCCTCTCTTGGTATCTCTGCCTGAACGAGGCCAGCATCGACGAGACTTGCCATTATGAGAACAGTTTTTTGAGAGGATACCTCTTCCACATCCCAATAGACCGCTTCTGCTGCTTCGAGCGTCCACCCACCAACAAAAACGCTGAGTCCACGAAAACAGCACTGTTGAGAGACGGTGAGCAACTCATAGCTCCAGGCGATGGCCTCTTCCATGGTTTGTTGGCGTACCGGTAAGTCTCTGGCACCCCCACGTAAGAGGTCCAGGCGACGTGTCAGTCGCTTATACAACTCAGGTAAAGCGAGAACGTTGACATGCATGGCCGCTAACTCAATCGCAAGAGGAAGGGAATCCACCCGTTCGCAAATGTTCGCAACCAAGGGTTCAGCATATGTTCTTCCCGGTTGGATCGCCTGTGCTCGCTCTTGAAAGAGCATGACTGCCTGTGCGAGAGCGAGAGGAGCAATTGGCAGTCTCTGCTCTGTGCGCACCCCCAGAGGAGTGCGGCTCGTCGCCAACACGCAGAGTTGAGGGCACAGAGCGAGAAGATCAGCGACGAACACTGCGGATTGCAGAACGTGCTCGAAATTGTCGAGGACGAGCAAAATGTGCTTCGCTTGTATGAAGGCATGTATCTGCTCAAAGAGGGGAGTGTTGGTCTGTTCGCGGAGTCCAAGTGCCTGGGCAACTACTCCAGGAACACGTGAAGCTTCTTGGATGGGAGCCAAGGACACGAAGACTGTTCCGTTAACAAAGACTTCAGAGAGATTCTGAGCAACCTGAAGTGCAAGCCGTGTCTTTCCAACACCACTGGGTCCGGTCAATGTCAGCAGGCGCACTGCACTGGAGCGCAGGAGTGCAACGGCTTGCATGAGTTCTTGCTCACGACCAATGAGTCTCGTGGGAGCAAGAGGAAGGCTAGATGAGGGAAGCGTTGGAGAGCCTTCAGGGGTCGCCGCAAGCTCTGGCCGTGCAGTGGCAAACAACATGGTGCGTTGTTGAGGAGTCAAGGACAGTGCAGTGCTCAGCAACGCTAACGTCTCAGGACGTGGGGTGCGACTGATGCCGCGCTCAAGGTCACCAATGGCACGCGAACTCAGTTGCGTTCGGGCTGCCAGGGCCTCTTGCGAGAAACCTGCCATCAAGCGATAGTGCTTGAGAAGTACCCCAAATGTGCTTGGTTCACGCATCCGCTGTCCTCGCGCCCTCTTCTTAACTTCAACAGAAAAGCTATTCTCTATCATATCACACCTCTGCGGCAAGACTCTGGAAAACTGTGGGAAAACTGCTATGCTTCTTCCTGGTGAAAAGAACTCGCATCGTATATGCTCTCACTAGAACGTCGCGGTGAGCGATGCGAGAGCCAAAGAAGGAGAAACAGGCATGTCTCTACAAACAAACAAAGAGGTCATACGTCGTCATTTTGAGGAAATCTTTAACCAGCAGCACCTGGAGATCATTGAAGCGATCACAGCACAAGAACTCATCGAGCATGGTGTCGCCCCATTTCAAAGTGCCGAGGTACAAGAAACTGTGAGCCGACGAAACGGGCCAGAGCATATGCGAGCGACCGCCCATTGGCTGCTGAGTGCCTTTCCAGACCTGCATTTCACCATCCAACAGATGGTTGCCGAAGGGGACCTGGTTGCTGTGCGCTGTACGATGCAAGGGACGCATCAAGGTCCGTTCCAAGGTCTCGTGCCGACTGGAAAGCGCGTCAATGGGACACGCACCGACATCTTTCGGGTGGTGAATGGAAAAGTGGTTGAACATTGGGCCAATCGGGATGATTTAGCCATGTTTTTTCAGTTGGGGGTGATCCAGGCACCTCAACGAAAGGAGTAAGGGGTGGGAGCGAAAAGCAATCAAGAAGAAAACAGTATGCAGGGTAGTACTCCAAGGCACATCTCCAAGGCAGGAGCGGAGAGAAAGATGGAGCAAAATCCTTTCACGGAATACTGTGAGCAATGTGGGTCTTCCAACATCGCTCTTGTCGAACACCCGATGTCGTTCTGGGATGTGCTTGCGGTGGTCCTTCGCTCTTTGAGCGTCCTGTCTCCAACCTTCTTTTCGCCCTCCGCGAGAGGGAACCCTAGACAGAGAGGGCAAGACCAGCAGTATCAATGTCTCAGATGTAACAACCGTGGCATGTGAGAAGAGAAAGGACTGCTATGTTGCTTCTGATGGATGTCCAAATGCTTGCTCCATTCTTTACGAGGCAGCTCGCAAGGTCACATCAATGATGGTATGGTTATGAACATCGGTGAAAACACAAACGTAGAGTATTACTCAAGACATTCTCAACAGTGCGAGTAAAAGTGGTAGCAAGGGAAGGACGATTACTACATACATCTTGTCGTGATTCCACGCACTATCACGATGTTGGAAGCAATGACAGGTGTGTGAAAAATGGAGCGATGCCACGCACTTTTACGATTAGCCAAATAATTTTGCTCGCATCGCATCCAATGGGGCGGGTTTGCCTGTCCATAGAGTGAAGGCAAGTGCTCCTTGATGCAGGAGCATGGAGAGGCCATTCGCGCCGCGCATACCCATGATGAGGGCTTGGCAGAGCAATTGTGTTTGTGTCGGGTTATAGATCATGTCGTAGACAAAGGTATCGGAGTCGAATCGCGCCAATATCTCTGCCGGAAGCGGCATTTGCTCATCATGCATACCAACCGAGGTTGCGTTGATAATGAGGGCTGCTGTCCGAGGGACGAGAAATTGTGGATCATTCAAACTAAAAACTGGACCATGATAAGTGTGTTGCACCTCTGCCGCCAACAACTGCGCACGTTCCAGGTTACGATTGATGATAATAAGTTGCGAAACATGTGCCCCTGCCAGCGCAAAGGCCGCGCCACGCGCTGCTCCTCCGGCTCCTAACAAAATAGCTGTGTGCTCTTTCAGTGAGATCGTGCCATCGTCTTGTCGTGTGCCGAGGCCGTGTTCGTGTAATGCATACAAGAGGCCGGGGGCATCTGTGTTGTAGCCGTGCAAGTAGCCGTCGTGATGCACAATCGTGTTGACCGCGCCAATCTGCGTCGCTAGCGGATCGACTTTATCCATAAGTGCCAGCACAGCCTCTTTATGAGGAATGGTGACATTCGCACCTAAATAGTGTTCATTGCACAACGAACGTACCCGTTCAAGCAGCATGTGCGCAGGCGTATGCCACAACTCGTAGCGTGCTGGAATACCAAGTGAATCGAACGCCGCCTGTTGCATACGCGGCGAGTACGAATGTGCCACGGGGTCTCCAATCAAGCCAACATGAAGTGAAGATGTCGTTGTTGCGAGTGTTTGCATTGTTGCCTGTGTGTTCATAGGTATGTACGTCACCGTTTATAGACATTGTATCGTATTTGAAGTAAGTGTTATACGTGTAGCATACGACAAATCTCAGCGTTATCTGTCACCTATGGTTATATGGTACTATAAAGTGGGCTACTTAATAAAGATAAACAAGCGGCAATAGAGACGGTAGGGGCAGCAATTCATTGCGCCCAAAGATGGGGGTGGCGGGGCAAACGTCCC
>CAXTWV010000010.1:32609-37059 GCA_964248005.1 uncultured Ktedonobacteraceae bacterium | reverse complement strand
TTTTTTCGCATTATTTTACGCGATCCTAATTTCGAAAAAACGGATGGGTGCTGATAAACATGGATGTTTATCAGCACCAATCCTTTTTTCCTACATGAGCATTACCCAAATTGGCTATTGTTTTTCCTGTTCTAATGGGAATGTGTTGCGATGGTGCTGGAAACCGTCTATAATACTGCGAGATAAGACAGATCGTGCTGAAAACAATGTAGTTGTGACCGTTGATATGTATATATGCTTTCGTCAGCTAGGATAACAATGAATTACGAGCGAACAACGCTACTTAATGGCCTACGTCTACTCACTGCATCTATGCCCGGTATGCGCTCTGCCAGCATTGCCTTCTTTTTCAAATGCGGTTCGCGTTATGAGCAAGATCGTATTGCCGGTGTGTCGCATTTTATTGAACATATGCTTTTCAAAGGTACACGAAACTATCCTACCGCTCGCCTCATCTCAGAGGCAATTGAAGGTGTTGGTGGTACATTCAATGGAAGTACAGGCAAAGAGATCACGAGTTATACGGCCCGTGTTCCTGGCGAAGAGTTAGAAGCTGTCATGACTGTACTGGCAGATATGATACGCTACTCTCTGTTTGACCCTGCGGAGATTGAGAAAGAGCGCAGTGTTATCATTGAAGAACTGAGCGCGACAAAGGATGACCCACAAGAATGGGTGAATCTACTTGTGGACGAGGCGATGTGGCCTGGACTCCCGTTGGGAAGAGACGATGCTGGTACGATTGAGTCAGTGACAGGACTGCAACGTCAAGATATGCTCACCTATTTGGAAACACACTATTGTCCCAACTCGCTTGTAATAAGTGTTGCCGGCAATGTTGACCATCAACAAACCGTTGAACTTGTTCAACGGCTATTTGGAGATTGGGAACAACATGATGTTCCTTCATACGCTGAAAGTCTACCGCCCCGCGGTACTATGCCTTTGCGTATCATACAGAAAGACACTGAGCAGACCAATGTGTGCTTGGCGACGATAGGAACGGCTTATGCCTCGCCCGACTACTACCCCTTGACGCTTATAAATGCACTGCTGGGTGATGGAATGAGTTCGCGTCTCTTCCAATCTATACGCGAAGAGCAAGGTTTGGCGTATGATATTGGAAGCTATCTCAACAGTTATGCTGAAACGGGAAGTCTTGTTGTCAGTGCGGGTGTTGATCCTTCGCAAACGGAAGGTGTCATACGCGCTATTCTCATTGAATTACAACGCTTATGCGATGTCCCCGTTCCAACTGATGAACTGAGGCGTATCAAAGCCTATGTACGAGGAGGCATTTTGCTCGGCTTAGAAGGGACGCAACAAGTCGCTTCGTGGCTAGGCAGCCAGGAATGTTTACATGCTAGAGTGCGTGATATCGACGAGGTGATAGCTCTTATTGAAGCCGTCACTAGAGAAGACATTTTGCGTGTCGCGCGAACCTGCTTTGCTCCTGAATGGCGTCGTTTAGCTATTATTGGACCCAGCGAGACAGCTCAATCCGACATGTTTAGGAAACTGCTTACAGAAGAGTAAGGCGGGAAGAGGAGATTCAAGCTTTATGGCACAGGTAACGCTTCGTGAGTACTTACAAGAAATAGAAGACACGCTTAGTGAGGGACATGTTGATGATGCTGTAAGCAAGTGTCAGCATGTTCTCGCTCGGTTCCCAGAGTCTTTAGAGGTACAACGGCTTCTGGGCGAAGTGTACCTTGCACGTGGGCAGACAGAGGACGCGCAGCAGGCACTTGACTGGATATTAACGAATGACCCGGAGAACGTGATTGCCTATTGTGATCGTGCGCTTATCAGCGAGCGTCTCTCGGACTTTGATACAGCTTTGGATTGCTATCAGCAAGCCTATGAGTTGAGTCGAGGCAACCGTGATATTCGTCAACAATTCAACATGCTGAGTGCGAAGGCAGGACAGCAAGGTTTCATGTTTTCGCGTGCAGGACTCGCACGTCTCTACATGCGCGGTGGACTGTTACCACAAGCTATACAGGAATGGGATGCTGTACTCTCCGTTAGCCCTGATCGTCTCGATGCCAGAACTGGTCTCCTCGAAGCATATTGGCGCGAAGGGTTATACGATGAGGCTGAGGAACTTGCACAGCAGACACTCCAGGATGTCCCAAGCTGTGTAAAAGCTTTACTGATCCTCGCTCATATCACTGCTCCCAAAAATATGCAGCAGACACAAGAATATGTGCAGCGTGCCGAATTGCTAGACCCTGATCTCTTGATGGCACAAGAACTCTTTGAAGATATGATGATGAGCCAGCCGGGACACCCTTTTCTCAAGCTCTTGAAGAAAGCACCAGCCACGCTCGACACAAAACAGGTCTCCACAGAACCAACCTCTACCCAAGTTCCCGCCGAACCTGTATTTGCTCATGCGTTAGCTGGACAAGAAGCTCCTCGTGTGCCTGACGTACCTATGTACGAAATGCCAACCTCAGCCAATTTCTTTGAGTGGAACAACCCGGACTCCTGGAATAGTGCTGTTGAGACACCGGCAAGATCCGAAGCGCAAGAACAACCAAGGGCTGATGTGTCGTCTCCCTTGCCTACATGGTCGCACGATACATTCTCTGATGCATGGACACAATCCGTCCAAGCAGAGCAAGAACAACAAAAACAAGAAATACCCTTGCTTTCTGAGCAAAACCTGGATAGTTTCTCTGGTGCTCCTGACCAACAAGAGGATCAAGGCTGGAATAGTCTAAGTCATCTTGCAGAAATGAGCGGAGATGAGTCATGGCAAGGTGGACGTGAGACACAGCAAGCACTTGAACCATCATGGATGTCAAGTGTGCAAGATGGAAATGTATCAACTCCCCCTTCATGGCTGAATATGTTGACGCAAGAAGAAGCGCGAGGCCAGCGACAGCCAGAGAATACTTCGCCTTCTATAATCGAAGCACATGAACAACAGCAACCTTCCATAGAGATGCCTGTGTTGACTTCATCTCAGCCACAGATGGAGACTGCTGATGAGGGTATCGACGAATCCTGGCGTGATGCGCTACAGGCATCGTTGAATACCACAACAGACGAAGAGCCGTTTTCCTTTGGTCCTGAGTGGCTAAAGTCTCTTGGGGCAACGGAACTAGAGTCCGATGTGCAGGAACAGCCTGTATCAGCACCAAGAGCATCTCAAGCACAACCAGAAACTGTTCTACAACCTGCGCAATCAACACAACCATTATATGATGAGGCACCAGAACCACTTCATGAAACACATGTATGGTCAGAGCCTATCGACGCATCGTTGCAAGAGCCAACGTCTAGCACGCATGCATGGCTAGATGCCCTTTCTGCTGAACCAGAGCATTCGGAACCTTCGGAGCAAACTATTGTCAACACGCTAGAAGACTTGGAGCATAGTTTGCTTTCAGAAGGTTTTGTGCCTCTGGAGCCGAACTCTCTATCAGCCATCGCACAGTCGCAAGACGCTTCTCTTGACACACCTTCAGCACCAGAGCCATATAGTTATCGGGAGGAGGCACATGAAGAGGAGCCTTATCATCATCTATCAACGCTCTCCTCAGCCTTGGAGCAACTAGGAAATTTGGCTACTCCTCACACAGTTTATCAAACACCTGAGCCGCTTCTACCAGCCGCGCAGCAAATACCTACCCAACCGTTAGAAGAACCTCTTTGGGCTTCTGGCTTCCGTAGTGTTCCCGCGCCTTTGCAAGAGGAAGATTCCGACTCATGGCAAACAACACAGGACAATATGCCATCGCCGATTGAGGCTTCACACGAAACGACTGCGTTTACACCGACTCCTGTTGTGCAACAAGAGCAACAGTTTACGATGCCTGAGCACGTTGAAGCTTTCCCAGGACCAGTTTTTGAGCCAACATATACACCTGACTTTCCTTTCGCACCCGCAGCTCGTGCTGATGCATTCTTTGAGAACGAACTTGAAACAACGATGAAACGTCCAGCCGTTCGTTTACAAGCAATGAAACAATCCCAGCAACCAGTACCGGCGACACCCTATCAATATCAGACTGCACACACCAGGCGTGGTAATCAACCAACATCAATACCTGCGAGTGGGAGTGGTAAAGACGGATCGCAACGCTTACAAGAGCGATTAGTACAGGGCTACCAACATCAGCTTGTTGGCGATTATGACGAAGCTATGCAAGAGTATCGCATCGTCATCAAGAGTGCGCCTGAACTGCTCGGCGAAGTTGTGAGCAATGTACGTGCATTGCTGAAACTCGCACCAAAGTATACCGCGGGCTATCGTGTGCTAGGTGATGCCTATATGCGACAGGGCGAATACCTGCAGGCGATGGAGGCATATAACAAAGCACTGACAATGGCTAAGAAGGCAAAAGTCTAACGCGCTGTAAGCAGAGGCAAGGGCGCCCGCAAGGGGACGCCCCTCCCATACGCGCATGCGCTTGGGAAGCCACGTCCTATGGGAGGG
>CAXTWV010000010.1:7447-32599 GCA_964248005.1 uncultured Ktedonobacteraceae bacterium | reverse complement strand
CTTGACCGATCTGGACGAGGTGTATGGTGCGATTATTGTAGGGAAAGATGGTCTCATCGTTTCTGGAACACTGCATAGCGAAGACGAGGAAGTGATCGGGGCAATGTCAGCCGCCGCGTTTGGCTCTACCACAGCCTATACAGCGCAGATCAGTCAAGGTGAAACATATCGTGTCATTATTGAGACTAAGAACGGGACCATTCAAATGGAAGAGGCGGGTGATCTCATTCTCGTAGTGACAACACGCAGTTCCGGTAACATCGGGCGCATCCGCTTAGAAATGAAAAAAGTTTGCCGCCAAATCATGCAACTGGTGGCAAGCTATTAAACAATAACGAAGGAGCTATCAATAGCTTTATGGAACAGACACTGATTATTGTAAAACCCGAAGGAGTACAGCGCGGTATTATAGGCAATGTACTCACACGTTTTGAGCAACGTGGACTCAAGTTTGCCGCGCTCAAACTTATTCATATCACCCCAGAACTTGCCGAGGAACACTATGGTGTGCATAAAGGCAAGGGTTTCTATCCCGGTCTGGTCAAGCACATTACCTCCGGCCCTGTCGTTGTCGGTGTGGTAGAGGGACCAAAGGCCATTAGCGTTGTACGTACAACAATGGGTGCCACCAACGCAGCCGAGGCCATTCCTGGCACTATCCGTGGTGACTATGCCATCGAAATCGGTTTCAACATCATCCACGGCTCGGATAGTCCAGAGAATGCAGCAAAGGAAATTAACCTGTTCTTCAAGCCAGAAGAGTTGGTAAACTACTCTTTTGTTACATAACCGTGGGTTCACGAATAATAGGCGTATTATTACAGAGGAATGGAAACATACATGGGTGCAATCGACATGTCGATTGCACCCATGCATGTTTCCATTCCTCTGTATTTTATAATGATGCTAAAGGTGTCTCTTCGGGGGTAGAGGTTTGTTTCGCTCGCTTTTTCTCTGCGAGTCGCCAGCAACACGTTTTACTCTTAAAACACTTTTCTTGCTCTTCCTGCGTGATTGGAGGAGTATTTTTTAGACAGAAGACTTGATACATTGGCTCACCTGCGTTAACATCATTACAGGGGAACCAGCGTTCACGATAGAATGGACAGGCATTCCTATGTTTACGCCAATTCGAGTTTTCAGATGGATTTGTGTGTATTGTGCCCGCCAACCGGATATCCTTCCTAACTTCAAGGGAATAGTGGTTATACGTTGTATTTCACTACGAACTGCTTGAGTGTGGGTGTCACTAGCAGTCTGTATCATAATTAATTTGCGCTGAACGTAGTATACCACATCATCTTTAGAACAATAGAAGTATTCCTACAGACAAAGAGACGCCTTTTATGGTATACTTGGATATGGAAAGACGAGAGAAACAGTGGTTGAGCAAAAGTTAGAACAAACTCCCTGGTCCCTACGACAAACGCTAATCGGTGCTTCCCTGACCCTTGTTCCCTGGATAATACTTGCACTCGGTCTTGCTGGTCTCAACTCAAGTGCAAAGCCAGCACAACCTCATCATCTCTCACCACAAGCTGATTTGGTAAGTGCTATCGTTACCTTTTTCTTCTCAGTTCTGGTCGAAGGTGCCTTTCTGATCGCGCCACTCTACTACGCGAATCGTACCGTTTCAGCTTTTGGCAATCACCGTCGCTCAGTTCTCAACGCCCTCGGTTTCAGACGCTTTCAATGGTTGGGTGCGTTGGGTATGATCGTCGTGCTATTTTTGGCTTTTTACCTTATCAATGGCTTTTATCAATATGTTATCACCGTGTTTCACCTGAACTTACAGACAAACGATCAAGTCATTTTACAGCAAAGCAAAGAAGCACCGCTCACGACCTATGCAACACTCATTGCAAGCGTGCTAGTGGCCCCTATTTGCGAGGAGACCTTCTTTCGGAGCTTTGTCTTCACTGGCTTTCTCAACCGAATGCCTGTCGTGGTAGCAATTCTCCTGAGTTCATTGCTTTTCGCAATCGCGCACGCCGACCTTGGCTCGTTTGCAGTCCTCTTCTTCATCGGCCTCGCGCTCGCTTTTGTGCGCTGGCGTACACGCTCGATCTGGCCCGGCATCCTGCTTCATCTGCTCAACAACGGCATCGGCGCACTCGTGATCGTGCTAGTTATGCATGGCGTGCTGAAACAGTAAGCCCCTGTCATGCTTACTGTCACAAAAAGCACTTCTACAGACGTGTGAATGTTATATGGCATCGAGGAAGGACACAAGCATATGAGAAATGTAGAAATCCAGAACAAACGCACGGTATTTGACGACAAGTTCAAAATAGATGAGGCTACATTACGCTTCCAAAAATTTAACGGTCAGATGAGTGACCCGGTACGCCGATTAGTATTCGAGCGCGGAGATTCAGCAGCAGCTTTGCTCTTGAATAAAGATACGCAAAAAGTTCTGCTCATAGAGCAGTTCAGGTACCCTGCTTACGAAAAAGGTCAAGGCTGGATACAAGAGGTGGTCGCGGGCGTCATTGATCAGAATGAACAATCGGAAGAGACGATACGACGCGAAATCCGTGAAGAAATCGGCTACGAGGTACGCGAACCATTGACGCATATCGCCACGTTCTACGTCTCACCGGGAGGGACATCCGAACGTAACATGCTCTACTATGCGGAAGTTAGCAGTGCAGACCGCGTTTCCGCAGGTGGCGGAAAAGTATCCGAGCATGAAGACATCGAACTCGTAGAAATGACACTCCCCGAACTCTGGCGAGCATTGGACAACGGTGATATAGTGGATGCGAAGACGTTGATCGCTGTGCAATGGTTGCGAAACAGGATAACCACGAACTCCCCTCACGCTTGATTCCGTATCTCACCCTGCACGACCCTTATCACTCCTAGCAAAACACAAAGCAGAAGTACTTGTGAGAAAAAGAATGGTGTTCCAAGCGTATCGTTACCAAACAATGGGACACGTAAAAGCAAGAGAGCGGCTATGCCAAAAAGAAATGTGATACAAGGTTGGCTTCTCCAGCACGATGGACGGAGCCACCAGATGACAACACACAGGGAGAGCAAAACGGTAATCGTTACGCTGATGAGCACCCTCGTGTGATGAGGATCGGTTCGCGAGAGGATGTAGAGTATCGCAATGGCACACCCACCGACAAGGGGGACTAACCAGAAAAAGATGCTATCCCAACGGCGAAACGCAATGTGATGTGTGGAGAAGCAGATATATGTAGCCAGAAGCGCACATGCTGTCACCGCCTGAAATTGTAGGGTGACAAGTGAACGTCCACTGATACCAAATAGTGTTGCTATATAACTTGCGCCCATGAAGACAGCCCAGATACACCCAAATATCCCTCCTGTGCGTATCCACGGAGAACGCGTTTTTATGCTGAGCACAATTAAGCTTGTCAGTATGAGTAGCACATGGATGAGAAGCACCCATTCAGCTTTATATGCTTTGTTTAGCCACCCTTGTGTAAGCAAACTTTCGAGGCTTAAACCAATAACTGCTGTCAAAAAAAAGAGCATGATGAAACGCGGTGTCCAAATGATAGGCAAAGAGGATGTTTCCCTCTCTGTGTCAGGTAGTGGCTGTATACCACCGCTATCTTGTGTTTCCTCAACTATTATAGTCGAGACGTTGGGCGTGATATTCTCGGATTGTGTAACAAAATCTGCCATAATACGGCTGCTCTCTTTATGTTTTTGGATTCTCCCCTTACTAACGAATAGGAGTCTGTATTAGGTACAGATACAACTGTACCATATTAGCGTATGGGAGGCCAAAGCCACTCGTATACAGCAGGATGTACTTTGAGTAGATAGAGAATGCGAATGAGGACAACGGTGAGTTGTGTACGGAGCAAGCCCCAATGTTGGTGACGGCGTGCCGAAGTCTCAACCTCCGCATTGAGCAACACAACATTTCCTGCTTTTCCCATGCGTTCGCTGTAGTCAACGTCTTCCATGAAAGGCCAGTCGTGGTATCCTCCTAGCTTCTGAAAAACATCGCGTCGTGTGAAGATGGCCTGATCGCCTGTATAACTCTTCGTGCGTAGCGAACGCTTTGTGATGTTATCGCAGATACGCCGATAGATAGGGCGTGTATCATCGAAACGCATCCGAAACGCGCCACCATCTATGCTCTCATCCTGCATCACGGTAAGCAATTCAGTGATGCCAGCTTGTTCAGGAAGTGTATCCGCATGCAAAAAAAGTAGTATGTTGCTCTGTGTTGCTGCTACACCTGCATTGAGTTGTTCGCCACGTCCACGTTTCGCTGAGATAACGCGCACGTGCTTACGCGCAATGGCAACGGTCTTGTCGGTACTTTGACCATCGACAACAAGAATTTCGGCATCAGATATACACGCTTGTGTCTGTAAAAGCGTTTTCTCGATACAGGCTTCCTCGTTGAATGTCGGGATAATAATCGAGAGTTGTGGCATAGACGTGCCTTTCAGCGTATATCGAGGTACATCTGTTGTAAGCGCAAAGGCGATGTGCCGAATGTGTAGAGTGTACGGAGATACCACATAAACAGCACGCTACGTAACAATCCTATCTTTTCATGTCTTCTCGCCGATGTCGTGACGTAGTGAGGTACTAACACAATCTTCCCAATTGTGCGTAGTCGCGTGATAATTTCCAGGTCTTCCATGAGTGGCTGGTCAGGATAGCCTCCAACGGCCCGAAAGCTCTCAGCACGAATAAAATATGCCTGGTCGCCTGTAAATACGTTGGTGACATATGAACGTAGATTGGTCGCGAAGGCAACAAGCTTGTAGAGTAGTTTATCACAATTAAAACACAATCGAAATGCACCGGCGACAACTTTTGGCGATGTAAGTGCTTGCTCAATGATATTGAAAGCGTTATCAGGTAACAGCGTATCGGCGTGGAGAAAGAGCAGGACATCACCTTGTGCTACCTCTGCTCCACAATTCATCTGTGTCGCGCGACCTCGTGCTGAATGAATGACTGTGCCATAGCGTTCAGCAATCGTCACGGTAGCATCAGTGCTGCCACCGTCTACAATCAGCAACTCATATTCATGGTGGGTGCATTGTTGTGTGAGGGGCGGAAGATAGCGTTCTAAGACGGCCTCCTCATTCAACACTGGCATGATAATCGAGAAGCGCATAGTCGGTTGTTGCCTTTCAAACGAACACTACGCACATGCCCTACAAAGATAAACATGACAGGGCATGTGCGTAGCCTCATAACATTTTTGCGTCCTTTTGGAGATGTCTCCGTCTGTATTATGGTGTATTATATGAGAGTTCAGGGGAGGGAAACAAATTCTATGCCAATGACTACAGATTACGCCTGGGATACCTTTCAAATACCGATCAAGCACTTCATTCTCAAATACATAAATAATGAAGCTATCGCAGAAGATATCTTGCAAGATGTCTTCCTCAAAATCCATATGCATATTGAAACGCTCAATGATGAAAAGAAACTTCAAGCGTGGCTATATCAAGTTGCACGCCATACCATCTATGACTATTACCGCTCTCAGAGATTTGTACAGCCTCTTTCAGAAACATTCGATATGCCAGAAGAAGCTACGCAAGAGGACGTAGAACAAGTATTGCTTCCCTGTGTCAAAGATATGGTTGACCAACTTCCTGTGCTCTATCGTGAGGCCCTTCTCCTGACAGAGTATCAAGGTTTGACACAACGAGAGCTTGCGGAACAGCTACATCTCTCCTTCTCAGGGGCAAAATCAAGAGTACAACGAGCACGTGAGAAGCTCAAGCAGAAATTACTCGCATGTTGCCATTTTGTGCTCGACCGTCGAGGAGGCATCATCGAATATCATCCCAGGAATCAGTGCTGTAGAGCATGTTCTTGTAATGCGTAAAAGCTTCTTGAGGAGACAGAACACGATGAAACAGCGCGTGCTCTTTATTTGTACGCATAATTCCGCGCGTTCACAGATGGCAGAAGGATTGCTTCGACACCTTGCGGGAGACCGTTTTGACGTGTTTAGTGCTGGTACTGAGGCTACTGAGATACGTCCTTTGGCAATTAAAGCAATGCGCGAAATTGGTATTGATATATCGGGCCAACACTCTAAAACGCTAGAACGTTATCTTCATGAGCCGTTTGATATGGTGATAACCGTGTGTGATACGGCAGCCGAAGCGTGTCCCATCTTTCCAGGTGCAGTACAACGTCGGCATTGGTCATTTGAAGACCCATCAAAAGCTACGGGTAGTGAAGCTGAACAACTTGTTGTCTATCGCCGTATCCGCGATGAAATACGGTCACGTATCGAGAGCGAGTTAGTAGCGGAACAACACGTTCGATAAAGGACCCTCTCGTACTTGCGTCCTTTCTAGTTCCTCAGCGTCTATAAGGGCAGAAATAAGCAAGAAGCCAATGAAATGTTGGCTTATGAGGAAAAGAAAAGGATAATGAATATGTCAACAACACCAACAAACGATGAGCAGTTACGCAATCTTGTCAAGGAGCGGTATACACAAAGTATTGTGCAGATAACACAACCTAATAGCACAACACAACGTGGATGTTGTAGCAGCGATTGTTGTTCTTCAACAACGAACGATCCAATTACTAGTAATCTATACAGCACGGCAGAACTTGATGGTTTGCCTATCGCGGCAGCACTTGCCTCTCGTGGTTGTGGCAATCCAACAGCACTTGCGGAACTACGTGCAGGTGAAAAAGTGCTTGATCTAGGTAGTGGTGGTGGCATCGACGTTTTGCTATCGGCACAGCGTGTTGGCCCAACAGGATATGCCTATGGACTGGATATGACAGATGCTATGCTTGAGGTAGCAGAACGCAACCGTGTTGAGGCAGGCGTTAAAAATGTAACCTTCCTCAAGGGTATCATTGAAGCCATACCACTTCCCGAACAAAGCGTGGATGTCGTCATTTCTAACTGTGTGATCAATCTTTCTGCTGACAAACGTCAGGTTGTTCAAGAAACCTATCGTGTGCTAACCCCAGGAGGACGCTTTGCGGTTTCCGATATCGTGATACAGGGTCATTTGCCATCTGTCATCCAGAAAGACATGGAGGCGTGGGCTGGTTGTATTGCCGGAGCATTGGAGGAAGAGGTCTATAGAAGTCTATTAGGTGAAGCAGGGTTTACCGCTATTGAGATTGAAGTCACACGACGCTATAGTCTGCAAGAAGTAGCCGAGAGCGGAGCAAGTGCTGCCATTGCTGAATTATCTCAAGCTGAGCGCGATGAACTTGACGGGAAGTTTGTCAGTGCGTTCATTCGCGCACAGAAACCGATGTAAAACTCTAAAAGGTGCTTGAGAGCCATACCATGTGTGTCATGCTACACGTGTCATGCTACACATGTCATACCCTTATTACCTATTTACCATGTTTTACAACACCTAACCGTTTACAACCTGTACCTGTTTCGCACGTCTCGTTGGTAATGGCACAAACGCGCTTTCCTGGGCATGGGGTTGGGCTGGACGCATCTTGGCATTGAGGGCACAGAACGACATTACGCCACGAGGGGAGGCATTATGGAAGCAACAACGTTCGATGCGGCTCATGTCGATATCGCTTTCATCCATGAACGGTTTGACGAAGAGCGTGAGCGTTTTGCGGCTCGTCCAGAATGAAGGATCGGTCCCAATGTGAGGCCAGAGGGTCTTCATGAGCTTGAGACTACCGCCGATATTTGTCACCAGTTGTGGCAGAATGGCTGCCCTTCCACGCGTGAGCATACGCAGCGTCATGTTTGGACGTGGCCCAACAACCTCCATAAACTCCTTAAGTGTAAAGTTTGGCGCGATAGGCTTGTAGCCATCTTTTGTGTGCTTGAGGAGCGAGAAGGTGTTACAGAGGGGCGAGCCTTCGCCAACGGGAAAGAACAGGTCTTGCGAAACGCCTGCTTGCTCCTCAATCAGTTTGAGGATTTCGGGCATACGCAGTTTGCGTAGTGGCTTTTGTTCTCCCTCTTCGCCATCTGTGTTGTCTACCTGGAAACGACCAAAGGGTGTTGCGGCCTGAAACGCAATAGCGCACACGGTATCTGGATGTTGCCATGCAAAATGAATGACTTGCTGAATCTGGTCAGTGTTTAATCCATCATATAAAGAGACCGCGAGCGTTGATGGCAGATGAGCACGTTCAAGGGCGGCAATCGCTTTTACACGGACATCCCACAGGTCTTCGTTGCGTAGCTTGATGATATCTTCTGGTCGTGTGCTATCGAATTGCAGATAGACGGAGGTAAAGCCCCACTCCACAAGTTTTTGTGCGAACTCTGGTTCGCGTGCAAGACGTATACCGTTGCTCACCATTTCTAACTGCCCAAAGCCTTTGCGCTTGACCATCGCAGCGATTTGGTCGAGGTCCTTACGCACGGATGGTTCGCCGCCGGAGATTTGTAGTGAGATACCTTTGCCTTCAACCGCTATAAGTTGGTCGAGGCGCATCTCGATCTCTTCAAGCGAATAGTCACGCTCGGAGGGACTGGAATAGGCATAGCACATAGGACAGGTCAAGTTACAGCGTTCCGTCACTTCGATAATCGCGAGACCCGCAGGCTTCCGTAGTGGGAAGGGAGAAAGTCCCTGTGAAATATCGGTGTTGCCGCCATCACCATAGCGTGCAATCATGAGCTTTTCTACTGCAAACGATTTACGGTAGAAGTCTGCATTATAACCTAGATCAGTATCGACAACGCCATGTGTGGGACATGTGCGCGTGAAAAAAACCTGTTCCTGCTCTCGTACTTCATACGAGGCAGGAACAATCTCCCCACATATGGAACAAATACTACGCGTTTGTTTCATAATTTCAGCCATGGTGATACCTTCTCCTTTTGTAGTAGACGCTCGTCTGCTCCCTGTTCACGAGCATTATAGAAAGTATACACTATTGCACTTTCAAGGATCATTAAATCATTTGTGATGGGGTGGTTCTTATTTAATCCTGTTTAGCGCAGGAAGAGGTTTCCTGGTGCGAGCTTTCCATGTGGGTCGAGTGCTTGCTTGACGGCATACATCTGTTTGTAGCCTCTCTCTCCATAAAGCTGCATCAGGAGTGTCTTCTTGATAGTATTACGCCCAACACCATGCTCTGCAAGTGGACAGCCACCTAAACTCGTGACAGCTTGTCCACAGGCTAGCACAATTTCCTGTGCAGCCTTGATATCTTCGTAGGTGTGTGGCACAAGGTTTGGATGCATGTTTCCATCGGAGATATGACCCCAGATTGCATAATCGAGACCTCGCTTCTCGAAGTTCTCGCGAAAGAGGTACATCATGTCGGCAAGGTATTCAAATGGCACAATCATATCCGCAGCCACTTTTGTAATCGCGTCATTCTGCTCACGTTTGCATTTCAGCACGCGCATATTGACCCCATCCGGCACAGCCTCTCGTAACGCACGGACTTGTTCGGCGCGACGCTGATCTGCTGGCATTACCAGTTCTGTTTCCTCAAGCACATTGGCCTCTTCAAGTAACCGCACCAAGCGCACAAGCGGAACATCAGGTGCATCGGATTCAAGTGCTACGGCGAGGTCATCATAGGCACGGTTGACGTACTCAGGAGTAAGTTCGATTTGTATCAGTAGCAGTGCATGTGTACTTGGTTGAAAGCGAAAGCCATTTCGCCTATCGCTTCCATCCTCTTGCACAATTGTTAATGAGCGTGCATCGAGATATTCGATTGCGCTTATATCCATTCCACGAGAATTATGTGTGCGGCGCGTTTCGAGCGAGTGTTCACGAAGCTTTTGCGTAATGGTTAATGCCTGTGCCTCCGTTTCGCACTGCACAACCGCGATGCAGATGGTTGGTGACGGAGTGACTATGCGTAGTGTTGCCTCAGTGAGAATGCCAAGCGTGCCTTCTGCACCAATAAACAAGTCTATCAAGTCCATATTCGGTGCCGCATAATAACCTGCGGAACATTTGGGAACATGGGGGACCGTGTATGAAGGAACAGGAACGCGTTGTAGTCCTGAAGAACTCTCGATCTCGAAGTAGCCATCAGCGTGTGCAAAGCATTGACCACGCTCAAGGTCAAGTACATCCCCAGAGGCAAGAACGACGGTTATCGCTTGCACCCAATTTCGTGTACTTCCATACTTAAACGTTGCAGGACCAGCCGCATTCGTGGCAATCGTGCCCCCGACCGTTGCTCCATCATAGGAAGGCACAGGTGGATAATAGGCATCTCTCCGTGCTAATTCTTCCTGCAAAGCTCTTAGTGGAAGACCAGCCTGTACACGTATCGTCTCCTTGCCTATCTCAAGAATGTTCGTCAGACGAGTCAGACGAACGACAACTTCTCCCATCGGCGTCGCTCCACCAGTGAGAGAGGATTGAGAACCTATGGGCAAAACGCGTTCATACTGTTGTACTATGCGTGATAGTTCAGCCTCAGAACGGGGCTGAACGAGTACGGAGGTATTGCCACCCGGATAGTGTGCTGCATCATGCAAGACCGCCTGTAGTTGCTCTTCGTCTGTAATCACTTCTGAGGCTGCAAGAGGCGACCCATGAGCTATACGTGTTGCGACACGATGTTTCGGTCTCGCATGTGACATAAAAAGTACCCTTCACGAAAAACACAGATGGCTCTCAGAAATTATGACACAAGAAACATTCCTTGTAAAATTTCTCAGTCTTCCCAACCCAGGAAATAGAGCAAGTCGCCTAGGACAAAACGCCCTCGTATGAAATGTCCATTACGGACTGCAAAATCGTACTCTTCTTGACTAATTGACGGTTTTAACGCTTGTGGCGTGAGTGGCGCACCAGACTGTTCAAGAATACGTTGCACGATTTCAGGCGAACGGACAAGCGAGGCAAGTTTGGGACGATATTCCGCTTGCCACCTTGCACAAAACTGTTCAAAATGGACGCGGTTAGTGCGCCACAATGCCAGTTTTTTGCTGTAATCGCTCCAACATTCTTGCGCCATTGCGCCGCTTGGGTCTATAGATTGAAACAGGAATTGGATATGAGCATGTAGTGGTGCCTCATCAGGATAGCACGCATCAATGTTCACACCACTTGGGTCAAACGTATCAAGAAAACGCTGGTACAACCGTGACGCGGTAATTGTTGCCACACCTACTTGCGCACCATGTAGAGCAAGACCGCGCTGATAGTAATCGGCAATCATATCTAATACATGCGAGGTCACATGTTCAGTGCCAGAAATAGGAGCTGACATATTGACGATAGACTGTGCAATTCCTGCCAGCAGGAGCGCACGAGCGACTACCGCCTCCCCTGCATATGAACGCTGGTCTATGCCAACGGCATTTTCTAGCAGAATGGTATCAAGGTTATCTAGCAGAGCAAGTGGGACTTCGCTATAGATACTCACAAGACCAAGTACACTTGCGAGATACCAATCACCGTAGGCGACAAAACGTGCGCAACAGTCGCCTACTCCTGCTGTCGTCAGTGCCTTTGGCGCAGAGGCAAGCACGCGCAAATCGGCAAGAATAGCAGTAGGGTAGCGCGAGGGAACGGTACGCTTGACGCCATCTTTCAACAATACTGCCATGCTCGCGGCATAGGCAGTTACAGAATTGGCGGTTTGACAACAAATGTAGACACTCCGTCGCACTTCAGGATGTTGCTCATCATAGAGGTACGCAGCGTGCTTAGCGATATCGGTAACGGTCCCACCTCCGAGCGCAATCAGAGCGAGACCAGGAGTAAGAGCCGCATGCACACGCTCAACTTGCTCAAAGTCCGCGTGTACAAGACCATAGGCATCGCTCGGAAGCCAGAGCATTTGTACATCATAGCCAGCCTGCTGCAACAAGCTTTGCACAAATGGCTTCAGGTCCTGTTCTTCACGACGTATAGGAGTTTCATCTACCACCAATAGCACACGTCCTTCATGAGCAACGCCTGCTCGTTCCAAAACGGTAGGAAGTTCCAGTAACACATCGGGACCAATATGTATCTCGTCGATATCAATTGGGCGTAGTAGTGCTTGTGGGTCCTTCTGGTCTGCTAACCAACGTTTCAACGCTGGAATATCCGCGGGGTCAAGAGGGAAAGTTGTCATCGTTGTGCTCCCTTTCGGAACGGTTCTTGTAAAGCAGCGTATACCTCGCGGTACAGGGCATATGCATCATCATACACCTGTCTATGCGTAGGGTTGGGTTCTACATAGGTTGCCACACCTACACACGCCTGTACCGCTTCATGTAAGTTGGTAAATAGACCACAAGAGACACCTGCAAGAAGTGCTGCACCAAGAGCAGTCGTTTCCAATTCATGTGGCACGCTTACCGGAAGTCCTGTCACATCGGCCTTCATTTGCAACCAGACACGTCCTTTCGCACCACCCGACACCGCGCGAATTTCTTGAGGCTGTAATCCAATCTCCGCCATGCGATCTACATTGTCTTTGAGACCATACACCGTTCCCTCAAGGAGCGCACGAACCATGTGTCCACGTCCATGAGCGAGGCTCAGGCCAAAGAAAACTCCCCGTGCATCAGCATTCCAAGTGGGAGTCATTGCCCCGCTTAGACAAGGGAGGAAAAGAAGACCATCGGCGGCGGCAGGTGTTTGCACGGCCTCTGCATTCAAAATATCATACGGGCTTATGCCACGTTGCGCCGCGAGAGCGCGTTCATGAGAGGCAAAGGTATCGAGAAACCAACGGTAACTGCCACCGGAGACAAAGCCGGGATTTTCAATCAACCAGGCCGACGGGTCAGCGTGGCAATGCGTTTCTAACAATCCGCCTTCGTCAAAGATAGGAACAGAAGAGACCGCGCAGATTGGCTCGGCGGTGCCGTTGATATCACACACGATATTACTGCTAGTTACTCCTGCACCCACGCAAGCAGCGTGTTCATCACCGCTACCAACAGCAACGAGTGTTTTTGTCGTCAACCCTAGACGCTCGGCAGCACTGTGAGTAAGTGGACCGATGATGCTCGTTGCTCCATCAATACGTCCCAACTGCTGTTCGTCTAGCCCCAGCACGTTGACGAGAGGTTGCGCCCATTTTTTGTGTTTCACGTCGAAAAGGAGTGTCGAGGATGCATTGGAGTAATCGACAACAGCTTCTCCCACGAGACGATATGCCATATAACTGCCTGGAAGCAATAAATGGTGTGATCGCTCAAAAATATGTGGTTCATTATCCCGTACCCAAAGTATTTTCGGTGCGACATGCGAGGAGTCCAGGTTTGCGCCTGTCAAGTGAAAGAGCGTTGTGGCATCGCAAAACTGTGCAAGCATTGCACATTGCTCAGTGGCGCGACGGTCAAGCCAGATAATCGCGGGACGCAAGACATCTCCGTGCTTGCCAACACATACAAGGCCATCCACCTGACTCGCAAGTGCAAGGGCAACGATAGACTCAGGATGCACGTCAGCTTGTTGCATGACGTGTCGCACTGTCGTTGCTAATGCCTGCTCCCAATCGTTCGGGTCCTCCTCGGCCCATGTGGGAGCGGGATAGTGTGCATCATATGCTGCATATGCACTGGCAACAACCGAACCGTGTGCGTTGAGCAAGACCGTCTTCATGCCTTGCGAACCAACGTCGGCTCCAATAACGTACCGTTGTGATTTCATCTCCCTGTCCCTATTCCTAATCGCTTGTATCAGCATAGCACGAGCAGCGTATGTCTTCTCTCTTACTATACATCTCCACGTATGATACGACCCATACTTTCATACCGTTCAGGAGCGGTACGAGCAAGATAGGTTGAGTACAGCAGTCCAGCAACTACCCATATAATCACGAAAAGCGACAGAATGTTCAACGGGAATGGTGTGCCCGCAAAGCCTAGATTGGTAAAGTAGTTGCCAATTGGACCAGGAATTGCTGGCATCACAATGGATATCAGAGGGAGCAGTAGCACGAGAATACTGAGGACGGGAGCAAGAATGTGTACAGACCAACGAAAGGAAGATTTTTCAAAACGTAACGCGAAGACAGGCGAGGCAATATTGACCATGATGTACACAATCACAAAGGCAATGGTTCCAATAATAGCCAGCCATGTATACGGGTAGATACCGTCAGCCTGTACATATGTCTTGCCGTCAGCGATGCCCAATGCATAACTCACGCTTCCATCCGCATTTGTCTTTTGCAACACGAAGGCAAACCCGATCATGAGCAACGCACTAAAGAGCGATTGAGCGATGGTTGCAATATGGGGACTCCGATATTTAGGATGCGTTCTGCCAAAGACCCTTGGGAGTATTCCCTCACGTCCCATCGCATAGAAATAGCGTACCATGCCATTGTGAAAAGCCAGACCACACGCTAGCGAACTAGTACTGATAGCCACGATCATTAGTGCCTTCAATACACCACCTGGGGCATAGAAATCCGCTAATGGATAATAGGGAGTAGGATTGCCCGCGAGATTTCCAAGTTGACTCACCGCATTCATCCACCCATAGCCAATAGTAGCAGAATACGCGGTCCAGGTGTATAACACGGTTAGGATGGCGACCACCGAAAAGATCGCAATTGGAACCGCCCGACGTGGGTTTCTTGCCTCTTCTCCATAGACCGCCCCGCCCTCAAAACCAATCCATGTTTGTACACCTAGTGCCATCGCCACACCAATGCCTAATACGCCGCCGGGGGCTGCTGTGAGCTTATCATTTGCTCTTGCAATCGCGGTAGGAATAACATGACCTCCGCCAGAAGGATTGGCTCCAGCAGTCGTAAAGGTGTGTACGAGATCGTGCCCCACTCCTGTATGCACATTGATGGCGATATCAAGTACAACAAGGACACCCACTTCCAAAAGAAGGAAGGGTACCATCGCATAGACCGACCATTTCACGTCGAAATATGAGAGAAGAAAAATGATTGCGGCAGCGATAAGCGCGAATGTTACCCATCCACCAGGGAGTGCAATGTGCAAATATGTGCTAAAAGAACTGTTGGTATAGGACCCGAATGCAGCGAGTAATGCAGCCTCAAAGAGCGCATACCCACCAAGCATAAGCCAACCTGCTTGGAATGCTGTTCCTTTCCCTAAACTGTGACGTACCCATGTATAGAAGCCACCGGCGGATGTCAAGCGTCGCGAAAGATAGACAATCGCTACGCCGAGGAGCATCAGACCAATACCAGAAAGCAGGAACGCAAGTGGAGTAGCGGCTCCAGCCTGTGAAGCCATTGATGGAACGTTAAAGAGCATGGCTGATATGGGGGCAGAACCCGCTAAACAAAAATAGAGGACGCCGGGAAGACCAATTGCATTTTTGTGAAGCTTGTCAACATTTGTCTTGTCAACATCAACATCTTTTGTAACTGGAAGCGTGGGAACATGCAGAATTTCGTCCTGTGATGCCATAGTTTCACCTCACTGAAAAGTCATAGAAACAACTGGAAAACGGGATGCGTTCTATACCTGTGTCTTCTGTGTCATCGTCAAAATTCGTGTAATTTGTGCGGGGAGAAAGACGCCAGGGTCAAGGAATGCCCCTTCAAAAAGAGCACTTCCAATGGTAAATCCCCACACGCCAGCCTCGGAAACACAGCGAATTTTTTGCTCACTGTCGATACTGCCAGCTGCGATGACTGGCACATGGACTGCTTGCACAACCGCACGGATAAGCTTCTCAACATCGCCATCGTAACGATATGCCAACAAGTCCAGGCCATGTACGCCATCGAGTGCTACCAGTTCTTGCGCACTACTGACAATCTCTTCAATACTTCCACGCAGGAGACTAGGATGGCCCACAATCTGGCCTGGAAAAGGATAATAGCGAATGGGTGTCCCTGTTAAAATTTTCGTGACCTCTGTCGCATGTGTTCCGCCAAGTAGGTAGTCAACACCAAGTTCGCATGCGCCTGTAGCTGCTCGGAACTCATCCTCCTTTCGTTCGCTCACCACTTCGAGCATCACCTTCTGACCACCTTCATGGATAGCAGCGACCAGGAGTTTCTGCTGCTCTATGGGAAGCCCAATGTCCTTAAAGCCAATATAACGCAATCCTAGAGTGCGTACTTGGTGACAAAGTGCGAGTGCATTCTCTACCGTCTGATCGTGGTGAGTCAACATCAAAATAAATTCTGGCATAGACGTGCTTGTTGCCCTTCTCGTGAACGCTCATTCAGGTGAAACGTATGAAGGCAGCAAACCTGCACTATCCATAAGCCGCCACCCGAAGAGGCGTCTACTATTTTCTTATTGCCAGAAGTATAGAAAGAAATTGGCTTGAACACAAGGGCCATATTACGTTATAATAGGCATACCATTATCGCTGCTCAAGTAAGAACTCTAAGTGGAGCCAGTTCCTATGTCGAAACGTCCCTTTAGCCTTCCTTCGCCCATTCTTCCTCTCGATGTAGACGATGCACGGCCTCTCTACCGACAACTGTACGATGAAGTGCGTCTTGCCATCCTCGCTGGCCGCTTACGGGCAGGAGTACGCCTACCCTCCACGCGTGCTCTCGCAAAGCAGTTAGGTCTCTCACGTAGTACCGTGCTCAACGCTTTTCAACTCTTGTTGACAGAAGGCTATTTAGAAGGTGAAGTGGGAAGAGGCACCTATGTGACACGAGACCTACCCGATGAACTGCTTCGCGCTTTAGAACAGGCACCAACTACTGCTTCAGCCAACTCATCTCAGCCGATGTTATCGCGTCAAGGAGAGAGTATTCGCTTCTCGGTGAATACGAAGGGGCTTGAAATGGGACTTCCCAAAGCCTTCTGGCCTCCGCTTCCTGCCCTCGATCAGTTTCCGTTCGAGTTGTGGACCAAACTTGTGTCGCATTGGTATCGGAAACCGCCTCACGAACTTCTCGTCTACGGCGACCCGCTTGGGTATCGTCCATTACGTGAGGCTGTTGCTGATTTTCTCAGTTCTGTCCGTGCTGTGCGGTGCGATGCAGAACAAGTTATTATTACAGCAGGTTCGCAGCAAGGCATTGATGTTACGGCACGCTTGCTTCTCAATCCAGGGGATGCCGTTTGGGTCGAAGAACCGTGTTATCCCGGAACACGAGGTGCTCTACAAGCAATGGGTGCCCATCTCGTTCCTGTTCCAGTGGATGGAGAAGGACTTGATGTGTCGGTCGGGCGCACACGACACTTTGCGGCACGCATGGTCTGTGTTACACCTTCTCATCAATATCCTTTAGGAGTGACGATGAGCGTGGCACGTCGGCTCGCCCTGCTAGACTGGGCTAATCAAGCGAATGCCTGGGTACTGGAAAATGATTACAATAGTCTTTATCGCTATGTGGGTCAACCACTGCCAGCATTACAAGGGCTAGATGCGGCGCATCGCGTCATCTATCTGGGCACCTTCAGCAATGTTCTCTTTCCATCATTGCGTCTGGGATACTTGATTGTTCCGCCCTCCCTCGTCAACGTCTTTCGTGCCGCGAGAGTCCTCATGGATCGTCAACCGCCCTCAATCGAGCAAGCTGTCCTGGCAGATTTTATCGCGCAAGGACACTTGAGCCGACATCTGAGGCGTATGCGAGCGGTCTACACGGAACGACAAGCGATCCTGGTAGAGGCGGTCAAGCAAGCATTAGACGGTCTTCTAAGCGTTCCAGACACAGAGGCTGGAATGCATGCACTTGGCTGGATATCACCCGCGATTGAGAACAATACAGCGGTGGCTCTCGCCAAAGCTCAGGGCGTCGATGTATCCCCTCTCTCTACATACTACATGGAACCCCTGACTGCAACAACCTCTAACGGCCTTCTTCTCGGCTATACCGCCCTCGGTCCTACAGAAATCCGCCTTGGAGTTCAGCAAATGGCAAGAGCATGGAAGAAAAGATGAACGTTGACACCCGGCGACGAGAATTGTAGGGTGTCAATATTCATCAGACAACGTATCCTGAGTATTTAGTCGAAATGCCCTAATCGGTTTCTACATGCTTCAAATGTTTTTCCCCACAAGTTGTGCGGCTTGCTTACGCAGTGATTGCAAGCCTTCACTGAATTGAACAGGGTATGGCTCCTCAACGCTGAGAGCACGATACTTTGCTGGCATATCATGTAGGTTCTGCTGAGCAAGTTCGCGTATCTCTGAGAGCGGAGGCATACTTCCTGGAACTATCTCGCCATTACGCACGACTGGTCGCAGGAGACGATGATAGTTGTCCGGGCGTGGCTCCTGGGCGAGCTGAATAATGTCTTCTTGCCACTCTGGGTGACGATAAATCTCTTTTTTGCCAGGCCATGTACTTTTGGGACCAGCGATCTTCACTTTGGGATATTCTGTACCAGTCTCATCCATGTACGAGACTTCTTTATAAACAGTGCCGAGCGACCCGCCTTCGACACCATGTTCGAGCGAACCTGCTCCACTACCCAGCGACGTTCCTACACCAAAAGAGTCTACCGCCGCACCCGCTTGTATGAGTTCGGCAATCTTCCATTCATCAAGATCTCCACTTATCAAGATACGGACACTTGAAAGTTCAGCTTTATCAAGTTGTTCACGTACATAGTTACTGTCCGCGACAAAATCGCCGCTATCAAGCCGCACAGCAGCCAACGTGTGTCCCATTGTTTCCTGTGAGCGAAGCGCAACCTCGATAGCAGTATGTATTGCTTGACGCGTATCGTAGGTATCAAGTAGCAAGGTATAGCGATTGTACGCCTCTGCGGTTGCCTGAAATGCCTCTTCTTCAGAGGCAAAGACCTCGACAAGCGCATGGGGAATGGTGCCAGTCGCGGGTAAGCGGAACTCGTAAGCCGCATTGAGGAGTGAGGTGCTGGCACAGCCGCCAATGTATGAGGAACGCGCAACGGTTAACGGTTCCTGTGCGCGACGGAACGCAAATTCAGCAACACGACGTGGATGTCCCTGATCGGCTGCGTAGACAATGCGTGAAGCTTTGGTAGCGATTAGTGTTGAAAGGCCAATAGCCTGTAACAGCCCTGCCTCAAGCAGCATAGCTTCCCTGAAAGGGGCAGTAACGCGCATAATTGGCTCATTGGGAAAGGCAATAGACCCTTCTGGCAAGGCTAAAATCTCACCGGTAAAACGCAGATTGGCGAGTTCGTCAAGAAAGCCAGCGTCATAATCACGGATGCGTGCAAGAAACTCTAGTTCTTGTGGCGAATAGCGAAACGCCTGTACATATTCCAGCGCATCTTCAATGCCCGCGACGAGCATGTAAGCGCCACCAAAAGGTGCTTTGCGTGTGTACAGATCAAACGTAGTTAATCCATTAATTCCGCTTCTCCAAGCGATATATGCTGAATCAGGGTGATACATATCTGTCATCAATCCTGCATGAAAATGTGGCGCACGACGATTCATGGCTACTTTGCCTTTCTGCTAATCAACATTAGTAGTTAGTGTATAGAATACAATATCGGTAACATTAAAGTATATTGTATCATATAGGGCAGGTTGCTTTGTGTTGGGTGTATCTTAAGTGTGAGACAGGACTACCCCTTTTAGAACACGAAATCGTCACTATAATAGGACCTGTAGGGGTCTAATTCATTACACCACCTATACACGAACGTTTACAGGATATAGGCGCACGTTTCAACCTTCTCGGATATAATGTATGGTACAGAGGGTGTAATGAATTAGACCCCTACAATTGACGTATTTCTGTTGGACCGTCAATGTTCATGAGAGATAATGAATACGTTTGAAATAGAGGAATGATTATGCATATTGTTGTTATTGGAAGTGGTTTTGGTGGACTGACAGCAGCTATTCGGTTACAAGCGCAAGGCCACAGAGTAACGTTACTGGAGAAGCGTGACAAGCCGGGTGGTCGGGCATATGTGTATGAACAAGACGGTTTTACCTTTGATGGTGGACCCACGATTATTACTGCCCCGTGGCTCATCCACGACCTTTTTGCGTTATGCGGCAAGAAAACAGAAGACTATGTGACACTTGTGCCTATTAGTCCCTTTTATAACATTCGTTTCCAGGATGGGTCAGTATTTCACTATAGTGGCAACCGTGAGAATAATATTCGCCAGATACGTGAGTTTAACCCGGACGACGTTGAAGGCTATCTGCGCTTTGCCAAAGCTGGCGAAGAGATTTACAAGACAGGCTTTGAACTTATCGACCAGCCATTCTTGAATTTCTCTGACATGATGAAGGTTGCGCCAGACTTGGTACGTTTACAGTCGCAAAAGTCGGTTGCAGCATTTGTGAACCAGTATATCAAAGATGAGAAACTACGCCAGGTCTTTAGCTTCCATCCTTTGCTCATTGGTGGCAACCCATTTCAGAGTACCTCTATCTATGCGCTTATTCACACGCTAGAGCAAAAATTTGGTGTTTGGTATGCAATGGGCGGTACAGGTGCGCTTGTGCGTGCGCTGGCTCAACTTTTCGAGGATATTGGTGGCAAGCTTGCTCTTAACACCGAAGTTTCTGAGATCGTCGTTGATGAGAAAACTGGTCGTGCGAAAGGTGTGCAACTAGGAACAAGTGAATTTGTTGCGGCTGACGCTGTCGTAAGCAATGCCGATGTTGCCTATACCTACCTGAATATGGTGCCAGCGCGTTTTCGACGTAAGAATACTGACAGAAGAATCAAGGGTATGGAATACGCCATGTCGCTCTTTGTGATTTACTTCGGCACAAATCGCAAGTATGAGCATATTGCGCATCACGAAATTTTGATGGGACCACGTTACAAGGGCTTGCTCGAAGACATCTTCAAGCACAAGAAGCTTTCCAAAGATTTTTCGCTGTACCTACACCGTCCAACTGCCACAGACCCTGCACTTGCACCAGAAGGATGCGATAGTTTTTATGTGCTCTCTCCTGTGCCGCATCTTGGCGGTGACACCGATTGGACAACAATGGCAAAGCCCTATCGTAACTCAATTATTAGCTACCTTGAGGAACGCTACTTGCCAGATTTGTCGAAGCACATCATTTCGGAACATCTTATTGACCCGTTGCACTTCCGCGATACACTGAACAGTTATCTGGGCAGTGCCTTCTCGGTTGAGCCACTCTTGACACAATCGGCATGGTTCCGTCCGCATAATCAGAGTGAGGATATTTCCAACCTGTATCTAGTGGGTGCAGGAACACATCCTGGCGCAGGTTTGCCAGGAGTCATGAGTTCAGGTAAAATAGTAGCAGATATGATTGGAATAAACCAATCGACAAAGGAGCAAGTTCCACTAGCCTCTGTTGGCACAAGCAACTAGACAATTCCAATATTTTCTTCTATAATTAGAAGAAGCTATTCGACAAAGGAGCAATCATTCCTGTCCTCTGTTGGCATAACTGGTTAGGCAATTCTAGTATTTTCTTCTTAAGTTGAGGAACTTCGCGTTCTGATGTTCCTCAACTGCGACAATTTTTATGCTTACTTGCGTATTATATATAGGAAGCAATAAGCGTAGAAGACAGAGGAGAAATTGGAATGAATAGTCTGCTTCGTGCTTTGCTGCAGGAATTAGAAGAGGCGGGACGACGAAACGATGCTCATGAGCAGGATCGTCGTAATAAGATGCTCAATCTTGAGCCAGAGACAGCACAACTGCTAAGTATCCTGGTGCGCAATGGTCATAGACAACACCTTCTTGAAATTGGAACCTCAAATGGCTATAGCACAATCTGGTTAGCATGGGCGACGCAAGTATTCGGAGGCCATGTAACCAGTATAGACCGGAATATGCACAAGCAAGAGTTAGCTGATGAAAACCTGCGACGTGCTGGTCTGCGTCAGCATGTTGATCTTCTTTGTGGTGATGCAACCGAGATTGTAGCAAACCTCTTAGGACCATTTGATTGCGTCTTTTTTGATGCTGATCGCCTCAGTGCCCCTACTCAGTTGAAGTTACTCGTTGCCAAGTTGACCCCAGATGCATTAATCCTCGCAGACAACGTGCTTTCTCATCCCCAAGAGATTGCGGAGTACTTAGCTACTTTAGAGATGCTACAATTGTTTGATACTCTCGTTATTCCTATTGGTAAAGGCTTAAGTGTAGCATATAGAGGCGTTGAAAGGTGAGTTTCGAGCCTAAAGTTCCTTTGACACAGGAGTGAGTGCTATGTTTGGATTACATCGTTGGACGGCTATCGGTCTTGCCACTTCTACTGGCTTATTAGGGCTTACCGTTACCAGTGGCTTAGGTATTCTTGTGCATCGCTTCGTGAATGAGTTCTCGCGTCCTCACGCTCTCCTGGACGAGTCGGTGTTTGTCTTGGATATGCCACATGACGCCGCGGAGCCACCTCTCTCCTGTCAACACGCCCTCCTCTTTCAAGTCAGTGATGGTACTGTATTGCGTGGTGACTTTTGGGCGCAACCTCAACCCGCACCAACCGTTGTTCTCTGTCATGGCTATCGCATCAATCGTAGCGTGTTGCGTTCGAGTGCAGCCCATGAGTATGCACTCGGTTTCAATGTGCTCATCTTCGATTTCCGCGGACATGGTGATAGCGATAGTGTGTTAACCAGCGGTGGTAATGCTGAGGTACGAGACCTTGAGGCAGCGATAGAAGTCGCGGCACGACAACCAGAAACACTTCCTGGCAAGGTCATCATTCATGGGTTTTCTATGGGTGCTGCCGTTGCGCTTCTTACTCCACCAAGTCCTCATGTTGCGGCTATTATTGCTGACAGCCCCTACGCGCGTTCAGATGATGTCATGCGTCGTATTGTTCACTACCAGATGGAGCGCGATATTCGACGTTGGCCCTGGATATTGCGCTATCTACATTCGTTGTTTCCAATGCTTGCATGGCTGATTACCTCGCTGGGATTTGTTGCGTTTCGTGTACGCTATGGCTATGATGTTGTCGCTCGTCCTGACACCAGCTTCAAGCGTTGGAAGAGACGCGCCAAGACCGTTCTTCAGCAACACGCTATTCCTATACTTCTAGTACACGCGGGAGGCGATGAACTTATTCCTATAAGCCACGCGCGACAAATTGCGGCAGAGGCAAGAGCGTGCGAGGTACCACTGGAAACATTTTTTGTCGATGGTGGTATGCATTGTGGTGCATATAGCGTGGATCCTCGTTCGTATAATCAGCGCGTTCGTACATTTCTCTTGAACAACTTGGGCGATGACTTTCCAGCATCTTTTGGCGATATAGCCTGAACTGCTTGCAAAAACCCTTGCATCTTCTTCCGCTTTTGGGCATACTTGCAAGAGAGAATAGAAATGTGTAGATTGTACAACGTGTAGTTATTGGCTAGAGAGTCTTTTGCAGCATGTTCGGGAAGTGTTTTAGGAGAGTAGAATGCTGTCGCCAGATGATACCACGAGGACCACGGATGCTGTTGGACAGAGTTCACGTACATTTGATCATCGTAGTGCTTTGAGCGAACGTAGACAGAACATTCTACAACAGAAGCAGATCGAGAAGGAAACGGATGCTCTGCCAGCTGTAAACGCCGAAGCATCGGAGCATGTCGCACCTCATACGAAAGTTGCTTGGCGGCAAGTCGTACAGTTACGCGAAGAGAATAGACATTTGCGCCATCAGCTTGACGAGGCGCATAGCGAAATGCAACGTTTGCTGAACGCATATACAACGATACAGGCAGAGTTTGAACGTGAAGTTGCCGCTATTCATAGGGGACAACTGCAAGAGTTAGAACAGTATCAGGGCCACCTGCAAGACGTGACGAATGAGCGTAATCGTCTGCAAGAGTCATATAAGCAGATGGAGCATCGTTATCAAGAACTTTATGCCAATTTTCAAGTATATGCCGATGAAGAGGTAGAGAAAAAGCTGTCAGATGCGGCACAGACCCTCATTCTCTCACCCGACAAGGCAACTACAGTCCTGCCAAACGATGCGTTGAAGACGATTGAGTTTCATGTGAATCAGATGAAAACGAAGCAACTGGTTGAAGCTCAATACTTAACGGGTGAGGTGCAACGTATCACCGTACACTTGGAGCAAGAGCAGTCGCAGGTGGAAGAGGAGCGACAAACGTTGCTACGTATGCAAAACTCAGTACGCGAGCAAGCCGAGTTACGCCATAAAACTTTGCAAGCTCATCTGCGTGCTCGTTGGACCTTCGCCCTCGCGTCTGTGACGCTTGGAACATTGGTCGCGCTTGTTGTACTACAATATCTATTCCTCTTTCTCTTTCACGTCCATTTTGTACTAGCAATCACCTTTTCACTGATTGCCCCCATCGTGGTATGTGTCCTTGCCGCTATCGTGCTCTCAGGTCCGCTTTCTGCAATACGACACCATTATACGAGTGCGCCTCACAAGAAAAAAGTGAAAAAGTAATAGTGTCAAGATGAGCAAAGAGTGTGACGTATTCATGTCTCATGAATACGTCACACTCTTTGCTCATCTTGACATCCTCTTTCTCGTGAGAAAATTCTCATGTCTCTCCAATGTTATTCACACCCCTTCCTTGTAGTATAAAACCATAACGAAGCTATGTTGTAGACAGCAACGAAGTGTTTCAATAGAAAGCTACGAGGAAAGAATATGATACAACACGACGAGCAGACAACCTATGAGTCAGCTACACTTCCATATTATGAAAGATCGTACTCATATACAGGAGTTATTGATGCTCCTTCACATGTGACAGCACCTCTGGAGCAAGGCACTGGTCAACCTCCTAGAGTACCTGGAGAGCCAAATACTCCCCCACCTGCGCCCCCTCATCGACGACGTAGGCGTGCAGGTGCATTTCTGCTTCTTACGCTCCTTCTCCTTCTTGTCTTAAGCGCGGGTCTGTTTGCTGGCTGGACGTTTGCAGGGACAAGCAGTAAAAGCACGAGCACAACTACCACCGTCACGACAGCATCTACTAGTGCTACAGCAGTAGAAACACAACAAGAGGCAGCGATTGCTAAGGTCGAACCAGGAGTTGTCGAACTCAAGGTGACGACAGCACAGGGGCAGCAAATCGGTTCAGGAGTCATCATCGACACGAAAGGAGATATTGTAACCAACAATCATGTGATCAGCGACGAACAGAGTATTGTGGCAGTGCTTAGTAATGGAAGCATTGAACAAGCACAACTTATAGGAACTGATGCTTCCGATGATCTCGCTATTGTACGTATTACACCTTTTGCTCATATGGCGGCTGTACAAATAGGAAACTCGTCTCAGCTTAAGGTAGGACAAGAGGTCTTAGCAATTGGCAATCCGCTTGGTATCACCGAGACAGCGACAAGTGGGATTGTGAGTGCGCTCAATCGAAGTGTCGCCGAGTCAACAAGTGTGACGCTTACCA
>CAXTWV010000010.1:1324-7347 GCA_964248005.1 uncultured Ktedonobacteraceae bacterium | reverse complement strand
ATTGTGAGTGCGCTCAATCGAAGTGTCGCCGAGTCAACAAGTGTGACGCTTACCAATGCAATACAGACAGATGCAGCTTTGAATCCTGGTAATAGTGGTGGAGCTTTAATTAATCTCCAGGGGCAGTTAATCGGCATTCCAACTCTGGGTGCTGTCAATACAGAAACGAACACTGCTGCCAATGGAGTCAGTTTTGCAATTCCATCAAGTACGATACAGATGGTTGTTCAGCACCTCATTCACCAAGGGAGTTAGGGGGCAATATGTTCTATGATATTCTGAAAAGAGTTGTGAGCATTTTCTTCAATGCCTTTAATGTTCTCCTTGGTGGAAAACTACCTCCATTCGGTAGTGCTGTTGCAATTGTTGAGGACCAAGGCCGTTATCTCGTCGTCGAACTTCCACACGAGCGCATCGTTTTTCCTGGTGGTTTCATGACGTGGCGCGAAGACGCTAAAAGTACGGCGCAACGGGAAGTACAAGAGGAAACTGGCCTTCGCGTCTGTGTAGGTAATGTTATTGGCATGTATGCATGTGCAAGTGACCGAATCACGAACATGAGTACGATAAGTTGCGTCTATGCAGCAACAGTAATCGATGGTACGTTGCGTTCCAGTTGTGAAGGACGCCCTTGCTGGATGTATGAGGAGGAACTCCGAAAGCGGTTGAGCAATCATTCGATAGGTGTCCTCGATGACTATCTTCATTACCGCGCACAACAAAACGAAAACAAAGAAGCTTGTATGGTACTACAAGAACTCTTCCCTGTCGCTTCCTGAGCGATGGGTAGTGGAGTGTGCATCTCCTTGTCCGATTCCATAGCGACAATGAGTGTACACACTCCACTTTTATGTAAGAAAAGTACCGAGGCTTAGCCTAAGAGCTAAGACTTCGGTACTTCTTTTATGGTCTCGTACTATAGAGTACAAGTAGTATTGTTTCTTTGTGGAAAGTTGTAAGATACAACCGGAGTGGTATCATCTTAGCATGAGCTGATTTACTGTGCGACCACAAGCGAATGTTTTTGTAACAATGTAAGGAAGTTTGCATGAAGCGAATATGTGTCTACGCTGGCTCCAATATTGGTAAGCGGCAAGAGTATCAAGATGCGGCACGCGCGTTGGGGCAGGAACTTGTCACGCGTGGCCTGGGATTGGTCTATGGTGGCGGGCATGTTGGGCTGATGGGTGTCCTTGCCGATACAGTACTGGCCGGAGGCGGTGAGGTGGTTGGCGTGATGCCTGCCGCATTGTTTCCTAAAGAGGTTGCGTATAGGAACGTGACGCAGTTCTATGAAGTGGGCAGCATGCATGAGCGGAAAGCGATGATGGCAGAGTTGGCGGATGGCTTTATCGCACTCCCCGGTGGCTTTGGTACCTACGATGAACTCTTCGAGATGATTACATGGTCGCAAATCGGTCTGCATAGCAAGCCGGTTGGGTTGCTCAATGTTGCAGGCTTTTTTGAGCCACTGCTTGCATTAGTGAAGCATTCATCGGATGAGGGATTTATTTCACCAACTCATGCAAACCTCATTTTGCACAAAGAGACGGCATCAGCACTCTTAGATAGTTTCACGGCTTACGTGCCAACGCCCAGGATGGGGAAGTGGACTGACCAGCCACAAAAAAAGCAGGGAGACCGCAAGGGTCTCCCCTACATTTGATGGGATTCCTATTTGATGGAATTCCTATATGTAGGGGAGACCCTTGCGGTCTCCCTGTTCTCATTCAATGTCTTGTTCCCGTTGTGGGATGTAGCGTTCTGCATGACGTAGTGGTGTGAGCAAAAATGGTAAAGTGACGAGAACTATGAGCAGACCAACGATCTCATAGACAACGCCGATGCTTGTGCTCTCAATCGCAAACCCGCCGATCAAAGCTCCTATTGCTCCTGTAGGCCATGTTAGTACTCTGATAAAAGTAATGACTCGCCCTAGCAGTTCACGAGAAACGAGAGATTGGGTAAGACTGTGGTCATGTGAAGAGAAACGGAGGATGCAATGTATGAGATTTAAGGCGTTGATAGCTGTTCACCTTTTTCTCATTCGTGAGGAGCATATCTTATTGTTGCGCCGCTATAACACGGGATATGCTGATGGACAACATAGCGTTATTGCTGGTCATCTTGATGGGAATGAAGAGGTCAAAACGGCAATGATACGTGAGGCATGGGAGGAAGCAGGAATCGAGATTGACCCGTCACAATTGCAGGTCGTTGGGGTTATGCATCGAAAGGCAGGTGACGAACGGATTGACTTTTTTTTAGTTGCTACACAATGGGCGAATGAGATCATTAATAAGGAGCCGCACAAATGCGATGAACTTGCGTGGTATCCATTGGATGCTTTGCCCGATGCCACGATTCCCTACATCAGAACGGCTATTGCAAATTATAGTCAAGGAAGATGGTTTGATAGCTTCGGCTGGGAGTAGGGACCGATTCATCGCGTCCGGGTCGGCTAATGAAAAGGCCAACGAGGACGCGATGAATCGGTCCCTACATCTAATTTGTCAGGTTGGTCTAGCAATCAAGGCATCCTGGGTGGCGAAGATGTCGAATGAGCCTGCGGTTTGAAAGACTGCGTTCCCGTAGGATGCATCAACAACAAGAACAACACCACTTACCGCACGACCCCAGCCGATTCCTCGGCGTCTACGACGTTCCCGTATCACTCCCCGCTCGTCGGTGAAGGTCTCTATTCTTCTTCGCCTTCTGAATGCGGTAGTAAGCAAGACGATACCAAGCAGCGCAATCAACAACAGAAAAAATTGAGGCCAGCCGAGCATGATCGGGAATGTCATGATGGCGTCCTGCCTTCCTTGCTAATTGAAGCTTACACTTATAGCCAGCGACGTACACGTTGCTTGTAGGCAAGATACTGTGTGCCAAACTTGCGCTCAAGATAGTGTTCCTCACGTGCGATGACACCAAAGTTCATCAAACCAAGAATGGCTGGTAGAATGAGTATAAGCCACAGAGAGTTGACGAGAAATGTGATGCCAATGTAGAGTAGCGTCATGCCGAGATAGAGAGGGTTGCGGGTAAAACGAAATGGACCTTCGGTGACGATAGTGGTAGCAGGGTGTGTTGGATTGATATTGGTATGAGCATTGTTCATTTGTCGAAAACCTGATACGAGAATTGCTAAAGCCATGCTGATGCATGTGCTACCAAGTGTCAACCCGATACCGCGAGAGGTGCGTGGAAAATACTTGAGTGGCACAAGACGATGAAGCAGGAGGCCAAGTGCTAAGCCTCCTATGTAGATCAGAGGTGGTGGTGCAATAACGCCTGGATTATCCTGTGTATTTGTACTCATGTTGTGACTCCATTTTCAAATTCTTTATGTCTCTACGGGAAAGTATACCAGATATGTGTTAGAGTTCCTGTCATCCTCTCGACAATCTGTTTTTCTTTTTGTCTTTTCGTAAACCAATCGTCCTACCCCATAGCAATCTCCACAAAGCATATGTGTATTGACGTTTATCTTTATATGTCAGAGTGTCATGTTGTATCAAAATTTTATATATGCTCTGACACCTTTAGATACATCGTTTATCGTAGTGTGTCGTATGGAATTCGGAGAACTACATGCAACGTAGTAGCGTCGTACACAAGCTTGTACTTGCCATGATCGCTGTGATTGTTGTGGGCGTTGGCGTTTTTAGTGTCTCGATTATCGCACGCGCCAGACAAGACTCACGCAATCCCATTAGTGGGCAGACTGTGCCTTTAATTGGCAAAGCTCATCTCACGGGAACAGCGAGTGGGCAACAGAAGCTTGACCTCTCAGTTGGGCTACAGATACGCAATCAGCAAGAACTGAATATCTTGCTGGCGAATCTGAACAACCCGCATTCGTCTCTCTATCATCACTATCTCACGCCGCAGCAATTCGCCGCCGAATTTGGCCCGACTGCCGCGCAGCAGCAGCAGGTTGTGACCTACCTGCACAGTCAAGGCTTTACCGTTTCACGTGTCTCATCCAATGGCTTGCTCATCGACGCCAGTGCTGATGTAGCACAGGTCGAAGCCGCCTTCGCCGTCAAGATCAACAATTATCAAATCGGTGCGCACACCTTCTATGCCAACGCGAGCGCACCAACCGTGCCAAGTACGGTCTCTTCACTTATCGTCTCTATTGGCGGCTTAGACAACAGCACGCATATGCGTCCTCTTTATCACCTCAAAAGCACGAGTGGCAAAAAGGCTACACAGGGCAAACGTGCTCTTGCTGGCCTCGGACCAACCGACCTGCTCGGTGCCTATGATGGTGCCGCCTTACAGCAAGCAGGTGACAAGGGGAATAACCAGACCGTTGCTGTATTTGAGTTGGATGGCTACCAGCAGAGCGACATCACGCAATACGAGCAGACCTATAACCTCGGCAATCCTAGCATTAGCAACGTGCTTGTCGATGGCTATAACGGTGCGGCTGGTGCTGGTGCTATCGAAGTCGAACTTGACATCGAGGTGGTCGCTGCGATGGCTCCTGCCGCTTCACAAATTGTGTACGAAGGACCAAACACGACTCAGGGTGTCAACGATACCTATAACAAGATCGTGACTGACAACAAAGCTCAGATTACCACGATTAGTTGGGGCGAGTGCGAAACACAGTCCGGTGCCGCCGAACTGCAAACGCTGGATGGCATTTTCAAACAGGGTGCCGCGCAGGGTATTTCGCTCTTCTCTGCTGCTGGTGACTCTGGTGCGTATGACTGCAACGACACCAATCTTGCTGTTGACTCGCCCGCGAGCGATCCCAATATCATTGGAGTCGGTGGCACAAACCTGCAAACTAGTGGTGGCGCGTATGGTAGTGAGTCGGTATGGAGCAATCCCACCGATACACAGCGTAGTCCACAGGGTTCTGGCGGTGGTGGTGGTATCAGTAACACATTTGCACAACCAACATGGCAGGTTGGCCCAGGTGTCAAAAATCAGTATAGCAACGGCAACCGCGAGGTACCTGATGTCTCTGCTGACGCCGATCCTGCCACTGGCTATGACGTGTATTGTACCGTCACTGCCGCTGGCTGTCCTACGACTGGCAGCATCACTGTGGGTGGTACCAGTGCTGCCGCGCCTTTGTGGGCAGGCAGTATGGCGATGATTAACAGCTACCTGCAATCGCAAAACAAACCTGTCGCAGGGTTTATCAGTCCAAAGCTCTATGCTCTGGCGAACTCGCAGCAGCAGTACGCTCCCTTCCACGATGTGACGAGCGGTACCAACTTGTACTATCCTGCAACCGCAGGCTATGACCAAGCCAGTGGTATCGGTTCACCCGATATCTATAACATCGCTCGTGACCTCGCAGGTGGTAATGCTCCTACGCCATCGCCTACTGTTGGCACATCAACCCCAAGTCCAACGGTGACAACCGCGCCAACGGACACTCCAACAACTGTGCCAACAAACACTCCTGCACCAACAGATACAGCAACACCTCCCCCACCATTCACAGGATCACTCGTGCAGAACGGTGGCTTTGAGGATGGTACAAGTGTCTGGCAAGAGTCCTCTGCCGGTGGCTATGAACTGATTGACTCGAAGCATCCGCATACTGGACAGTACGGAGCGTATCTCTGTGGCTACAGTTTTTGTGACGATGTGGTCTCGCAAGATTTTGCGGTTCCAAGCAATGTATCGAATGTCAGTATCAGTTACTGGTGGCAAGCCACAACTAAGAGTACGTCACAAAGTTGTTCCGATGACCTCACCGTCTCGGTGCTTGACAGCAATGGGCAGACGATTGGGCAGTTGCAGCAAGTGTGCAACACTGACGCCTCGGCGAACTGGAAGCAAGCGACCTTCAATGTCAGCAAGCAACTCGCGCAGTACGCGGGTCAAACGGTGACATTGACCTTCAATGGTCGCACTGGCTTCTCATCGCGCATGACATCCTTCTTCGTCGATGATGTGGTTGTCTCTGCAAAATAGGACAATTGGGTGTTCGACATGGAATGGCGATATGAATTTTTGTGGGGGGGGATAGAATATCCCGGAACGGTGGG
>CAXTWV010000010.1:0-1314 GCA_964248005.1 uncultured Ktedonobacteraceae bacterium | reverse complement strand
GGTTTTTCCACTTTTATGGGATATTTTATTCCCGTTGTGTAAAATCATATCGCCATTCCATGTCGAACACTATTTTTATTTCACGATGACCGTTAGATTCATGTTAGCATGGATTGTGCAATAGAGTTGGTAGGTGCCGGGAGTATTAAATGGCCCAAGCGATTGCGGAGTATTGTCTGTGAACTGTGCATCTTTGATAACGGGGGCGCCCGGCTCTATTTTTGGATGAGGCAAGCCATCACTTCCCCATGTGCCGTTGTCGATGATATGGGCTTGTGAAGTATCGCTAATCAGCGTCAACTTGCTGCCCTTCGAAATCGTGACAGAGCTTTTGCCAAATGTCGAATCGGTCATATGTACCGTATTGGCGTTGTCACTACTCCCGCTATCCCCCGCGATGCCGCTACATGCCACAAATAAAATGGTTGTTATGCCTACAAGGACAAGACTCAAAATGATTTTCTTCATGGATGAAACGTTACTTTCTTATTCTGTTCTGTAGGGACCGATTTATCACGTCCTTGTTGGCACTCGAAATCCTAGAAGGACGTGATAAATCGGTCCCTACAAATTACGTTATTGTGCTCATGTAATAATATTTGTTTGTACATTTCTACAAGGAATTATATGTCTGCCTCATTGCTATGTCTACCTGAACTTTTGTGTGGGGTAATCTCCGTATCGTATTGTGGTATACTTCCATTTGCTTTCTCTACAACTTAGTATTTCTACCTAGAAAGGTGGGCAAGAACGATCATGACCCTTTCTAAAAAGCCCCTTTCGTTATGGAGGAATCATGCATATCTTCTTTTATGGAGCGGTCAACTGATCTCTAACATGGGAAGTGGAGTCTCACAGATTGCCTATCCTTTGCTCGTGCTAGCCATTACGCACTCAGTTGTGCAAACTGGCTTGATAAGTGCGGTACGCTCGCTCTCCTATGTTCTATTCATGTTACCTGCGGGTGCATTGCTAGATCGCTGGAATCGAAAGCGCGTAATGCTTGTGTGCGACATAGGTCGTGCGTTGATCTTAGCTAGTGTTGCCTTTGCACTTATGTTAGGACGTTTGACCGTTCTACAGCTCTACATCACAGGTTTCTTAGAGGTATCGTTAGGAACCTTCTTCGATATCGCTGAACTTTCCTGCTTGCCTCTTGTAGTGACAAAGGAGCAGGTACCCGAAGCATTGGGACGAACGCAGGCAACATACGGCATTACGAATTTTCTTAGTCCACCATTGGGCGGCTTTCTTTTTACAATACGTTCACTACTTCCCTTTCTGGTTGATGCGATATCGTATGCTGTCTCTGTC
>CAXTWV010000009.1:0-37903 GCA_964248005.1 uncultured Ktedonobacteraceae bacterium | reverse complement strand
GCGATACATCGGTCCCTACCAGTCTCGAAATTAAGCTATTTATAGCCCAAGCAATAGCCAAGAAAAGAGTGCCGCAAACGGCATCCATGCTCCAATGATAATACCTATGAGAGCAACATGTGACCAAGCCCGACGCTCGATACGATCATAGAGGAGCGGCAGAGCAGCTACAATTAAGCCTTCAAAGAGCAACACATAGAGTGGCGTATGTCCAAGCATCAAGTGTGTGGGCCTGTATTGCCACCACCCGCCATAATAGGCCATCTCCTCATAAATCGGTATTTGAATCGCGCCTAGAAGTCCACTAATCAAAGCTGCTTTACGCAAACCCAACAAAGCGCGTAGTCGCCACGCGATATAACCAAGATGCGTCAATATGACCATCCAGGAGAGCGGCATATAGAGAGGCGAAGCCCAGAGCATGAGTTCACCTATTGGATAGATAAGGGAATGAGCGACAGACTGGCCAGAGGCATCGGTAAACAATTCACAGATGCCCGCGATAAAGCCAGCGAGCAAAAGCCTTCCCATCAGTGGGCGTATACGTTGCAAACATAATAGCACGAGCAGATACAATGAGAGAATTACTGTGATGGTGCCAACATTACTCCAATGAGTAGTGATATTGATGAATGACAACACAAGGTCTGATACAATTCCGATGCCAATAACGAGATCAAACCAAGTGAATAGACGAGCCGATGCCTTCTCTGCCAAATATTTTTCGCTGATCGTTGTCGCGGATGTTGAAGGCGCGAAGCGTTTTAGTGTGCTGATATGGAACATGATATTTCCGTCTGGAATAGACCTGTATAGGAGTTTAATTTCTCCACGTTTCACTTATAGATTATAGATTAGCCCGATTCGGGTAGAGTTTCCTCATTTATATACATGAGAGGTTTCTTGCATAACTGGACTGAAAGCAATCGCACGGGTTGGTTGCATAATTAACGCATGAAAAATTGCTCCCATGCGTTCAGGCGTATAGGGCATGTCATGCTCTAGCCACCATTGAATCAAGGAAATAGATGAGTTGATGAGATGATAGGCTGCAATCTCGGCGGGAACAATACTGTCTGCTAACGGAGTGTTTTCGTTCAGCACATCCTGCGATGTCAACTCGATAATATGCGGCATAAGTGAAGAGGTGCCGCGACTCTGTAACAAGACGTGAATGATATTCGCGTGTTCCTGCACATAACGAAACAGGGGTACGCCAACCGCCTCTACATCGGCACTTGGTGTTCCTGGCAGTAGACTGTTCAAATCTGCGAGCACCACATCCGATACATCACGTAACAGAGCATCCTTGCTCTCATAATGCCGAAAAAACGTGGCATAGCCTACATCCGCACGTTCTGTTATGTCGCGAATGGTGACAGCCTCATAGCCCTTTTCCAATGTAAGAGCAATCAGTGCCTTCGCAAGTAATTGCTGGGTGCGTTTAATACGCCTATCATGACTCTCCATACTGTTGTCCTTCGCCATGTGTTATTACGCTTGATTTATGTGACCCCTATCATAACATAGCCCTATCCATTTCCCAACACTATATAAACGTTGGAGCGCAAGGTTTGTGTTTTATGAATCCCTCAGAATACGTCTTTGAAAACAGCCATTTTTCCTATACGCCTTTTCTTTTCTTGTGTACACTGCTAGTATTCATGTACACATAGACGACTCTGCCTGCTATATTTACGTAAGACTGTATCAATATATGTCATTATGAATTTTTAGTAGCAGAGAAAAAAGTGTTTATGAAAAAATCTTTCATTATGAGGAGGGTATTGATGTCTCTATTTAAAACGAGACCGAATTCAAAAGGGGTGAGTATCGTTCTAGGTGTGGCAGTAATGGTAGGAATATGTTTTCTGCTCTTGAGTCCTCGATTTCTAAAACCAACACATGCACATGCCGATGCAGCGAGTTCAACGGGCACTATTTTCGCATCGTCCAACTCGATTCCTCTTTTACAGTTCCCAGAAGGCATCACCTCGTGGAACAATAAAGTGTATGTCTCCACCTATAACGTGAATACACCTACAAACTCACGCATCTTCGTTTTTGACGCTTCTAATGGCAAACTCAAACGAACGATAGGAGGACAACCCGGTCAGGAGTTGGTTAGCGCAAATGTGCTACTCGGACTCACTATTAATCATGCCACAGGTGACCTCTATGTAGGCGCGAACGGCTCAGGTCAAATATTGCGCATTCAGAACCCCGACAGTAATTCGCCAAAGATTAGCGTGTATGCCACGTATCCAGGTGGAGGAGGTCCAGAAGATTTAGTTTTTTTCAAAGATGGCACTCTCTTCGCGACTGACTCAAATCTTGGCGCGGTGTACTCTATACCCCCTGGTGGGGGGAAAGTCAATACTGTTATTGCTCCCGGCAATCCTTTACTGACGGCACCAGTTGCAGGACTCAATCCTAATGGGATTATTTTTAGTCAGGATTGGCATACGCTCTACATTGCAAATACCTATTCAGACAACGTGATTAAATTTGGTGTGAATAATACAGGTCAGTTGACGGATAGTGGAAGCGTCTTTGCACAAAACATCAACGATGATCTGGAGGAGTATCCTACTGGTTTCGATGCACTCGTACTACCCGATACAAAAATCGGGGCAAGTGCCTCAACACCCTTAAATGGCCCTGACGGATTAGCATTAGATAGTAAAGGTCGCATCTGGGTTGCAAGTAATCTTGGTGACAATCTAACAGTTCTCGATCCCAACACGGGCAAAGTCATTACAACCTTTGGAACCTCTGCTGTCACTCAAAATGGATTGCTCAACCAACCAGCAGGTATGACCTTTGTGGGCAATACAGTGTATTGTTCTAATTTAGGCATTTTTACGGGACTTGCTGGTAGCCCAAATCTTCCCTTCAACATTGTATCGTTCAACGCTGGAGTATCTGGTGCCGGAGGCAATGGAAATTATGGTGGTCCGGGTCAGAGTGGGAATGGTCAGGGTAGTAACGGTCAATAAGAACGTAAAAAGCAACACACTTATATCCTACACGAAGGATATGAGTGTGTTGCTTTTTGCGTTCTTCTCGTGTATCCTCTCACTCATTTGAGGTAAAGACGTACTGATGAAAGAGATACCACTCATCTGTATAGCTATGACTGAGAATCCTCGCTCCTGCTTGCCGTAACAACCGCAACCACTGAGCGACATCGAGTTCGTATACATCGCGCTCTTCCCATGAAACAAGGGCCAAATCCACCTGATCCAAGCACCAATGGCGCAATATGATCTCCCAGCGTTGCTTGAGTGATCTGTCTATAGTATTTTGCTCTAATGCTGTTGCTACCGCCATTGCCGCCCTACGTACATAAACATCTATGAAATGTTCTATAAGTACAGGATCACCTGGCTCAAGGTCGATCTCATTATAGACATCCGCCTCATTTAATAGACAGATACCACGTCGTGTTCGTATCGCTTGCACACAACGTTGCAAAATCTCTTTCTTGCCAGGACCGTCCATCTGAAAGAGGCTTCGCTGGTCATGATCTAGTCCAGCGATATGATGTAACATAAGACTACACACTATGCCATCAGCTTCAGGTAGTTCAACATTTTCGACGCGTGCGATATGTGAGTGGAGTTCAATTCCTGCCGGTAACACAGCAGCCACAGTAGCGTGAACTTCGGGATTAGGATCGATAAGGGTGAGTACTCCACGTTCTTGTGCATGAAAGAAGCCTTGCCACAATGCGCCATTGCCACCCCCAATTTCAATAAGGTGCCAGAGAGAGTGTTGCTCAAGGAGAGGACGTAGAATCGCTCGGTTTGCAACGTAGACGTGCTGCATGAGAGGCAACTGTGTCCACGCTTCATACACACTTTGCACACCAAATACTGAATTCCACTCCTCCCCTACAGAGTTTTGTCCCGCCACCTCACGTAGTCTTTGTAAAGCTTCAAACTGATGGGAGCGAGGTAACGTAAGAAACTGCTGTAATTGCTGCCGCCACATTGGTACTTGCTCCACTTCTTTCTCGTTTATACGCCTCATCCATAGACAAACTTCCTGCATATCTACTCTTCACGAAGAAGCACCCCTACTGCTCCCATGTTTCCCAAAATGCCTGGCTTGACGCAACCATAGCACCAATAGCAGTTAGGACAACAGCTATAAGGATAATTATTCCTGTTAGGATGAGCCATTGACTATTAGAGATCAGTTGTGGAATCCAGGAGTTCTGCAATGTGTTGACTACAACGACGATGCAGGCAATAGGACCAACAACGATACAGAGCCACAGCACCCACATAGGAAAAATGCGTTTTTGATGAAAGTGTGGACGATCTCTTAGATAGACGAAGAATAGATCGACAAAAAAGAAAATCGTCGAGAGAGCCAGAATGAGGGTTAATGATGCAAGCAGTACGTTATAAACTTCGGTCGCGAGATCGGCTGGTTTCCCCAAAAAGGTGATAGCAGGAGCGATCATAAAGATACAGACAACAATGACTCCAGCGACGACAGACTGGAAGATAATAGCATTCGCAGGAACGCGGTTGCTATTGAGCCGCCCCAGGAACCTTGGAAGTCGTTGATCTATCGCGGCAACGAAGAGTAAGCGTGCATTTGCATAGTTGTAGACGAGCGGAGAAATGAGATAAAAGCCAAGAATACACACCGCACAAATACTACCAACGACTTTACCTAGCACTATATCGAGGCTCGTAACAATCTCGTAGGGAAGAATGGGTGCCTTCGCAAGTGCAGGTCCTCGAACCACAAGAGGGACGAGTGTACAAACAACGTAACTCACAATAACGAGTACAGTTCCCCATAAAAGATGGCGTGGAATAACCTTGGAATTGCGTATCTCGCCAGCCATATTCATGGGAATGGTCACGCCTAGATACAGCAAGGCGATCAGACCAAAGATTGAGAAATTCGCATTATTGACCTGCCAATCAGCCGCATGATTAAGAGGGGTAGCAGATGGATGGCCGCTTGTTATCCATAGTACACCCGACAGCCCTACCAAAAAAACAACGACGAGCAGGCTACCAATTACGACATTGACGACGTTCTGCATCGTGCGTTGTCGCTGCACAGCAAGAATGGTGGTAAAGGCGAGTACCGCGAGAATAGCACACCCTTGCTGCCAAGGCTCCGTGAGCCAGGTATTATTGAGACCCTGAATGTACGTAATGAGTCCATCTGCGGCACCGATAATACCGAGGACATTGGGTACCCAGTAGATGGCACCCACAAAAAACCCCCAGTAGCCACCGAGAGCATGACAAGTCCAGTTGTAGAGCGACCCTTCGTGAGGAAAGAGCATTCCTAGCTGCGCAGTTGCGACCACACAGGGAAGGAAAAAGATTGCACCACCAATGAGAAGGAAGGTCAGTGACGCCACTCCCCCAAATCCAGCAGCATTTGCCGCGTTCCCAATAAAAAAGATAGCCGCAAGATAAATTGCAGTCATATCAAAGGTTCCTAGCACAGGAGGCATAGAATTTGGTACATACTGCTCTGACAGTAATACTTTCGTGTTCCCCTCTGGGATATCAGTTCGTTCAAGTAAAGTCACACTTCCCCCTTGCCTCCCTCTCAGCGAAAGAAGGCTACATGACACATGATAAATATCTCTCTTACGTATATATCACACTACCTTATCTTCACAATATAGAGTACTTGTTTCTAAGAAGCAAACAATACCACTTCTATAGGAAATTTGGTGCAAAATAGCTCTTTCTTATGCTCTCCCTTTCTCTTCGTCTTTTTTTTGCGCCAAATTCCACTTTACCTAGACAACTGAATGCGTTATGATACATCTATTAGCACATCGACATATGCCGATGCGTTAAAAAGACTACGCATGTAGATAATCTTCATACATCATGTACAAGGAGAATACACTATGCGCATCACTACACCATCTTTCTCACTTTCCATATGGAAACATGCACGAAAGATATTTTTGCTTTTGGGAAGTATGGTTGCCGGACTCTCTCTGCTTCTTTCGCAAGTACTGGCAGTTCCAGCAATAGCCTCTATTGCAAGTCAAGGCCACGTTTTTGCATCCTCCAACACGGTTCCTCTGCTCCAATTTCCCGAAGGACTCACAAATTGGCAGGGCAAAGTCTATGTAAGTGCCTATAACGTGGTAACTCCCACCAACTCACGCATTTTCGTGTTCAACGAACAAGGCAAACTCCTCTGTCAATTAGGAGGTCAACCAGGACAGCAACTTATCAGTAGCGGTCAACTTTTGGGCTTGACCATTAATCGGCGAACAGGAGATTTATTCGCGAATGCGAACGGCACAGGAAATGTTCTTCGCATTCATAATCCTGGCTGCAACCATCCAACAGTCAGCATCTACTCCACCTATCCAGGAACCGGGGGTGGACCCGAAGACATGGCATTTAACGCGCAAGGAACACTGTACGACAGTGACTCAAATCGTGGTCTTGTGTATGCCATTCCTCCGGGCGGCGGCAAGGCGAAACTCGTTATTGGTCCACCAAGTTCTGGCGCACCAGTTAACGACAAAGGCTTACTACAAGCCCCGATTGCAGGTCTCACCCCAAATGGTGTTGTCTTCAGCCTTGATTTTCGCACATTGTATATCGCTAACACCTATGCGGACAGTGTGGTTGCCTTCGATGTGAATAGTAAGGGACAGGTTACAGGCAACGCACGCATCTTCGCGCAGCATCTGAATCCCGACCTGGAAGAGTATCCAACGGGCTTCGACGCTCTTGTCCAAAAAAATACGAAAATTGGTCCTTCCGCATCGACACCGTTGAACGGACCCGACGGCTTAGCACTCGATAGCAAAGGGCGTGTCTGGGTAGCCAGTAATCTAGGCGATAACATCACCGTTCTTGACTGTCATGGTAAAGTTGTAAAAACTTATGGCACCTCCGAGGTCACGGCTCACGGCCTACTCAATCAGCCAGCGAGCCTTACCTTTGTCGGCGACTCTGTGTATACTACTAATCTCAGCATTTTCACGGGTCTGGCAGGAAAACCCAAATTGCCATTCACCGTTGTCAGATTCGATGTAGGAGTCACCGGAGCTGGTGGGAACGGAAACTATTAGGACGCGAGAGCGAGAGCATGATAGGGCCGTATTCCGTAAGCGTTAACGCTTACGGAATACGGCCCTATCATGCTGTTGAACAAATTGATACGGATATCTGTAGGGACCGATGTATCACGTCCTCGTCGGCAATTGAGACGCTTGCAGGACGTGATACATCGGTCCCTACAGATATCCGTATCCGCATTATTTAATCAAAGACCATTAACGAGTGCAGTCAAATTAGTCAGTACTTCAGGAGCTACTCCATCTGACGATTGTTCATAGCAGGATTACATTATGTTTTCTGGTTAGTTGCAACCTGCAGAAGAGTTGCACTGAAAGTGAACCTGCTAATGAAAGACACAACTCTGAGGGGACGCCTCGCGACTATTGGCCTCGCAACGGTCCTGTTCGTTTTTGCTGTTTCCTCAATTTGCGCAACTGTGATCGTTCGAGGAACCTCTCAACAAGCGAGCGAAGCTGTACATATGAGTGATCTCTATCAGCAAGCGCACTATCTGGTCAGTTCCGAGAGTTCGATGATGCACGAGTACACTCTTCAACCTGGGTTTGATACTCAGGAAAAGTTTCACGAAGTCACGTGGGCACTGAACGATGTCCTGAACTCGATTGCACATGATGGTGATAATGGAGACCGTGCCTTTGTTAAAAAGGTAGAGGCTCAGGAAGTGCATTACGTACTACTCACCGACGAATTTTTTGCCCTCGTCGATGAGCGCGACCTTCCCGATGCGCTTGCTTACTATAATAATAAGGTTGATCCATTCTTCAAATCAATGGAAGGGCAAGTGGGTGCTGCGGAAAACTTGGACCAGCAACTCGCGGCACAAAAGCTGGCCCATATGGACATCATACAGCGACTCGTTATCATTTCTACTGTTCTAGTATTTGTCATTGGTCTCGTCCTGATTCTCATTTTTTGGCGCGTGATACGTGGCTACCAGCATCGACTCCATGCGGTGACACAGGAGCAATTGCTGCGCATGGAGCAAGTGGCCTTAACCGATCCCCTCACAGGTCTCCCGAATCACAGGACCATGATGGACCGGATTGAGGAGGAACTCGCACGCTGCCAGCGAAGGCGAGAGTCCTGCGCAGTCGTCTTCATTGATCTGGACCATTTCAAACATATCAATGATACGTGGGGGCACCGTGCAGGTGATGCCGTATTGCGCGAGGCAAGTTCTCGATTAAGGAAGAATGCTCGTCAGGGAGATATGGTAGGACGCTATGGCGGCGAAGAATTTGTGATGATACTTTCCAATACGAATCTCCAGGGTGCCAAGCAAGCAGTAGAACGCTTCCGCGTCGCTCTTGCCGAAGAGCCATGCATCCTGGAGCCTGGGGAAGACACGCCAGACAGAAAGAGCATTGCCTTCACTGCAAGTATCGGAGTAGCGGTCTACGGCAAGCATGGGACCACCCGTGAAGCCCTGATTGAGGCGGCAGACCAAGCTATGTATTGTGCCAAGCAGTCAGGACGCAATCAGGTGTGTCTGGCTGGCGAGGAGACCGCCCTCACGTCACAGGTGCTCGCTGGTATGTTACAGGGGCAATTCATGGAAACAATTGGTGTCAAGACCTTGACCGCAGTAGCAAGCGTCCATGATGGAGAAACGAGTGCTCATGCACGCCGTATAGTTCGGCTCGCAGAGGAGACAGCTCGTGGATTAGGACGGTCAGAAGAAGAGATTCACTTGGTCCGGCTGGCAGCCCTTTTCCACGATATCGGCAAAATCGGCATTCCCGATACTATACTACACAAACCGGGTCCTCTGACTGAGGAAGAGTGGACGGTCATGCGTCGCCATCCTGTGCTCGGACAACACATACTGGAACAAGTGGGAGGACTCTTTGAACTGCTCTCTCACATCGTAGTAGCACACCATGAACACTGGGATGGACGTGGATATCCTCATGGGCTGGCGCAAGACGCAATCCCACTTGGGGCGCGTATCCTTACGGTAGTGGATTCCTATGATGCGATGACCTCGGAACGGGCCTACAGAAAACCCTTATCAGATGCCCATGCACGAGCCGAACTCCAACGCTGTGCAGGAAGCCAATATGATCCACAAGTCGTCAAGGTGTTTTTGCGCGTGCTTGATGGAGTTGAGCAGCAACCCATACCTGCCTTAAAGGACGAGTTACAAGGCAACGTGATTTCATCGCAAACGAGAGGAGAAGTGCTGGATCGCGAAGCTCTCAGCATCTAAGCGTTTCTACATGCACGCACGACTTCTGTAGTGTCAGTGGATGGAGGTGACAACGGTCAATAAGAATATATAATGAAACATGCTCATGTAACATGTATATATGAACGTGCTTCATTATGTGTTCCTCATGTGTTCCTCGTTGATTCCGCCTCATGACCGTCCTTCTCCTCCTTTGGTTTCACGAGTCTCTGTAGTTCCTCGTCTGACCAAACAGTCCATTTGGGTTTCGAGCCATATATCTGGCGTAGTTCGTATTTATTGTCGAGAACACCTCCACCAACAAACACGTTGCGACGTTGAAACGGCTTAGGAGTTGTGGAGAGCAACCAATTCCGTTGAGATGGTTTGGAGTCGAAGAACCAGGGCTTGTCGAGAACATAGTCGGGCTGGTTCGTCCATGCAGGACAAGGAAAACCTGTTCTCAAGCATAACTCTTCAACGGTTGCTGCACAAAAAGCTGCCCAACGTTTTTCTTTGAGTGTCGTGCCGAATGCTGGCGGTTCAGCAATGAGGTCCGCGCGTGCATCTACTGCATAGCACCACCAATCATGCAGAAAGCATCCAAGCGCGAACCACGGGTCTTCTCCCTGAACAATGGATGCGAATGCATCAGCAAGAGAATGATGCACATACGGAAATGAAGATGCCATCATGAATGCTCCTTTCTGCATAATCTTTCCCTTCTAGTATACCTCAAACAACGAGCGTGCGAACACGAAAATTACAAAAAAGACAACAACAATATATGATATACTCTATACTGAAATGTTCACTAATGTTTATGCCTTCTCAATCAGCTTGCAGCCTTGTTTCTTGCTCCTTTTCTTCTTAGGAAAATGCTCTTTAGACAGCAATCTTGACAGCAAAACGCTTAAAATTGCTGTCTAAAGTCACTATTAACGAGCTTCTTGGTCGGTTTCTTTGCCGTGATCTTGCTTGCGAAACAAACCGTCCATTTTATTCATAGCTTCCTTTTGCATAGAGGGAAGAACATGCGAATAGACATTTAGTGTCATACTCACATTGCTATGACCTAATAGCTCCTGCACAATCTTTACGTTAACACCCATGCTCAATAAAAGAGTTGCTGCACTGTGTCTAAGATCGTGAAACCGCATATGCGGAAGTCCTATATCCTTGAGCAATTTTGAGAAGTGAACATTCAACGTTACGGATACAATATAATCTCCCTTATCGTCACAGAACACAAGGTTTTGATCTATCCATAACGGTCCTGCTTTCAGGCGATTTTCTAATTGAGTGGTACGGTGTTGCTTTAATACGTCAATTGCGACTTGTGGAAGTGCAATTTGTCTTTTACTCCCCTTTGTTTTTGGCTCACCTACAACAATACCTCTACCTGTGATATAGCTAGCTGTACGACGAATTTGGAGGGTATTTTGTGTCCAGTTGATATCTTCCCACCGCAAACCTAGTAGTTCGCCTTTACGCATACCTGTAGTTAATGCTAATGTTAGTAACGCAAGTAAGTTATGTTCTTGTGCGGCCTCTAGTAGCTGTTGTGCCTGCTCATGCGTTAAGGGGTGCATCTCATGCTTTCCTTGCCCTGGAAGGTCTACAGACTCCGAAACGTTGCGGGTAATGAGAGGGGGTGTGATACGCATAGCGTGCTCAAGTGCTCTGTGAATAACAGCATGAATAGTTCTAATTCTACCGTGTGAGAGTCCCTCATTTCGTTTCTTCGCGTACAAAGACTGTAGATGCTGAGAGGTAAGCTTTTGTATAGTTATATTGCCAAGTGCAGGTATAAGGTGATTGTTTAAAATGATGCGATATGACTCGTAAGTGCTTACACGAATTTTTGCCTTATGCACATCCTCTAGCCAGTACTCAAGATATTCTTTTAGCTTTTGCTGTGGTCCAGTTACAAGAGTTCCTTCGTTTAATTCGTTCCGAGCCTTCTGTAAAGCGGCCTCAGCATCTTTATAGTTCTTTCTGTAGATCGTCTTGCGACTTCCATCCTCTAATGAAATGGATACTTGAAAGCGTCCATCCTTACGTTCCGTAATAGACCCTTCACCGTGTTTTCGGCGTCTCTGCTTTGACTTCTCCTGCTTCTGCCCCTCGTCTTTTTTCTTTGCCATGATTTGTGTGCTCTCACTTTCCAATAAGAAATGCCCTTGTGTCATACAGCATCACACAAGGGCATTTAATTTCCATTTTCACAAGCATTATGAAGCTTGCTTATGCTCCTCTATCCACCTGTTAAGATCAGCAACTACTACTCGCATTTCATCGCCAATTTTTACTGTAGGCAAGTTGTCAGATTTTACGAGGCGATATACTTTTGCCCGACAGCAGTTGAGGATTGTTGCAACTTGCTCAATTCGTAGAAGTTGGGCTGGTACAACAGGTTGAATAATAGGAGTAGTTTCCGCTTTACGTTTTCTCATACGTGTGTCCTTACTCTGGATTGGTGTTGCGTTCTAGTTCTTTGACTCAAGATACTTCCTCCTGTTCGTCTTGCTCATGCCATAAGCCGACGAAACTCGCCGGATAGTTCATCAGCAAGACTTCACGCCCCGACTGGCGTGTGCCTCGCGTTCGCGCTATCGCCTTCGGTTGCGTCCAACTAATACGCCGCCATTTGGAAGTAGGATAAAGGTCGTCAAGCAACGGATGTTCATAGTAGGACAAGGCGACAAGGGCCGAGGTTGTGTTTAAGAGGGCCGCTAATCGGGTGTGATCTTCGCGTGTGAAGAGGGCCGTATCACTGATGTTGTAGTAGCGTTCACAGTCGATGTAGGGCGGGTCGGCATAGAAGAATGTTCGAGGCGTTTGATACACTTGGATGATCTTCTCAAAGTCCTGATGCTCAATTTGCACATAGCGAAACCGTTCCACAACTGAGGTTAAGTACGTCGTCGCAGAGCGCAGCGCAGCAACTTTTGAGGACCCTTGACGAATTTCATATGCCCATCCTTTCTTAAAGTTCGGATGTCCTCCAAAGGTTGAGCGCAAAACATAAAACCAGCGCGCAGCGCGTTCCAGATCATCCATCGGCTCGTTGTCATGTAGACTCTTGCGATAGTCGTAGTACAGTGTGCGACTGTAGGGAAGAGAGTCCACTCGTTGCTGTAGGACCTCCGCGTGATCGCGTGCCATCATCCAGAAGCGTACTAAGTCCCCGTTCAGATCGTTGTACACCTCAAAATGTTTCTCTTGTGGTTTGGCAAACAGCACATGGGCTGCGCCTCCAAACACCTCCACATATGTGCCGTATGCAGATGCTAGCGGAAATGCAGCGAGTATCCGTTTGGCTGCAGCATACTTCCCTCCTACCCAATACAAGGGCGAGGAAACATCACAGACCGTTGTCATACTCCCTCCTTAATTGAGAGTTCGGAAAAGCGCGTTTGAGTTGCTTCAAAGCTAAGGCGAATGGTTCCAACGGGGCCGTTGCGATGTTTGGCAATGATAATATCAGCGGTGTTTTTCGCGTCCGTGTCCGGCTCGTACATCTCTTCCCGATAGATGAACAGCACAACATCAGCGTCATTCTCGATTGCCCCACTTTCTCTCAAGTCTGAGAGTTGCGGGATTTTGACTTGCCGACTTTCCACCGCTCGTGAGAGTTGCGCGAGGGCGAGCACTGGTACATCTAGCTCTTTTGCGATGCCTTTGAGACCTCGACTAATTTCGGCGATCTCCTGTTCACGGTTGGCATAGCGTTTGCCTTCCAACGTCGCGTGCATCAGTTGCAGATAGTCCACGATCACAAGGTCAATTCCGTATTGTGCCTGCAATCGTCGCGCCTTGCTTCGTAACGCGGTTAACGAGAGTCCCGCTGTGTCGTCTATCCAGATGCTTCCTTCCGACAATTCCCCCATTGCAGCTACTAGATGTTCCCATTCCTCATCATGCACCCATCCCATCCGTAAGCGTTGCTGGTCAATCTGTGCTTGCATTGAGAGCAAGCGTAACCCTAACTGCTTTTTGCTCATTTCCAGCGAGAAGAACGCGACCCGTTGTTGGTGCTGATAGACCGCGTTGGATGCAACGTTGAGAGCAAAGCTCGTTTTTCCAGTACCAGGACGCGCCGCTAAGATCACGAGATCAGACCGTTGTAACCCACCAAGTGCAACATCAAGGGGACGGAAGCCCGTTGGCACCCCTATAATGCTTGCATTGCGTGAGTGCAACGCATCTAAATCTGTCATACATGCGGAAAGCACGGACTCAATGGTGGTAAAGTCTGAATGGCTTCCATGTTGTCCGAGCGTAAAGAGCATGGCTTCGGCGGTTTCTAACGCATCGCTTTCTTCTGCAAACGCATTCGCCGCAATTTGTCCGGCGGCGTGAATGAGCCGACGATACAGAGCTTTCTCTTTGACGATGCTTGCATAGTATGCAACGTTGCCACTTGTGGGGACACCATTGATAAGCGAGGTGATATAACTAGGGCCACCAACATCCTCTAGCTTGTTCTCTCGTTCTAGTTCGTCACAAATGGTGATAAAGTCGGATGGATGGCGACGTTCGTATTGTGTCAACATCACTTGATAGATGACACGGTGGGCGTCTCGGTAAAAGTCTTCGGACGTGATGACATCTGCCATGAGAGCCATCATATCAGGGTCAATGATGACACTGCCAAGCACACCCATTTCGGCTTCAATGCTTTGTGGTAACACTTTCTCTGCCATACGCTAGCTCGTTCCTCCTTGCTGTCGGGTATTGTGATAGTTCGTTTCTAAGTCCATAAGACTTTGTGGCAATCGTGGCACAGGTGAAGCGGGTTTCGATGTGGGCGCGTCCATCGTTTCGCGTCCATGCGTGCCGGTTGCGCTTTGGTGTTGGCGTTGTGCTTCACGTTGCAAGGCTGCTTCCTGCTCACGCTGTAACCATCGTCGGAAGAAAGCGAGAGTCATGTGTTTTCCCGTAGGGTTACGTTTCCGATCATCAATCCATTCCCGCGCCGCGTCAGCTTCTCCTACAAGTGAGAGAGTCGGCATACCGGAATACTCCACAATAATGCGTTGCAGTGCATCATTGACAGGAAGCTTGAGAATAGGTGCTACTTGCTTCGTTACCTTCATACATATTTCATTGTCGTCGTCGCTCATGTGAGACGTAGGAAATGCAACCACATTTGAAGGAAGCAGTTCCTCCTTCCTCTCCTTCTCTTGACTTACATTAACTTGACTTACATTAACTTGTGCTGCCTTGTCGCTGCATTCCTGCTGCCCTTCTGCTGCACATTCGCTGCCCTTCTGCTGCACGTTGTCAGAAGGGGCGGGATATTTAGAGGGAACCAATTTGCTAGGGTGGATTGTCTGCCACTGCTGCCAGCGTGTCAGGCTATAATAGCGGTGTCGCCCCACCTGATAGAGAAGAAGCAAGTCATTTGCCACCAGTTCTTGCAAGGCTGCTTCAACGTGCTCGGATGAATAGTTCATTTCTCGACCAAGCAGATCGGCGTGAGCAAGTTCACGCCCCTCATCATCAGCAGAAAGAATTAATCCAATCAAGATGAGTTGCGTATCTCGTGTGGAGAGTGCCATGATATCAGGGTCCTTAAAAAAGCGAGTTGGAACCATACGACGGAGTGCCATATTACAGGTTCTCACTTTCCATGTAGAATAGGTCTAATTGACCCGCCGCATATACTTGCGCATAACGACGGCGTTGTCGGTTCTCTTTGGCGTGCTGGATATGTTCATCTAGGTCATAGCGTAAATGGCACGCTTGACACAGGGCTGCAAGGTTCTCTGGACGTACATCCATCTTATTGTGCTTATCGCCTGGACACCCATTAGGGTAGGGTGTCCCAAGATGTGCAACCGTGAGCACAACCTTGTACAGCTTGCCCTTCACACCCATACGATACGTCCCGTTGGGTACGTGACACCATTCACATTGCCAACCAGCTTGTATGCGACGTGCAAGCGATATCTCTTTCCAGTTCGGCGGGTAACGGTCTCGTTGCATCGGCATAGGTTACGCTCCTTCCGCGTTGAGGATGCACGTCCCTATGTATTCAGCTATTTGAGGAACTACCGCGTTGCCTATTCGTTCAAGTCTGTCCAAGCAGAAGGGAATCCCATCATCTGCTCTGCAAACACTGGATGTCCCATACCTCTGCTCAAGTTGTGCAACCATACTCCGAAGTAAAACCATCTTGTCTGATGCTTGCCTAATAGTATGCAATCCAGAGCCGCTTTGTACGTTGTCCTTTTGTCTGATGCATAGGCGTCTGTTTTTGTCGGTGTAGGCAATAATAAAGAGCCGTTTACGCTCGTGTGGTAGCCCAAAGTCGGAAGCTTGTAGCATGTGCCATTCCGCATCATACCCGATGCGGGCCAAGTCTCCGAGAACTCTTCCAAGTCCCCTGTAAAGCAAAGCTGAGACGTTTTCCACGACGACGTATCTTGGCTGTAGTTCGCAAATGACACGGAAGAACTCAGACCATAAGCCACTTCTCTCTCCGTCAAGTCCTTGTGGATTGAAGACGTTTGCTTGGCTAATGTCTTGGCACGGGAACCCTCCACAAATGAGGTCAACGGGTGTGAGATTGTGCTTTCCGACGTGTCGCACGTCTCGAAACCTGGTAACATAAGGCCATTGTTTCTCAAGGACATTCGTTGCATGAGTATCAATCTCCACTTGCCAGGCGCATTGCATACCAGCTCGCTCTAAGCCTAAATCAATCCCCCCAATACCAGAGAAGAGGGACCCAAAGGTAAAAGGTGATTCCTGTCCGGTCATGTTCTCTCCTTTACACCATGCAATAGCCGCTCTCACAGGTGTCCGTTTCATTGAATGAAAAGAGCGAGGGTTGTGTCAGATCAGTTGTTACTTTATCTAAGGGCTTGAGTTTGTTCGTCAACCATACCTGATCTCGTCCAAGTTTTGCCCGACGTTCGTTTATGAGTTGCTCTAAGGCAACTGCTTTGGTGAACAGTTCGCCTTGATTTTGTCGCATCTCTTGCCATGCTTGCACGCTATGAAATGGACAAAACCAACATGACGATTTCGGGGGGACTGGTAAGCCAGCATGACGGATGATCTGGATACAGGCCGAACGATCAAGTCGTAACGTTATCAAGGGGTAGTCAAGCTTTTCATGCTCTATCCCGCTATCGGAACGCATACGCTGAAATTCATCGAGGCTAATTCCTAGTCCAATAGTTGCAGGAGCTTCTTTTGTTGCCCCTTGTCGCTTCGTCCAACGTGCTACGACTAAGATTTTGAAGTCAACCGTACACGTTCGATTGCCAGGAGCACCATTTGCCATACGGATAGGAATCCCAATAGAGCGACTCTCAGGGCGTGTGAGACGCCCGTACACCGTGTCTACGTCTCCATTGCGACGGAGCTTTTGTAGCTCTACTAGCTCTATCCCGTGTGCCAGTGCATATGGCTTGATGACTTCTTGTATGTAGGTCAAGGTAGCAGGGTTCTCAGAGTCAGCACCTACGTTACAAAACAAAAAGGTGTGATAGTCAATCTTGTCCTGCACCGCTAATACAAGAGCGGCGGTAGACTGAACACCGCCGCCATAACTGAACACTTTCAAGGTGATCTCTCCATAAAAAGGCTCTCACGCATTGCATGAGAACCTTACTACTTACTCTGCTTCACTATGTCAATCTACCAGGGCTTCTTTTTCGCATAGCTCAAGAGAGCAAGATTAAGTACATACCCCACAAGAGCGAGACCAATCAGTATCGAATTTCCTGTCGTTGTTGCGACCGCAATCACGACGAAACCGACAAAGACATACGCCGCACAAAGACACGCAATGAGCACCCACATACGTTGTTTTCCTTTACGCCGCTCTGCGTTGCTCATACTCGTGTGTCGAGGTTGCAGTACAGGAACAGCGATGCTCATACACGTATTCCGCCGCTCGTTGCAGCGCGTCTTCTATCGTCACTTGACTAAAATCCCAATAGGAGGAATGCGTTTTCCCACAGGAACAGGTATAAGCATCTGTAAACACATTCACCTCTCGTGACCAGCGTCGGACCGTTGGGGTAGAGCCTGTGATCTCTTCTATCACCTCAAGAAAGTGAACACACTGCTCAGGGTACACATCACTCTCTATCGTGTGCTGTCGCCATTTGACATGTTCTTCGGCTTCATCACTACACGCCGTGTGTTGCACATGCTGAACCGCTTCTTCACGGTGTAGGTAGCACGCATCTCGTACTTCATTGTCCTGGTTGAAAGTTCCTAGCGTGTCGAGCATGATAGACCCCTTTGGATTTTCTGCACTGTAGTAGCGTCGAATGCGTAGAGGGTACCATTGCTTATCATCTAACTGCACAACGGCATAGCCGTGGGGGATTGCTGGACGTGCTGACATGGTGCTTGTTCCTTTCTATGATGAACATTACACCGTCCAAGAGTTCCCTTGTGACGGTGCAACATGACTTGGTGTTTGAGACATTCAAGCGAGAGCCGCGCTTCACGTACCCGTTGTCGATAATCGTAGCGACCATGACAACGGGGGCATAAGCATTTGAGCGCGGGTTGAGGATTCAAGGTATCGTGAAGTGTGACATGGGCGGCGTGCAACCACACGCGGTAGATGTTGCCAGTTCGCTTACTACGCCGCGTGGCTCCATGTCGGATATGACATGATTGACACCGCCAACCCGCAACCTCTTTACAGGTGGTTGCAAGCTGTTTCCAGTTGGGCGGGTAGAGGTGCTTCCGCTTGTGCATCATGACGCCGTAACTACCTCGTAGTGCTGTTTGAAAGCACGACGAGCACGACGAATGGTTGATGTCACCGTCTCATAGGCTTGTCCAGAAGAGGACGCTAACTCAATCGCTTTATAGCCTTGCACCTCGTACAAGAGGAACAGGTCTCGTTGCGTCTTACTCAGCCCAGACAAGGCAAGATGAAGAGCTTCACGTTTCTCGTAGTCCTCTTGTGTGTTACTACTATGTGGATGAAAGCGTTCTCCATCAGCATCAAGAGAGGAAAACGCGATACGTCGCCTTCGTCGCAAGGCATCATAGGCGGTATTGGTTGCCACACAGTAGAGCCATGCACGAAAATTGCTCATGTCGAGCGTTGCAAACACGCGATACACCTTGAGAAAGATGTCTTGCGTCAGGTCTTCGGCTTCTTGCGGATGCCGTATGAGTGACAACACTCGTGTATAAATGCGCTGGTAGTAGTCGCGGTAGACCTGTTCAAACGTTCGTTCCTGTTCATCTGTCATAGCTTCACCTCATTGTCAGCAAACCCTTGTAGCAAGTTCTCTAGCAATCCAAGCAGTTCTTGCTCTAATACAAGGTCTGCTTCGTAGGCATCGTCAGTCGGGGTATGCGTTCCCCTTGCAGCGCGATGGTCCAGATAGGACCGTTCACGTTGCATCTTGTGTACCAAGCGTTCACGCGCCCCACGTAACCAAACCTGTGCTTCGTCAGGGGTCATCTTGTCGAGAGATTTGTGATACACCAATGAAGGCTGAGGAGCGTTAGACGTGGGACGTTGGCTTTTCTTCATCCCTTACACCTTCCCTTCCCGCCAACGGGCAACATCTGCATTGACGCTTGCGATATAGGCCGACTCATTGTTATGATCGGCGGTGGGAGCATAGACAGGAATGATTTTCTCGACGGTGTTTAATCCTCGTGGAAGGTAGACCGAGGAAAGCAGGGAATACCAGTCATCAACGGCGGCGGCATACGAGGGATAGGAACGATAGCCGCCCGTAGGGTCACAAGTGTAGCCTCGCGTACACCGAATGTTCCCGATACTATGCGTACTTCGTGCCACACCTGCTAGCCCAAACGAGCTTTCATGATGAAAGAATGCCAGGGCGTATACGGGGTCTATGCTGTACTTGACACCTTCCTGATACATCACTTGCCCTATGCCCTGTGCAGGTGAGTGAGCAAGCTTTAATACATGGTTTATGAAAGAAGCGGTTATAGTAGGGGGACCTGTTATCTGATGTACATCCTTATCATGTGCTACAAGGGATAGTGAAAGTGTCGGTGTTTGTAGCTTGGCTTGCGTTGGATGATAGTATGTCAACGCAAGCACAAGAAGCACACCAACAAGAATGAGCGTTGCAAGTGCTTTCATTGTCGGTCCTTCCCCATCTCTTAGAAGAGATGTAGAGCAAAGTTGGGAAGGTGGAACGCATCCAAAGCACCTGTGAGCAGGAAGAAGACAACCGCCGCGACAAGCGCAAAAGCGAGAAGTTCGCTCGTTCGCAACGTCGCACGCTTGTAGTAGAGTGCAAGGAAAAGCAGAGCGACTGCAATCAACATGGGAAGCGAGGATAGGGATAGTGAAAACATGTGGTTTGATCTCCTTTGGATAGAAGCAAAGCCCACATGTTACAATGATGCAGACATGCGGGCTTGCCCTTGTGTTGAATAGAGACGGTTCTTTATTCTACTTGCGAGGTTGAGGAAGAACCGTCTGTTTGTGACGTGGTAGCAGTGCTTTGTAGAACAGCATCAAGGTCTGATTGACGAATGCGATAGGCTTGACGCTTGCCCGGATGCGGAAGCGTGATCGCAGGTAAAATGCCATTGTTTATCCAACGTCGAACTGTCGTATCATCGACGCGCAAGCGTTTTGCGACCTCGCGAACGGTCAAAAGGCTGCTCGTTTCGTTGAGGGGATTGAAGGTCATACGCTGATACTCCTTTACGTGGTGCTGATGGGTCTAACAGTTTTTGCATACGAGAGGCACACAGGTAACAAATTAACACGTCCTTTGTGGCATTGACATTGCCATAACTCCATAGATGAACGTGTGACGTATTCCGACAAAAATCACACCGTTGCAGTTCAGTGGTGAGAGACGAACGCCCAAAGGCATGTATATCTTCTGCTAACAGTTCTAAGCGATGAGCAAGCATCTTTTGCTTGATAACTGTTAGGAGCACGTAGATCAGCGCGATCACAAACGCGATAGTCCCAAAAACAAGCCATACTTGCATATTTTCTGACAAAGGGAACTCCTTCTTCATTAACACTTGTTGGCCGCATAGACGAACAACGCAAACACCGCCATTATCGCAAGAACACCTACACAAAGAGCAATCAATTCATACAGGGTCATCCTATTTTCTCCTTCTTTAAGAGTCCAACGGGCTTGCCACGTTTGCGTTTGCCAAACTTCTCGGCTTCTGCTATGTAGCGTTTACGGGTTGTGATTGGCAAGTTCTTTACAATGTCCTGTGCAATCCTCATGCCTGATAAGTACATCCCTAATAGGACTTTATGACCAAGCTTGCTTATGCGCTGCACTTCAATGTCTGTAATCTCGCTTGGTAGCTCATACGGCTCTGCCAACACACCATCTTTCAATGCGAGTGAGTGAACAGGGAGCGCAGTATTGTGTTGAAAACAGAGAACGAGCGTCGGAACTTCTTTCGCTAAGTGGTACCGCTTGACGTAGTAATCGAAGGATTTGAGAAGCACTACGGCCTTATATAGCTTGCCCTGCATGACCAAGCTGTACATATCACCATGCAAGTGCCGAATGTTGCTCACGTTATAGTTCTCGCGGCGTGCCATGAACAGCCCGAACACCTCAGACACTTGCATATACTTCTCTCATCCTTCCTACAAGTACAAATTACTCAGCGATTGCCATATTGACGACCATTCCGGGGGTCGTCGTCTTTCAATGCCTTTTCCATTTTGACAAGAATAGACTGCATAACCATCTCAACCGCTTGCCCTATTTGCTTACTCATATCATCCTGAATTTTGAGCGTGGCTTGCATCATCTGCTCACGGAGCGCGGCGTTCTTATCAGCCTCTTCGATGCTTCGTTGTGCATCTGCCAACTGCCCGACCATCGTTGCACGCATTTTCACGGACTCGATATGCTTCTGAATGCTCTTGCCCTTGAACATCAGAATAGAGGAACATCCGAGATCACCGAGCGCGATAGCGATCACACGTACAAGCATACTGAACTGCGTTATTCCTGTAACACTTCCCCCCTTCGTGATAACTAGGTACAAGCCGAATGCAGAAGACGCGTTCAGGAAGAGCCATATGCCAACAACAAAAGCGGCGCGACTCCAATTCGCCTTGCCTGACGCAATATCAGCGAATGAGCGGCCCATTGCGATAGTGCAACCGGCTATGATGCACTCAATGGTGAACGCCAAACCATACGCGGGAATGGTGTCAAGGACGGGTGTGTAATACTTGCCCAGGTCCGAACCGATGAACGCGACCAGTGCGAACGGTCCTACATACCCCACAAGTTGCATGAAAAAGCCTAATATGCGTTCTCCTATGCCTTTGTAGTCTTCATCAAACTCAGCAACGGTATCACGCATTTTCTCGATAGCTGACTTCTCGCGAATTGGTAAGAACGTGAGGTGAGGCCCTGCTTGCGGTGCTGTATTCGTAGGGGTTGCTTGCGCGTTCCCTTTACCAAGATTAGAGAACCAATCACCAAACGCTCTTAGGGGTCCTGTTTTTGGCTCTGGCGTTGCAGTAGCACCATTTGATGCTGGCGATTCCGGTTGTGTTGGCGGTTCAACAATTGGTGATCCATTTGGCGGTGTGTTGGTGTCTTCATCCTCATCATGCATCGTGCAATTTTCCTTCGTGGTCCCGTTCAGCGATTAAAGCTAAATCGGGTCTAAACATCCATAAATCGGGTCTAAATCGAGTTAATTAAGGGCTAAATCAGTGCGCTTGGAGCCATTTAAGGGCCATCAACCAACCACAACTCACCACTATCAACCATTTGAAGACCACATCAATGTGGATATTTGCAATGATTTAACCCTCATTCATACAAGGCTATGCATTCGCTCGATTGCGAGCGGCTGCTTCATCAGCTGCTTTTGCATCAGCGAGTTCTGCACGAGCTTGTGCGCGTAAATCTTTGTGGTCACGATTAATGTTGGCATTCATCTCACGAATGAAGCGACGTTGTACACGGTCTATCTCAGGAGAGATAAGCGTGACCATGCGTGCATACTGCCCCATCATGTAGACGCGTCCATCTGCACGTGCGTCGTCTACGCGCTTCTGCATGTCGCGGAGCACATCTTGTAACTCTGCTAAATCCTCTTCGCGTGGTGCCATTGCCATTTGTTTTCCATTGACAGTTGTTGCCATATTCGTTTCTCCTTGTATTTCTCTTGAACCTCGACTATCAAGGCTCGTGACTACTTACCCTACAGCGACGATAAGCACTCATGAACCTTGAGAGCGTCGCTATGATAGAAGGCTAGATGGAACAATAAGACTAAGATTCCAGAAAAGTTGTTGTACTTGCGTATCAAAGAAGGGAACAGGGTTGACGACACGCTGTTGCGTCTGCTTCTGCCACTCTCGTACTTGAGCAATCAGAGCACAACGAGCTTGGAGTAGACTTTTCTGTGCTACATCAGAGGCGCGGCGCATCTCAGATGTGAGCGCATGAAGGACTGCAAGCAGGAGAGATTGCTGCACATGAACGAGGCGCACAGCTTTGCTCTCACAGTACATTCTCGTATCCTCGTGCAAACTTTGTTGAGGCGTCCCAAAGTGAGAAGAAAGACACGACTGTGAGACGGTCACATGTCCAAGTGGTACAAGTGGTTCCTCTTCTGATACCGATTGCTCCTGAACCACATGTTCACACGTCTGTAGAGCGGGTTGTATCGCTGCTGCATGAGCGTGCAGCAGCTTCAAGATACATTGTGAACTCTTTCCCTGTAGACGACAATCCCAGGCAAGTGCAGAGCGTAGTTGTACTTCGGTAAAGAAAACCGTTAACGATTGTGGACAAAGTTCATCGGGTGATGCTGCAACACGCGCTACATAGAGATCGCCACAACTTGCTACACGTACCAGTTGCAAGTAACACAATCCATCGGAGCTTGCCTCTTCACGCAATGTTGGAAGTGGGTTATTGTCTTCATCACGAAGCAAATCATCAGAAAGTAGAGTTGCAGGTGCAACACATGTCCAGTGATAACCAATACGGGTAAGAAAGGTTCGTTGCTGTGCCATAGGAGTGCTCCTTTACAAATTAACTAGCAAGGTTGATGTCCAGAGAAGCGGACATAGAGACACGTTTGTTTCTTCTTGGTAAAGCAAATGGGTTCCACAGAATTTCGTCAGCATGTTCAAAGCGTTCGACTGCATGACATGCAGGACACACAAGATCAACTTCGCTGGAAACCATCGTATCTCGATTGACGATAGGAGTAAGAAACTGACTTTCCTCTTGACACCAATCACATCGTTTCATGCTTCACCTCTTTCGTGAGTTGTATCGTTGCGAACATTCATTTGTTCTTCTGATACAAGTTTACGTTTGAAGAGGGCCTGGAACTTGGTCAGTTAGGTCAGTTATGGGGTCACTTTATAGGTCTGTTTTTGCCTTGAGAAATGACCAAATTGACCCATCGGCGAAGAAGAGGAATACGGGTAGATGCAACTTTCTACAAAGAAAAGAGGTAATAGAAATACAACCATGATACGTCTCCTTGTTGACAGATCAGGCATCATGTAGCAAAATGCTATCGAATGCCTAACATTCTTTAGTTGGGATGCAATCGGTTATTCACCAGGTCCACTGTGTTAGCGCATGGTGGACCTAACTATCTAATACATATAGCATCTCTATTTGTCTTTGTAAAGCAATGATTGCTTTACAAAGACAATAATAGCATCATAAAGCAATGATTGTCAAGGTTTTTTTGTATATGTTATAATTCTCTTGAAGAGCAATGATTATAAGGAATAGTTATGACCGAAAACACTCATGAAGGGCGTCCGTACCTCACAACTATAGAAGCTGAAAAGGTCTCAGGACTACGTAGGAATTATCTTACTCTCTTACTCAGAAACGGAACATTAGAAGGGTTTCGTCCTTCCAGGGATTGGTTTATTTATACCGACTCCCTAGAGCATTTTCTCGCCACACCGCGTAAGTCCGGCCCTAAAGGGCCACGTAAGACACAACAAACTCTTACGCCTGTAGGTAAGGAGGACGCATCGTAAAATCCCACTTTGATGCATATTGTTGCGGATATAGTAGAGTATTTAGAAAGTTAGTGAGGATATGTATGGCGTTATATAGTGCCACTTTCTAAGGACAATCTATGAGTGAGATCAGCATACACCCTCTCAAAAAAGTTCGGATGGAGCTAAACCTTTCACGAGAGGATTTAGCAATAGTCACGTTGTTAAGTTCATCGACAATTAAGCGTGCAGAGAACAACGAGCCTTTGAACGATGATGTGATCTCGCAAATATGCGAATACATTTCTACGCAGCTTCATCGTGAAGTAACGTTAGAGGAACTAGGTCTAAAAAGACGACGCAAAAGTAGAATGAGTCCAAGTGAGAACAGCACTTCGTTAATAGTAGTCGATAGGCTACCAGAACAACCAATAGTACACATTCCCAATCAATATGAAATTGATGAGACTCTTGATCGACTATTGAGGGCAGTAAAGAAACCTTCCAGCATAGACGAAAAGGTTATCATAAACCTTGAGATGATGACCAAGAGCCATTGGCAATTGTATGCAGGGTTTGAGAACTCTATCCAGTATAGGCAAGATATGCTCTACAGCGTTTCTGGACATCTTCAATCAATTACCCAACTTATCAACTCTACACAACCGACTCTCACTCAGAAACGCCTCTATGATTTAGCCTCGGAAACAACACAACTTATAGGCGAAATATTCTTTGATCTAAAAGATAATACAACGGCTGAAAAATATTACAACATGTCATTAGAGTTAGCAAGAGAAACTCAGAATAACGTACTGCTTGCTGTGACACTTGGACGTAAAAGCTTCATTCCTATCTACAGTACTGATGCTCACAAGGCACTACCATTCTTACAAACTGCGTATACAAAGTTAGCTGGTGACTCAACAAACATTATTAGAGCTTGGTTATTAGCAAGAGAAGCAGAGGTACATGCTAACATTAATGACGCTGACGCTTGTTTTAGAGCCTTAGAAAAAGCTGAATTTTACCTCAATGCAGCACAACCAGGAGAGGCCCCCTCCTACGCATTTTTAGAAAACGCTGTAGATATCCATTTCACGCGCTCTATGTTGTTGGGATACAAAGGTGCATGTTACACACGTCTAAAAAAGCCTTCTCAAGCTCAAGCTGCTTTGAAAGAAGATTTAACGTCTATGGACCCTGCACGAGCTATACATAATGGAATTGTTCTTGTCGATCTTGCCAGGGCATATGTCCAGCAAGGTGAAATAGAAGAAGCCCATAGATATGCAAATGATGCTCTTTCTGTGATGGTACAATTAAGATCGGGGAGAGTCTTTCAACGTATTCTTAATTTACGGCAAGAACTAGAGCCGTGGAAGGATACTGCTTATGTTCAAAATTTAGATGAACAAATATCACCGCTTCCATATACTACATAACGAGAGAGAGAGACATGAGCGAAATATGTCAGCAAGCGCGAGGAGTTTTGTACATTATTACATGTGCTGCCCGTTCAGCAGAACCAATGTTTGTGCAGGACTTCGTTACATTAGCACAATCTGCTTTGTGGGATGTTTATGTAGTGGCAACGCCACAAGCAACAAATTTCATAAATATCTCTTTATTGGAGGAACTTACGGGACATCCAATAAGAACTGAATACAAACATCCTGATGCACCTGACGTTTTCCCTCGCGCTGATGCAATTGTAGTTGTACCTGCTACTTTCAATACAATTAATAAATGGGCACTTGGCATCACTGATACACTTGCACTTGGCCTCTTGTGCGAATATATGGGATTAGGTATGCCTATCATAACCATTCCTTGTGTTCCACTACAACACCTTGCTCGCCATCCTGCATTCTCAAAAAACATTGCCCTACTCAAAGAATGTGGTGTAAATGTTATTTACGAGCCACAAAAATATCCTCCAATGAACAATGTTCCGTGGGAAGTCGTACTACACTTATTAAATGAACTAGACGTTAGCCCTCATCTACTTGAGACAAGAGAGCAAGAGGAGGTTTATTAGAAATGATTACACATGTCGTATTGCTTCAACCTAAACCAGAAGTAACAGAAAAAGAGATTACAATGGCACTCAATCATGTACAAGCCTTAACTGACGCGATACCTGGAATTGTCAGTGTTCAGACTGGAAAGAACATGAGTGGTCACAATCAAGGTTATACGTATGGCTTTTCGATGCACTTTGTTGACGCGGAACATTTTAGACCTTACGCCTCTCATCCAGCACATATTCCTGTGAGCGAAGAGCTACAACGCATTTGCCAGCGTATCATTGACTTTGATATTGAGTAGTCAGGAGATCAAGAGAGGATGACAAAGGAACAACTTCTACAGGAACTTGTCAACTCGCACGAAAGGCTTATAACTTCCGCAACTGCTACACATGAACGAGGTGTTACACGAAATGGTGAGAAATGGGGGCCTCGTGAAGTTGTGGCACATATTGCAGGATGGGAAGCCAACGCTATAATACGTGTCCCTAACACTCTTGCAGGAGCACCATTTAGCACGTATGACCAAGAGGCTTTCAATAATGTGGTGATAACGATGATAGGAGATCAGCCATTCGAGAGAGTTTGTGATATCCTTCGTCAAACGTATCAGCGCGATGTCGAGATGTTGAGAAAGCTGGATGAGGGTATCTTTGTTCTTGGCAACTATGCCTATGATCGTACCAGGGCTGCAATTCAGCATAATTATGAACATGCGCAAGAACTAGATGATTGTGACAATTGACCCATCCACAAATTTACTCATGAGTACATCCTCAACGTTTAGTTTTCGGAAGGATTGAATATAATGGTGGTCGATCTAAATTTGTTGAAGAAAGATATAGAGGATTATCCTAACAAGTTGCGTGCAGCACTATTAAAAGAACATAACCTAGAAGATCGAGTCGAGACCTTGCAGGAAGAGCTTAGTAATCTTGAAGGAAGAGACTTTGTACCTCCACCAACACGACCATCTCTATTGAGATTTGGTTCACAGCGTATATCTCTTCATAGTGATTCCGAACTGATAAAATTAAAACGTGATAAGGAACGCCTACGTCAGAAAAAGTTCGCAGAAATTAGCAAAAACCCTGTAGATTATGAGTTGTCAGCACGGCCTACACAAAAGATGATAGAGGCTACCGTTGCTCAAGACTCAGAGATGGAAGCATTACAAAGAAAAATTGAGGAGCGTGAAGACTTACTATATGAGCAAATAGAGCAACAAAATCAGCAAGCGGAGCAACAAACAAACACACCAGAAGCACAAGCTGAAAGTAGGCTCGATCCCGCAACTATTAAAGAAATGAATCTAAAGCAAAAAGAGCTAAAAAAAGCAGAGAAAGCTTTACAGGAAGCAACTGTAGAACGTGAAGTGATTGAAAATGCCTTACCACGTATGTATGAGCTACTTGTGATGCTAAGCCAAGTAAAATGACAATAGCACATTCTTTCTCGTTAGAATGTTTCTTTTTGCCTATTTGTCAGATATCATTGTTCCTGTAGTGTTGTTTAGTAAGAGGTGCTTTATTCATGGCAACGCAAGAAGAGCGGCTGACGACGTTAGAAAGAAGCTTTGCAAGCTTCCAAAAAGAAACCGTGTCTATCTAATGTTGTCGAGGGAAAAGAGAACTACATAATCTTGCTTGGTGTTGTGCGCACACAAGGTCAAGACATCAAAAGAATACTTGCACACCTAGATACAGTAGATCAGCGTTTAGGTGTTGTAGAGCATCGAGGCTAGGGTAGTTTCTATATATACATGCGATTGATGTACTGCTAGGATTTTCAGGAAAGACGTGCAAGAATTTGTTTTAGTAATGATGTCTGCTCATTAAACTTTGCTTCCAGAGCATCAAACCGTGTTTCCATCGAATCAAGTCTTGTTTCCAGAGCAACGAACCGCTTCTCGAATCGCGCTTCCATCGAGTCAAACCGTGTTTCCAGAGCAACGAACCGCTTCTCGAACTTCTCCTGCATTCCATAAAGCTCTTGATTAAGGTCAGCAAAACCTTCATTCATCCGTATTCTCATGGAAGCCACATTCTCTTTGATGACGCGAACGTCATCTGTGAGAACACCCAGCACTATTGCGGTTTCGTGGTTTCTATCTCGTAGTATGTGCCCTTGTTGCCATGTCAGGTTATCCATCGCCTTCGTGAACTCAACACGCGTCACGGATGTTTGTTCCAATGCCGCTAACCGATCATCATAACTAGACAACGTTCTCCTCCATTCACAATACAAAGATTGTTGCTTGCCCTCTAGTATACCAAAATTTTAGACCGTTTACAACGTGGTTAGACCGTGTAGAAACTCTGCTCACTTAAAAGATACTTGAACGGCCTGCTTGAGGTAGTGCATACAAAGTAAATCCGCTTGTATAGTGGATTTACTTTGTATGCACTAGAGTTAAAAATGACAGCAAAGTTGACAGCAAAACACCTAAAAAGGACGCAACACAGATAGACGCTGATAGACTTAAAATTCTTGTAAATACGCTTGTTTTTTTCTCAAGAGAGATGAGCAACAAGCAAAAAATAGTGAGATATGATATACTCTATATCATATATTGTTGTCTCTCTGGAAAGAAGACATACTCACTGAAAGAAGCAAACTATAACATGGAGTTTACGAAAGAACAGCCTGTGCTGGATACTACAGCATCGCCTATAGAGACACCTCCTTCTGCTAGCTCTTGCCCAATAGATCATAGCGCGTTCTCGTGGCAAAAAACGGTGCCTACCGCCCCCTCTAATGGCCCTGCTGTTGAGCAAGACGCGGAAGGGTTATGGCACGTGCGTAGTTTCGAGGCTGCGCGGGCTGTCTTGCGTAGTGCCGATACAAGGCAAGCAGGGTTTAACGCGGACCTGATTGCACAGATTCCGCAAATGATGAATCAGCCTATTTTGTATCAAGATGGCAAGGTTCATCAACAACAGAGAAAGCTGACCGCACGCTTTTTCACCCCGAAAACGGTCAGCGACAATTATCGTCAAGTCATGGAGCGACTTTCCGACCAACTTATCAAGAAGTTACAACGGAAAAAACAGGTTGACCTCAGTCAATTGAGCATCACGATGGCCGTCCGTGTGGCAGGGCAAGTAGTTGGCTTAACAAATAGTTATCCAGGCATGACACAGAGACTCGAAGCATTCTTTTCGGGTAATTTGACGGAGTTTCGTTTGACGCCGACTGGCATCGTGAATTTACTCAAAACACAGTCACGCACGTTTGCATTCTACGCTCTGGATGTTTTACCCGCTATCCGAGCACGCAAACGCAAGCCGCAAAGTGATGTTATTTCGCACCTCCTCACTCAAAACTACAGCAACGCTGAGATACTCACCGAGTGCATCACCTATGCCGCGGCGGGTATGGTGACAACACGCGAGTTTATCAGTGTCGCTGCCTGGCATCTGCTAGAACGCCCAGAACTACGTCAACGCTATGTTGTCGCGTCCGAAGAGGAGCGATACGCGATATTGCATGAGATATTGCGTGTAGAGCCTGTCGTAACACGTCTTTACCGCAGAACTACTGCCGCTATCGAACTTGAGCAGGAAGGGACACCTGTCGTCATTCCACAAAACGCCACTGTCACGGTCGAAATTGACGCATCGAACGCCGATGAAAGCATTGTAGGAGAGCTTCCCCTAGCAGTCTGCCCCGGACGTACAATTCTTGGAGACCGCGTACCTGAAATGGTGATGAGCTTTGGCGATGGTGTACATCGTTGCCCTGGTGCCTATATCGCGATCCAGGAAACCGACATCTTCCTGCAACGCCTGCTCGCGCTCGATAGCTTGCATATCGTCAGTAAACCCAGCATTCGTTGGAACGAGCTGACCACAGGCTATGAGTTGCGCAATTTTGCTATTGCTGTAAGCTAGTAAAATGTCAATGGAATGTATACATGATGAGGCAATAGCGCATTGCGCTATTGCCTCATCATGTATACATTCCATTGACATCACCTCATCCTCATGCTATGTTCTCATTGCGATGATGTAACAAAAGAGGGTAACACATGAACACATATCTACTTCAAACTGTTGGAAAGCCATATGTTGATGAACCGCTTTCTGACATGGTACAGCAGTATGAGTTGGCTTTTCCTGACCGCGTTCGGAGCTACTATCTCCTGGGAAGCTATGCAGATGGATGCCAGTCGTCGGCAGTGATATTGACGTATACGTCCTCTTCAAAGAGACGTTTCTTTCACCAAAAGAGGTTATACAAGCAAAACAGCTTGCCTCGGTTTGCGTAAAAAAGAGTATCCTACGTCTCGATGGTAATGTGATTGATGAGCAAATGTTGCTAAACTATCAGAGCATTATGCGGGTAGCACTTAAACGGGATAGCATTCTGCTCTTTGGAGCAGACTCACGGGCTACCATGACATTGCCAAGTAGAGAGGCTTATACGCGAGACATTACGGATGGCGTGATAGAATTTCTGTTACGCTTACATCGTAGCAGTAGCGTAACATATCCTATCACCTACCCTAATCCCAATGGCGCATTTTATGGGTACGATCATATGACGAAACTTTCTTATGATGTGGCGTCCCTCTACTATCCACCCGATAAAGCTGCTACTGTGTACTATGCAACTCGTGAGTTAGTAGAATGCGCGTGCCGTATGGCTTCAGCGTTGCTTGCTTTCAAAACAGGCGGTTTCGTAGGTACAAAGCGTGGGAGCGTAGAGGCGTACAACAGAGAAATTTCTGATGAGTGGAGTCCCTTCCTCACTGCCATGTTTGAAAAAGGCAAAATGCAGTGGATGTACGGCTTACCAGAACACGAAGAGGAACGTGCAGAACTGCGAGAACTTTGTGAGCAAATGCTCGCCTTTGAAAATTACTACCTGCTACACTATCGAACGTATCTGCTCTCGCTGCTTTCCAGCGAGGATCAGCAGAATGTGCAATTCGCGTTACAGCGACTCGAAACAGTGCATTATGACGATGATGAAATGAACACGGCGGTAAACATCCTTGATAGCAGTAAGAGGAAACTATGACAAAGAGAAATAGGCTCCTCAAGGATTGTTAATTTCCAAAGAAGCGTTGTGTAAATGTCGCGATAAAGCTAATTTCAATCGTTAGCCCAATGATCGCCTCTACAGCAGCCATAATCGTGATTGGGTCATCTAACTTGATGCCTCCAGGAAAAAAACCACGTCCGTGAAATGAGGTGACGCTGAAGACAAGTGCTCCGATTGGCGACAACTCAGGACCAACGATATGCCCAAGAATAAAATATAGAATTGCAAAGCAGATTATCACAAGCATGTATGCACGTACACTGCGTATAGGTTGATAGCCATAACCCGCTAACGTATCGAGAAAGGTCGAGAAAATATAGGCTCCCGTTCTGCCTTGTAGCCGAACAACTTCACGCTGCAATAATTGTGCTCGATAGAGAAAGTGCGTCGCCTCTTCATTGAGTCCCTGTCCTTGCAATGCCACGGCAAGTTGACGATTAGCTCGGACAGCCTCGCGATAGCTTTCAATAAGCGTCTCGTTATCAACTTTTTTCTCACGTGTTTGCGCTCGCGCTCGTCCCTCATCGCCCAGTATTTTGATCAACGACCAATCAATAATCGCCAGATTTACGTCTGCCCAATGCACATCAGAGAGACGCACATAACCATGTTTCTCGCTCCCCAAGTGTGCATTTCTCAGGTCTGTGACGCTATCCATAAAAACTGCCCGCAAATCCGCAGGTGGCAAAGGACGTATCAACGAAACAGCTGACCGCGTTTTCTCGTCCTTTGTCTCTTGCTCAATTGCAGCAAGAAACGCGAGCCGGAGCGATGCACCTTCCAAATGTGCTTTGCGAAGCGATGCACCCGCTAAGTGTGCCTTAAAAAAGTCGGCACGTTCCAAATGCGCCATATACAATTCGGCACGTTCAAGGTGTGCCTCGCTGAGAATCGCACCCTCTAAATGCACCGCCGCCATATCGCGTCCCTCTTGTGCGCGGTTGCGCTCGCGCCCATTCAGTCCACCTAGCATATGCGAAAGCGGCAAACCACGCAAATTAGCACCACGTAAATCAGCACCGCGCAAGTCTATCCCAACCCGATGCAGGTGTTCTGGATCGCGCCAATCCACAGGGCCACGACCGTTCTCATGCTGTGCAAGCAACCATTCAACATCGGCACGATGCAGCTTCACACCTCTGAATTGATATACCCCTTCATCCAAGTCTACCTCTATGACAAGACGTTCCCTGAGAAACTGCTGACGGTCCAGATCAATTTCTGGCTCGGTACGCCACGTTTGCCCCATAGCCTTCCAATAATCCGGCCATTGAGTTCTATCAGCGATGGTGGGGCGTGTTTGGATTGTTGTCTGGATGTTGAGATATTCACTACTCATGAAGCCCTCGTTTCATCATAAAGAGATATAGCTTTTTATCATCATAGTATCACGTTTAAGCACCTCCTAAATATTATTCAACATCCATAATCATAGAGACCACATTTACGGCGTCCTACGAGTGTATTCTGTACATCTTCGTTGTTACATCGTACAATCAAAATGGCACTGTGATGTGTGAGATATTCGCGACTATTGGCAACGATGCATAAGAGATAACCACACATTTTCAGCGTAGAAAGGATGCACAACAATGAGCAACCCACCCATTCAAGAGTTTCGCCTCGACCTGAGCCAGCTTACCTTTACAGGACAGAATCTCGTCCGACCAGAGTCAATTATTGCCCAGCCTGATGGCACACTTTTGACATCAGACGGGCGTGGTGGCATCACGCGTATTTCACCTAATGGCGAACAGCAGTTTCTCGGCGGCTTAGGTGGCGAACCAAACGGCCTCGCTTTAGCTGATGATGGCTCGATTCTCGTTGCGAACATCGGCACTGGTACGATCCAAAAACTCCACCCAGACGGACACGTCGAAGAATTTCTCACAGAAGTGAATGGTGTCAAGGTGTCAACGGCAAACTACGTGTTCATTGATAGCAAGAAGCGCATATGGGCGGCATTCTCAACACGAGAGGCACATTGGTGGCCCGCTGCAGCGAGTCCTCGACCAGATGGCTATATTGTGCTGATCGACGAAAAAGGTGCTCGTATTGTGCAGGATGGTCTGTATTTCACGAACGAGATTCGGCTTGATGCGAAGGAAGAGTATCTGTATGTTGCGGAAACAGTGAAAAATCACGTTATTCGTTTCCGTGTTCACCCCGATGGAAGTCTTTCGGATAAAGAAGCTGTTGGTCCTGACAATCTCGGTGTTGGCGGTGCAGTTGATGGTTTCACTTTTGATAGTGAAGGAAACGTTTGGGTCACGACGGTGTTACGTAACGGCATCGGTATCATCACACCCGATGGAAATTATCATGTTGTCTTTGAAGAGGCGAATGAGCCTTTGCTGGCAACATTTGAGCAGAAAATTGCCAACGGTGAAGCGACACCCGCGGACATGGCGGCAACTGTCGGGCAGACATTACAACTTGTGACAAGCGTCACCTTCGGCGGTCCCGATCTGAAAACCGTGTATGTTGGCTCATTGGGCATGTCACGCCTACCAACATTCCAATCGCCTGTCGCTGGGCTACCAATGAATCATTGGAAATGAATACTGTAGGGGCTTTCATTCATTACGCTTTTGTTCGGCTTGTGATACGGGCGTAATAAATGAAAGCCCCTATATCCTGATTGTTCTGTTTAATGTGCTCACTAAGGCTATTAAAGAGGATCAGATACATGGCAATTAGCGAGAGACTCTATCAGGGTTGCTACTACTCTTTGTGTATAAACCAGGACGGAGAGGAGTTTGTCTCTTCCACAAACGAGGTGTTAGTTGTTCCACTTACCACGGAGGGCGATGTCCTTATGACGATAGAGCCTTCTGTTGCCTTTGATGAACCAATTCTGATCTTACCAGGAGGAGAAGTTGAGCCAGAGGAAGAGCTAAACAAGACAGCCAGCCGCGAGTTGCAGGAAGAGATAGGATACGCACCAGGACAATTAGATTTTCTCGGCGAGATCAGGGGCTTCTCTAAATATATAGCAGTGAGTAGTTTTCTCTACCTCGGACGCAATCTAATAGTAAGCCACCTACAAGGGGATGAGAATTATACCATCGAGATAGAACGTGTGCCGCTTTCAGCATTTGAAGATTTGATTCTATCAGGACGACTACGTGATGCTCGTGTTATTGCTGCTCTTTATATGACGAAGAGCTTTTTACAACGGCAATCGCTTTAATTGTGCGCTTAGGGTTTCCCTGTTTGAAGCATTCAATCAGGTAACAGAAGGTCATCCTGTACGTCCAGATGATCTTCTATTGTTGTCGGTATCGTTTGCGGTCTCAGCCGATTTTTGACTAGCTTGATACACCAGTTGCCTACGACATCGCCCGTTAGCACCGCGACAATTCCTCCTCCAATACTCAAAAATAGATAGAGCAACGCGAGAAGCCAGCGACCATTGGCAAATAATAACACATCACCAAGTGCTAAACTGCTAAACGTCGTGTAAGCACCCAGGAAACCAACATTGATAACGAGACGGCGCGTAGGACCAATCAGGACGGCAGCATCAGCAAGCGTGGTGATACACGCAAGCACAAATGCACCCGTGATGTTGATGGTGAGAATGTCATAGGGCCAACCCTTGCCGAGATGTGTTTGTATGAGCACACTCAGTAGATACCGAACGATGGTTCCAAAGAAGCCGCCGCTAAAGACCGCCAGCAGGCGTCGTGGAAGTGAAAGCGATTGTGCCACTATACTACCCGACCTCCTACCACCAAACCCAATGCAACACACATAAGGCCAAGTGCCAAACTTCCACCAAGATAGAGCAGACTTCCAACAGCTTTCCCTCCACGCGCTAACTGCACACCTTCCCAACTCATTGTGCTAAACGTCGTATATCCACCAAGAAAGCCTGTCGCAAGAATAACCTGCTGACTTGTACTGATAACTTTATGTCCTGCAAACGAGAAGAGTAGCCCAATCAAAAAAGCCCCTGTCAAGTTGATCAGAAGCGTACCAAATGGAAATTGTGAACTGACCCGTTCAGCGACAAAACGTCCTAAGAGATAACGTGATACAGCACCTATAGCACCAGCGAGACCAACAAATGTGACAAAAGGTAACGATAGTAGTGTCATGAAACAATCCTAAAAAGACGGATATATAATGTGTAGTGACAACCGTGTGCAGCTTTCACCACACATTATACATCAAATTTTCTTATTCGGCCTGTCCATGTCCAGAATTACCCACGTACTCTCCGTAGTCTTTCGCGGTCTTTTCGAGCGTGAGTGTTGCGGGTGAGTGCTCCTGACTTATCGGTAGCACCACCACCAGAACACCATTACCGTAAGTTACATTGGCATGTATCCCATCTACGGCGTTCGGTAACTCTAACTCACGATAATAGTCACCGATGCTCCACTCATCGAGCAACAGTTCCTTCACGTCTTTCAATGCACCACGTAGACCTGCTTGCAGAAGCAAGTGGCGGTTTTCTGTGACATCGACCAATATATCTTCCGGCTCGACTCCTGGCATGGGTGCCGCTACCGTCAAGCGGTCTGGTGTGCGATACATCTTGACCGGAATGCTCTGTACTTTTGATGTCTCTGTCATACTCTTTACTCTCCAAGTTGATGACATGCTGAATAACTATGCACCTGGGTTGCGGCGATCTGCGGTATCGGTGCTTGACCCCATCTGCTCATCTTCGCCCCATGAGGAACCAACATCACGCCCTGGCGTATCAACAACCTGTCCCGGTGTATTTTGCGAGTGTCTTGTACCACTATGAGTTGGGTCATAGCCCTGTTGCGCCATACCCGGATTAGTACCATCCTGATGTGGATCATACCCGCTACCAAGCGTATCTTTTAAACCATCGTTATCAGGTTGCAGATCACCTTGTGCATCACTATATGTGCCCTGTTGATTATAGCCAGACTGATTGTAGCCACTCTGAGGCTCAACCGATCCACCCTGCGCATCTGGTCCAAAGCCACTTTCAGGCTGACTATAACCACCTACACCACTTGAATCAGACGAAGTACTCGATTGCTGACCAGAGGAAATCGACCCCGGCCCCCGTTGCGCACTCGCTTGTAGAGCTTGCTCACGCGTCGAACTCGCCATCATATCACTAGGCCGCTCATTCTGATTGGTTGTATCGCTCTGTGGATTATTGTCAACCACTCGCTCACGACTGCGCCCATCATCGGGATTATCTACATAGATATCATTCTGGTTGTTGTCTTTGTTATTGTTACTCATGTGTTATATTTCTCCGTTCATGTGTGACAAACACGTACATAGCCCTGTAATATGCAAGGAATCGGTAGCGCGGTCACATGAGTTTCACGTATACGAGCATGGGGAAGTTTCAGGTGCCTTATAACCAAATAATTGATAGTCCACATTCATTGAGCGATACTTTAGAACAACCGACAACTAAAATTACTAGAGGGTAAAGGTTGTTCAGTCTTTGAACCACAGTAGAAAGAAGTAAGATAGTGACAATATTTTCTTCTCAACAGAGCATCTCTTCGTTCCGTTGGCTTGGAAGTCAAAACGAATATCTTGATACACCAACCATCCCTTTTTATGGACGACTCATTGTTGGATGCTATGGTGGATGTACACAGAATGGAGCTAACAAGAACGAGGATGGGACCGTTGTATGGTATGCAAACGATGGCTCCTGGGAGTTTGCTACACTCCTCGATGGACATTGTTCCTCTGAGAGTGTCGAGTTGGTTATGACAACCCTTGAAGCTCATGCGGCACCAACCGTAGGGATACTTTCGCAACCTGTTGAAACCATGTTTATTTCCCTTCATCAGCATCTGCTTTCGATTTTTCAATCTCCATCCTTTCGTACACAGTGTCAGCAGGTGCGTGGCGAAACAGCGTGTTTGATTTGCGTCCGTAAGGCCCAGTTTCTTTGGTGGTTTAATATTGGAGACTGTCTTATCTATCTCCTTCATCCTGAACTCGCACGCGTGAAGCAGTTTCTTCTCAACCAACGGAGTTTCTTTGAATGGATTGGACACGTCAATACCTTTGATCTGCTCGTTCCCTGCTACAGCACAGGAATACGCGAATTGCGCCCTGGACAAAACCGTATCGTGATGATGACAGACGGACTTATCGAGTGTGGTACACGTCCTTTTGAAGACCCGCAGCAGGTCTATGATATATTTATGCAAGCTCAGGAAGGAAAAGATGCGCTGCGACAAGAAAGAGTTCTTTCAGTTCTCCAGCGCGTTCATCACGAGCAGGGCCGAGATAGTGCGACTTTGATTACCTGGGATTATGAGAATACGGCACACGCAGCACTACCATCTCAATAAACGAATTGTAGGGGTCTAATTCCATTACACCCTCGTCAGCAATAGACCACGTTGGAGGGATGTTGAAACGTTCATCATGTTCCCCCAACATAGTGATTTGCGAAAAGGGTGTAATGGAATTAGACCCCTACAGGTCGCATCATTCAATGACCGTTTTACATTCCCTTCTTCATATGTTCATCCAAAAACCGCGCAATGGCGGGATAGACCACGAGCCGATTAGCACGTTTCACGATGCCGTGTCCCTCATCCTCAAATCTCATGTATTC
>CAXTWV010000008.1:19705-38707 GCA_964248005.1 uncultured Ktedonobacteraceae bacterium | reverse complement strand
TCAAGGAAGAGTATACCTGAGAAGAGAGGGAAAAACAAGGGATAATACGATTGAATAATGAACGAGATGTAGGGGCCATAATTCATTACGCCCTCGTTCTGCCTATGATATGGAATCAGGGCGTAATGAATTATGGCCCCTACATCTCGTTTTTTTGTAAAACCATATGGTTGGGGCAGCCAATATGTGACGGGGAACACGCACATTGCTTCGCGCGTGCCGAGGACGCGATCAATCGGTCCCTACCTGCCACTCACTTATCGGAGCCAGCAATAATAGTCTTATAGATTATTCTACGACGAAGCCGCGCTCTTTTAGAATGTCTACGACCTGTTCGATGTGTTCGGCTTGTATGTGGACGAGGCGACTTTCGCGCTCTAGCTCGGTGCCGAGAAGAGGGGCGAGTTCTCCGTCATTGCGCAGGTCTTGTAGGACTGATGCGGATAGACGCACCATTGGCGTGTTCTCAATGGTAATGGTGTGTTGCCCAGGATAGCCACCACCCCAGAGTTTGAGCCGAATCAGGAATGATGGCGGGATGCCACCCTCGCAATACTGTTGTAAGAAGTGCGTGATGGCGTCGAGCGATATGTTGAGTTCACGCGCATGTTGTAGAGCGGTTGGTGTGATTCTACGCCACCCAGTCAGGTCGTCGGAGTCGCTGAAACGCTCAACTGCTGCCATCAAGTAGAGATCGGTCACAGCGTAGAAGGGTTGCAGTAAGCCGTCATCATGCAACCGCCATTGAGGTTCGCGCACGGCAAGGTGTCCGTTGTCGGATACGATATCCTGCGTTGGAGCCGTGACGAGCGAAGGCAGGTAGTTCCGTTGCCAGAGATAGGTCTGAATCGTGGGCAGTTGCTGGGGCAGAACTTCGACTAGACGTGGCGCAAGACGACGACCTAGCAGTGAGCGTGTCTGCTCGTGTGCGAAAAGTTCATCCAGCAGAGCTGATTCATCAACTTCTAGTAGGGTTGCGTTACGCCACATCTCGATACGTCGTGCCTGACGCTCCCACTCCATAAGCGAGTAATGGACGTTTTGTGGCACATCGCCGCCTGATGCTTGTTCCAATATAATCTTGATATCATCTGCATGAAGTCCCGTCTGGATTGCGCGAGTCACACTGGCTTTTGTGATGCGATACTGCGCGATATGTTCCAGGCTAACGCGCTCCGCGAAGCGGTCAAGCTTGACAAGTAGGGCTTCGGAGGTGGGAGCAAGCGCGACAAGCTCAAAGTTCGGCTGCACGATGAGTCGCCCCGTTGGAATTTCATCACTACGAGGCGCGGTATTCCCCAAGAGGAAAAGGGCACCAGAAGTCAGGCGAAATGTTGTAGGTGAGGTATCGTTATCAACCTCTATTACGCCTAACCAGTGCAGAGGACCAGTGATGACAGTACGAATGAAACCACCTTCTACCATATGCCAGCCCTCACGATGCGTTAGCCAACCGCGCCGAAGCCGAAAATCCCAGCCGTAGGGATTACTACTACTCATATAGCGTTCCGCACGCGGCCCATATTGGCGTGGGAAGAGCAGGTAGGGAGCGTAGAGCTTGGTACGTGCGATGAAGGTGGCAAGGTCACGCCACTCGTTGAGACGTTCATGTTCGACCCGCTCTATGACTATGTGACGGCTCCGCATCGTTTCTTCATGCGGTGGGTCAAGTGGTGAGGGTCCTGGACGCACATTGATATCTGGTAAGTAGAGCATCTCGTTCCAGAAAGGCGTGTCTTGCCAGATTGCGTAACAGCGACGTGCTCGCTCAAAGAGCGGTAGCGCGAAGAATGCTTCTGCATTGAGTACGTGCAGTGTACCTTGTCGCTCTTGAAGCAAATTTAATTTCATCAAGAGAAGTCGTAAGAACAAGAGGTAAGGAACATCGCTTTCCTGGCGTACCAATTCACCCTGTATTCTCTGCGCTTGCCCGCTGTATCCCATATGTTCCATGACTTGACGCAGGGCCGCACGCGAAAGAAGACCATTATTGACAAGTGCCAATCCTTCACGCAAGGAAGCGACCAGTGACCAGTAGAGATAAAGGGCACGTTGCAGGTTGCGTACTCCTTCGCCAACGTCCTCTGCCTCCGCGCTCACTTCATGATTGGTAAGAATCGTACTGAATGGCTCCTCAGTACCCCACAGTTCGCGCACAAGTATTTTTACCGCTTCAGGCACAATCAACACACCATCGTGAATACCGCTTGCATAGTCGCGTCCAACAAAGTTTGTTTGTTTGCCCCAGTAGAGCAGTCCTTGCAGCAACAGGTGGCGAATAGCCTGCTCAAAGACACCGTGCGGATGTGCGACGGGATATTGGGGTGGGGTACCGAGGCTTAGTGTGCTCCTAGGTGCTTGTGCTTGTACTCGTTCTGAGGCGGCGGGTGCTACCTCTTGCTTTACGGCGGTAAGTACGTCACCATTTGTGAGGTAGAGCGCGAGGTCACGGCTATTAGCACGTCCTCCACATGCAACGAGTTCACGCAGAATGTATGCTTCAGGAGCGTCGAGACCGCGTAAGACACGTACAAGGTCTGGACGATTGAGCAGGTATTGGGCAACCTCCAACGGTTCTGTAGGCAATGTAGTTGTCGCGGGAGACTGCTGATCTCGCGTAAGTCGCCCTTTCAGGACCGTTTGCAGATGGTATTCGGGAGCCGTCTGCAATAATTCTACGTCACTCTGTTCCATCGTTACTTATTCCTCATCATGTAGAAGCGGTGTTTGCCCACGACGCTTGAGATCGTCAATAATAGACTCGGCCCCAGACCGTTTGAGAATATGGAGCGTGGGGGAAATCGTTTGTACGATCTGTTCGTCTACAGTGGTCGTCGCCGATAGCTCACGCATGACGGTAGTGTCCGCCGCTTCTAACATATGCACGTCTGTATAGATACGCACGCGTCCATAGCCAGCGACCCAGCGTTCCAACTGCGCCAGAAGGCGTGCAAGTGGACCCGTTGAGGGCGTTCCTGTTTGCTTTTCAAGCACGCGCAAAAGGTCTAATAGTGCTGTAGGTTGGCGTCCTTCACCTAGCGCACGACTGATTGTATCAGGTGTAATACGATAGTGAAGCCGCCCCTGGCGTGTCCCTGCAGGCTCTGTAAAAGACTCTATTGTCTGAATGATAGGCCATGTTGCGACAGAACACACGACGAGTGCATCTTGCTCGTTGACCACTTCTACCGTGTCGGCAAGTGAAGAAAGACCATTTGCATCTCGTTCCTCTTCCTGCTCGTCAGGTATCCCATTCAGAAGCCACTCGGCAAACGGTGTAAGACGAAACGCGAGCAGGCGTCCCTCGCTTGAAAGTGCTATATCGCACGCGCCCCACCAATGGAGGGGACCACGTAAAAGATGCGAGAGATAGTGAAGTTCAGCGTGCAGCCAATCGCTGAGTTTGTTAGGCTGTAGCGGGTGTCCCTCTTCTTGTTCAATCCACCAGTGTGGTGAAGCGTAGAGACGTTGCCGCTTCTGTAAAAAGAGTGGATTGATACGATAGACAAAGCGAGCAAACGCATTGAAACTAATCCACTGATCAATCGGTGTTTCCGCCAGAAGCGCGATTAAGGTTTGACGTGCCTCGCTATTCTCTGCCTCTAACTCGCCTGAACGCAGAATGGGATGATTCAAAGAGACCGCACGGCAACGTAAACGCAGACCATCCTCTTCTAACGCAAACAAATCTTCATAGGAGTTATGCGTGAGCCAGAGTTCAAAGAGGTCATGTAGCACCTCGTTACGTGTCGGACCGAGCAGTAGTTGCGCCGTATTTGAGAGGACGCGCAGATGACTGGTGCCTTTATCGTCTTTATGCAGGATATCCGAAAGACGTAAGAGGCGTGTGGCAAAACGAAGCAGTGCAGGTGAAGCAGAGAGTGTTGCCCGCGCCGCTGCGATGAGTGATGGTTCAGGCTCGTCGGACGGTGGCGGCAAGGCAATCGAGCCATCACCCGTGAGTGGACCTGTGGTACGAGCGGTATATGTGCTGGCAGGGCGAACCTGTGTGTAGCGATCCTCTTTAGTACCCTCGATACTTACGTGCGTGCCATCTAATGTACGTGCGACAAGTAACAGTGTCGCGGCTAATGCATAGGGGTCCGCTTCTTGAATAGTTTGGACCTCGTTGTTGTCACTGTATACGTCGAAGAGCGTCACAGGTGCAGAAACATGCAGAGCGGTACGTACTTCGAGTGGCACATACCAGCCAACATCAAGCAGGACTCCGTTGAGGCCAATCCGTTGTTGAGAAGAGCTGTTCAAACTTGTCCGAAAGAGGAGTGCTTTCCCTTGTAAGGCAAGCAAGACGTTTTGGAGTTGATTAGGTTGTCCTAAATTAAAACGCTCGAAGAGTCCTCGTAAGTCCTCATCCATCATCGTGCCGCCTGCAAGGGTTAACGCTGCCAACAATTGACGTTGTGGCTTTTCAAGCGTCGCGGCAACTCTGCGCACAGCTTCGGGTTGCTGTAGTTCTGCCAGGATCGCGTCCGTAAGTTGCTGCTTGTTCATGCCGTTGGTGACGATTTCGTATTCGCGTGCGATGCTCCGTAGATCACTCAGGCCAAGAAGTGTAAGCATATCGGTGAGGTTGCTTAATGGCGCAGGTCCCCTCTGTGGAAAGGTGAGTTTGCGAATACCAAGTGAGCGCAATGGTTGCGATGAAATATCGTCCGTTTGTGGCAAGTTCGTGTCTTGTGTTTCATGTAAAGGTATTTCGAGCGGAGGCGCATCAGTCACAAAGACCATTGGACGTGCCAACCACTGATAGAGTAATGCGGCGGCATGTGGACAGATTGTTGGTACGGCGGGTGGATGTTGACCACAAGGACAACGATTTTCCCATTGCGTCACGCTTTGTATCTCAAGATCGACAGGGTAGGCAGTGCTTTGCGCTGTCTGAGTTGAGTTTGTGTGTGGCTCTACTGTTACTGTATTTGTCGGTAATGCAGTTTTACGTGATGCATGAGGAACATCGACAACGCCAGCGATACGCAGACCCTGGCGTTGTGTTGTGTGTACAGCTCCAATACGATAATATTCTTGCCCCAACGATGCAGCCGCCAAACCTGCCATATGAATGATGTCAGTGGCGCGTAACCGCTGCAAAACGCTGGGTACAACATTCTCCATATGCACTTGCCTGTTATAACCAGAATAGTTCAGTAAAATAATTCAGTCCGACTATGATAACATGAACGGGGATAAGGGTCAATCTTGGGGTGTAGTGATGTTTATGAAACAACTGAGAGACATTAATGTTTCAGTTGTACTATAATAAAGTAAAACAATGTAGAGAGGGCTGTTTGGATGGACGCCTTTACTTGTTATTATTACTGTCTATGTGCCACAACCTCCCAAATGGGTAAGTTCTACAAGAAGGAGCTTTCAACAGTTGACGAAAACATACCCGAATGTGTGTAAACGTGTGTTTCTTGCACACCTTCTTTTCTCTTGAAAACATAGAGTATATTATGCTACAATGTATACATGGAAAAGAAAATCACAACGCCTGTTTTACGGGCAAGGGAAGGGACACGAAGGAAGCTCAAACTCATTGCGGCCTTGACGAATGAGTCCATGTTAGACGTATTAGACCGCTTAGTCGATGCGGAATTGAAGCGAGTACAAGAGAAAGGAGAGAACCCTGATGCAGCTTTGCACAAAGATTAAGCTCGTGGTGTCAGACCAGGACGCCGCGACGCTTGAGTTCATGCAGAGCAAGTGTCGCGGCTTGTACAACTGGTGGGTCATGCGCTTGAAAGCTGGTGAGAAGTGGAACTTCAAAAGCTGTAAACGAACCTTAACGGAAAGCCGCGTGCATGACCCTGAGTTAGACGATGTATACGGCAAACTCTTAGCAGAGGTGTACTATCGTCTCGACAATGCGATGAAAGCGTTCTTTCGTCGAGTCAAAGCAGGAGAAACCCCAGGCTTTCCAAGAGTCCGCCCACGTCATACCTTTTTTACACTCTGCTACCCTGCAATGTACCTACAAATTGAAGGGAACACACTTACCTTGCCAACGGGAGGACGCAGCAAATACAAACGGTTTCCAAACGTTGTCGCTCGTTTGACTGATACACCACCTGTTGATTTTGGAGAGGTTGCGATTAGTCGAGATGCGAGAGGCAACTACTATGCCTCATTCACTTACAAGCAACAGGAGGAAGTTGCAGAGTATAAAGAGGGGCAAGCCGACATAGTAGCCTTTGACCTGGGAATAAAGACACTGGCAACGGGGGTCAATGAGCAAGGCCGTGTCTACACGGTAGGAGGCTTTAAGGGACATCAGTGGTATAACAAACAACTCGACAAAATCAGGTCAAAGCGTGATAAGTGCAAAAAGAAGTCACGGCGGTATATTCACTTGTCAAAGGTATATAAGCGCGTGAGTGAGAAAAAGCAGAACAAGCGAAAGGATAGCTTGCATAAAGCCTCGCACTTGATCGCCCACACATTGGTTGAGAGAACTGTGATTGTGGGAGACCTTTCTCAGAGGCAAATGGTCATACAACAGCATGTAGAGCGCAACAAGTCCCTCAATCGGGCGGTCTACAATGAGTGGGGATTATACACCTTCACGCAGATGTTGCAGTACAAATGTGACCTGTACGGGAAAGAGTTGGTATTCTTAGATGAGCGATACACTTCTAAAGACTGTTCAGGATGTGGCAACAGACAGGACATGCCGTTGTGGAAGAGAATGTATTGTTGTACGAAGTGCGGCCTTGTCATGGACAGAGACGAAAACTCTGCTCACAACATTCTGACAAGGTTCCTTGCGGGGCAGCCGCCACACGTCCCTCGTGGACGCGGTGTATTGCAGGACGTGGTGATTGACGTAGCAAGTACGGGGCTTGCTCAACATCAGGAAGTGCAACAATTGGAATTGTGGTAAACACGTTTTATCACATTTCAGAAAGCAGGAACATATGAAGTGTTCTATTGAAGGGTGTCCAGGAGAGTACGAGCAACGCGAAATTGTGCATATGGAGCGTCATGGTGATGAAATCATGGTGATCGAGCATGTGCCAGCTGAGGTATGTACAATTTGTGGCGATGTGTTATTTACACCGGACACTGTGCGTCAGCTAGAGCGTCTACAGCGAAGCTCTATGAGACCAACACGTACAATTCCCCTTTACGACTTCACAAACGCCAAATCTGCATAACGTAACGCATAAAATTTTTCTCTTGACATAAACGTATGATGAAACGTACTATCTTAATAAGAGAAGAAATACCTAGTAGTGCAAATTTTTATGATAAACGTTGACCCTGTGAAAGGCTATACGTACCCATGTCTAACATTTTTAAATTACTTGCCGATCAAGAGAAATTTACTGACGAGCTTTTCGCGTTTGTCACAGATCCAAATGCTGACAATCGTAATGATCGCGCTATTGTTAGTGTGCTCCACGAAGTCGCACCACAAATTGTGTCGGTTGCGGAATGTATGATTATCGACGGTGTTGACGAGCGGCACTATGTCGAAGAGTATGTCCACGCTGTGCTGAATGGTGAGGGCGCGACAGAATATTAGTATTGATAGTAACCTGGGTTATGGGGATACGTCAATTGTAGGGACCGATTTATCACGTCCTCTTGGCATTACAACTGCCGATGAGGACGTGATAATGCAATTTAACAAAATAGTCAGGATGTAGGGGCCTTAATTCATTACGCCCTCGTTTGGCCTGTGATAAGGGGCGAGGGCGTAATGAATTAAGGCCCCTACAATCGCCATATCCGTGTTAATTTGTTAAATTGCATAATCGGTCCCTACAATTGACGCGTCTTGGTGAGGGGACGCGCACATTGCTTCGCTCGTGCCGAGGACGCGATACATCGGTCCCTACCCGCATTGTCGCTTCCTGGTTCCAGGTCAATAATTATTCTAGTTCATACATAACGTTGGCAACAGCGGCGAGTGCGGCGGTTTCGGCCCTTAATATTCGTTGGCCTAATGTCACTGACTGCACACCGTGTTGTTGTGCTAGCGTAATCTCTTCGGATGTTAGACCACCCTCTGGCCCAATGAAAAGAACCACCGTTTTTTGCTGCTGCTTTTGGGCTTGTAATGCATTATGCAAACTTTGAGTATGTTCTTCCTCCCATGGTATAAGGGCGAGTGCATTGTGTGGTATCTCGTTTATAGCCTGCTTCAATGGACGAATGGGCAGGAGGCTTGGTAGGCGCGAACGTCCACATTGCTCGGTTGCTTCTTGAATAATGCGTTGCCAGCGTTGTATTTTGGCAGGCCCTGCATCCTCCAAACCTGCGGTAGAACGACGACAGAGGATTGGTGAAAATACTGAGACGCCAAGTTCTGTGCCTTTCTCTAGTATCCACTCAAAGCGTGCGGACTTGAGAAGTCCTTGACAGAGTATAATACTGACGGGTGATTCGCTTTTCCCTGGGCGACGCTCTACTATCTGCACCTCGACAATTTTACGTTCAGTTCTTATGATCTCTGCCACAAACTCTTCGCCGCTATTATCGAGGAGTACGAGTTGTTCACCACTGTGCATATGGAGTACATCACGCACTTGGTGAGCGACTTTTTCTGAAAGTGTCAACACGCTTCCAGATGATGTTTGTTGTAGTTCCAAACCAGTGTCATGTACAAAAAAGCGATGCATATAAGTTAGCTCCGTCTGCGTAACACAAGAGCCATCCAGTCGTCGATCATGACCTGCTCGACCAATTCGAGACCAGCCGCTAACAATGGGTCCTCGGCATCGTGACGACGCGCCTCGATAATGCCACTGACGACAAGTACGCCTGTTGGCGAAACGACCTGTGCGAGTTGCGGAGCAATAGAGCCAATGATGTGTGCAATGATGTTCGCGATAACAAAATCGTACTGCCCAGCCATACGAGACGCCTCTGCATCGTCAAGGACACCTAGCACAACCTGAATGCGGTCTTGCAAGTTGTTCATCTCCGCGTTCGCAAGCGTGCTTTCAACCGCGACACTGCTATTATCAATGGCATACACGCTTTCCGCGCCTAGTTTGGCAGCCGCGATTGCCAGGATACCTGACCCTGTACCAACATCAAGTACCTTCATCCCAGTATGGACACGTTGTTCTACCTGTTCCAAGCACATACGCGTCGTTGGATGGAGGCCAGTACCAAAGGCCATGCCGGGGTCGAGCGTGAGTACAACCTCGTTGGGTTTTGGCGCATATTCGCGCCACGATGGACGAATGACAAGGCGTTGCCCAATGTGGGTGACATGAAAATAGTCTTTCCATGCATTGGCCCAATCTTCCTCGTTGACTACACGCGTCGTTAACTCGCCCACAAAGTGTGAGCCGAGACTGGAAAAATGCCAGAGACCCTCGGCGATTTTCTGCCGTGCCTCCTCTTCTTTGCCATCAATTGGCAGGTAGGCATGAACAAGCACAGGTTGCCCCGTGACTACACGATATTCTTGTCCCTCGTCATATAGCTCAATCGGCTCCTCAATCGCCACACCGCCAGAGGTATGCTGGCTCAAAAGCTCGCTCACCGATTCGATTGCATCGGGGTGCGCTTGTACCGTCAATTCTAACCACAGCATAGTCGTATCCTTATTTCTCCTGATGAACTTTGACAACCAAATGCGGGAATTCACATCGGTAGGGGTAGCAATTCATTGCGCCCAAAGATGGGGGTGGTGGGGCAATCGTCCCTAAAACGCTTCTCGTGGCACCGTGACCCCTTCCCCGCCCATCTTTGGGCGCAATGAATTGCTGCCCCTACCGCCATTACCGTCTTCGGTCGTCAAAATATCATCAGGGAACGATGTATCACGTCCTGTTGACCTCTCAATTGCTAACCAGGACGCGATACATCGGTCCTTACACATTATAATAATCATAGGTCGTTTTGATCTCGAAACCAATGGAGAGATACAAGCCGAGGGCGTTTGTATTGTGTACGTCTACCTCAAGCAGAATCCCTTTTGAACTCTCGTTGCGAACGATACGAATGACTTCTTGCAAGAGTTGTCGCCCGTAGCCTTTGCCACGATACTCTGGGCGTACTACGAAACCGTAGATACCTGTATCTTCGGAGAGACTGACCAGACGCAGGCTTCCTATTGGTTCGTCACAACCGAGGTCTGGGCCACCAAATGTCATAAGATAGAAACGCTGATTGTCTCGCTTGAACGCATCCATCACATAGCGTTGTGCTTGTTCGACATCGCCCATGTCGGTTGCCATAATCGTCACAAGCGCGTCTACGTCGTCTGGATTGACTGCTTGCCGAATGGTTATACGCTCGTCAAAAACAAGACGTTCTTGAAATGTTCCTAGCACCATTTCATGTTCTGAGAAGTCTAAGCGAGCGTTTATGGCTTGAGCAAAAGCTGTACCAGAGGTCGAGCCACGTTCACACATCACTACAAGTTGCTCTATTCCACTATGTCTGGCCTCTTCCCTGGCGGCTTGTAGCAAGAGACGAGCAATGCCTTTACGTCGATGTTCGGGATGAACCATGGCTACTACAGCTTTTTCTTGAGTGCCGTAGTTATCTATCCCTAAATAGCCGACGAGTTGTCCCTGCTCATAGTATAAGAAATCAAAGGTATCGTTACCTGAACGTTGCTTCAACATATCATCGACAAATAAGCGCATGTGGAGACCTTCCAGCGTCTCACCTATTGTCACGAGTTGTTGAATAGCAGCTATCTCATCCTCTGTGAGTATTTCCTTCGCAAAGATGCCTTGTTTTTCATATTGTGTCATACTGGTTTTCCTATATATGATTCTTCATGGAAAAGCTCTTCTTGTACGCATAGGCTCGTGTACAGCTCTTCCCAACGGGTAAGTACATCCTCGCTCTTGTGTCTAGCAATGATACGCAAACTTGCTTGCCCCATACGTATACACAAGTCTTTGTCATAAAGCAACATATCGACATGGCGTGCTAGCTCATCGCTTTGTCCAGGTGAGAAGAGCAAGCCATTTTCGCCATGATGGACCAGTTCAGGTAATGCACAGGCATCCGCCGCAATCACAGGTAAGCCACACGCCATCGCCTCCATTGTAGAGAGACTTTGCAGTTCGGCTTCCGAGGGAATGACAAAGAGCGTTGCTTCACGCCGTAGAGCCAACACGTCTTCATCCGGCACGTATCCAGCAAAGCTGACACGATGAGCAATGCCAAGTTGGACCGCGAGCTTACGAAGGCGCATGTTGTCTGGTCCCGTTCCAGCCAAAACGAAATGAGCGTTGGTATGTACAAGCGGAATTGCACGTAGTAAGACATCAACACACTTCTCACTGCTCAAGCGGTTCACATGTAATATCAGTGGTTGATCCTGTGGTAGTTGAAGGCGTTTCCGTAAGGACTCGTCGGATGGTCCTGGCGAGAATTGACGTATATCGATGCCGTTTGAAATGACCGCGCTGGGTTTGCGCAACCCTTGTGCATGTAAGAGGTTGAGTCCTGTCAATGTTGGTGACGTGATAAACGTACAACGGCTGTAAAGACCCGAAAGATAGGCATGAGTAAACAAACGAATACACGTGCCGACGAGTGGAACAGAGGCAACAGCAGGAAGCGTGTTGACGGACAGGTAGTGATTTGTGGCGATGATTGGCTTACGCAAACGCCGACCCAAGAGTTGTGCAAGTGTACCCAGTACAATTGGTGAATGAATATGGATAACATCAGGATCGAGTGTACTGAGCAATTTGTGCATCATTGTAAAAGGCCAAAGGGGGATACGCTGTCCTTCATACATCGGCCACTCAAATGAGGCAAAACGACACACGTGTACCTTCTGCTCCAAAGAGTAACGGCTGTGTCTATTTGCGGAAGGAGCAGCAACCCATACATGGTGTCCACGTGCCGCAAGGTTTGTCGCCAGGCGATGTACAACCGTGGGTACACCACCAACCATGGGAAGATATTGGTCAGTCACAAACAAAATCCGCATCTCTCACCAACTTTTTTTGACGTATTGCCATTGTATCATCAAAATGAGCTAGCGAGGAGTGTGTGGATGAGTGGGCCAATGCGCATAGTAGCCTCTGCGTTCCAGGAACGATAGGCGTTGATCGTGGTAGACATGGCATGAAGCTGGTCGGGATCGCGAACGAGAGAGGTTAGTAGAACCTGTTGCTCTTGTGAATGTAATGCCACCCAACCGAGACCATGACGCTGGATAAAGGCCAGATTCGCGTGTTCTTGACCGGGAATATACGCCGTTGCGACAAAGGGTTTGCCCAACATGATCGACTCAAACAGTATATTGGGGCCAACCTTGCCCATAATAACATCCGAGGCAGCCATGAATGGCGCGATCTCTCTCGTATGGGGCAGGACAGCGAGATTGTATGCACCTTTTTTGTAGCGTTCGTGCAAGGCACGATTGGTTCCAGCCGCGAGAATTATCTGCACCTCACCTGCAAGCTTACTCACCGCCAGGATATTTTCTATCGTGCGGGCAACATGGGCCGCGCCTTCACTACCGCCTTGTAAGAAGAGCGTGAAACGGTCAGGGACAAGATGAAGTTGGGAAAGTAGCTCGCGGCGCATCTCGCGGCTGAATCGGGAAGCGTGAGCGAATTGAGCGCGTACAGGCCAGCCAACGAGATGCAGACGTTCAGGAACAAAGCCAACGGAAAGTGCCTGTTCATATGTCTCACGAGTGGTCGCAAGGGCAGAGGCTGCGCCACGTTCGGTGAGCCACGTAGCATGAACGCCGTTGGCATCGGAGAAGAGCGAGACCAGTGGCACAGGAGAAGAGCGTTTCTCTAGCACTCGCATGACCTCATAGGTGAGAAACGGATAGGTGGTGATAATGAGGTCGGGCTGCACGTTATCTAGCACGTCATTGAGTTGGCGACGTACCAGGGTAGTGAAAATGCGGTGTACCAAGAGTGCTCGCCTGGCAGTATTCAAGAACTGGAACTCTGCCGCCCATAGCCAGAGCACGTAGCGGCTCACAAGGCGATAATGCTCATGAAAGAGGCGTGGCTGCGGATCGATAATAGTGATGATAGGCATAGTTGTATGTTGCTGGCTTCCCCCACCTCTTATCAGTGCATCCTCCATCAGCAAGTCTTGAAGAGCTTCAGCCAAACTCATGTGACCGCCGCCAGTTTTTGAAGTGAGAATCAAAATATTCTTATGACGTTGCATAGTATTCTTTCTTGTAGCGATTTTAAGATGTGTATGATATGATAACAAAACACATCTAAATATAATCATATCAGATACGCTGGTTGAGGATATTTAAAAATCTCTTTACGAAGGCCGTCAATTAGTATGATGTTGTCATATCAAACGAAAGGGAGCGGCAATCCCTTACTGCTTATTCATGGCTGGGGCGTTACCTATACAACATGGAACAAACTCATTCCATTACTTGTCCCTCATTTTCAATTGATTCTCGTAGAGCTTCCTGGTATGGGTGCGGCCCAGGAGATGATACCAGAAAAGTCGTACTACCCAGCTTGTGCGGAGGCGTTGGAAGAACTCCGTACCGCCCTGCACATCGAGCGATGGGCTATTCTGGCTTACTCAACGGGTACACGAGCATGTGAAGCATATATGCAACGTTATCCACACTATGTATCACAGGCGATTTTTCTCTGCCCCGCCTACATACGTAAATCCTGGCAAACGGCGGTACAGATTGAGCGATGGATCGACTCGAAGCATTCAAGAGTGGCGAACTGGTTTCTATCGGGCTGGCCGCTCTTCGGAATGTTGTTCGGTTTCGGATTCAATCTACGCTATCATGCTCACGCTCACGAATGGATGGCTGAGATTATCATGCAACCACAACAGATACTCAAACGCACACTTTTTGAACTTCCTGGCACTGGACGCGCTCCGTTTACGCTACCTACATCCCCGCCAATACCAACGCTCTTCATCTGGGGACAGCAAGATGCTATAATGGCACGTCCACCTCGTTTACGCTCAAATGACATTCTTATTTTCGCGAATCACTGTGCGCCAATCCTGGCACCACATAGTGTAGTTGAAATTGTGCTGCCATTCTTTAAACAAGAGGTAGTAGAGTATGTAGAATCAGTGCAGTGAAGACAAAAAATTATTCATGTGCTATGATTGTTAGCGAAACTGAAAAGGCTAGCCGCATTAATTTCTCTCAAAGGATGTCAGATGGATAAAGACAACAAAGCACCTGATACGGCCTTTATTATATTTCTCAAAGGCCCCCTCACAGGTCAGACGTTTCCAATTGATAAAACAGTCACCACGATTGGACGCCACGTCAGTAATGATATCTTCATCCCTGATCTCCAAGTTTCAAGGTATCATGCTCGACTTCTGCGGAATAACGAAACATGGAGCATTGAGAATCTCTCTCAATCTAGCGCGGTATTTGTCGATAAAAAACGTATACAGCAAAGCACCATTCAGAACGAGAGCAAGATTGACCTGGGAGGCGATACCTCTTTTCTCTTCTCTTTTACGCCCGACAACAAAGCACTTGCTCAAACGCAATTTGACACACAACCATCAAACCTCATGAGTTCACTTGCATCTACATCCATTAAAGCAGACGCACGGGTAACACCAAATCCAGAACTATCTTCACCTATGAGCAGGACGGAGGTAGCATCATTCTCGCAAATAGGCATTCCTTCACTTGAAGTAACTGACACTACCACCGGTCGGCATAAAAAGTATCCATTAGCGAAAGAAAGCATCAATGTTGGACGAGATAAGGCCAACGATATCGTTATTGATACTCCTATCGTCTCCGATTATCACCTGCAAATAGTGCGTCAGAATAATCAGTGGGTGCTTATCCATCCGCCCCCCAATCAGAAAAGCACACACAATGGTCTTCTCTATCAAGGCAACAAAATTCGCGGGAACAAATCATTTCGGAAGCCATTGATGCGAGGAGATATATTTCGCATCGAAGATAATAACGGCACGCTTATCACCTTAACCTACAATGATGGCGGTAAAGGGCCACAGGTCATTCTTCCCCGCATTCAACCAATTCCACTCCATGCGACGCCAATGAGCATTGGACGATTGCAGGACAACGATATCATCTTGAATCATCCCCTGGTCTCGGCCCATCATGCTCGCCTTATTCCAGAGGGAGAAACTCATCGTCTCAACGATTTGAACAGTAGCAACTTGACCTATGTGAATGGTATAAGCACTACTAGCGCATTGCTCAAACTCAACGATGAAATCCGTATTGGTCCATTTAGACTTATTTATACTGGGAGTGAACTCAGACAATACGACGAAAGTGAAAGTATTGGTATTAATGCGGTTGATCTCAGGAAAGTGGGCAATAATCAAACCATCTTGCTCAACTCTATTTCGCTGAGCATTCCACCGCGTTCTTTCGTCGCTCTCGTAGGAGGCTCTGGTACAGGGAAATCGACACTCTTGGATGCATTAAGTGGGTTGAGACCCGCTCAAGAAGGGTCGGTTTTCTATAATGGACTGGACTATTATCGCCATCTTTCCTCCTTCAGGTCGCAACTTGGGTACGTTCCACAGGAAGATATTATTCACCGCGATCTCACGGTAGAACGTGCCCTGTACTATGCCGCCAAACTACGCCTACCAGCCGATTTTACGAAAGAACAGATCGAGCAGCGTATTGACGAGGTATTGGAGGATGTAGAGATGAAGCATCGCCGCTCTCTCCTTATAAAAAAACTCTCTGGTGGACAGCGCAAACGCATCTCAATTGCCCTTGAATTGCTGGCGAATCCTAGCGTCTTTTTCCTGGACGAACCAACATCTGGACTCGATCCAGGTTTGGATCGTAAGATGATGCTTCTCTTACGCAAACTCGCCGATAAAGGACATACGATTCTCCTTGTCACGCACGCGACCAGTAACATCAATGTCTGTGATACCGTCTGTTTTCTGGCTCAAGGTGGACGGCTGGCTTATTTCGGACCGCCAGAGGAGGCGAAAACCTACTTCAAGCAACCCGATTTTGCCGAAATATACAATAGCCTGGAACCAACCGATGAGCAGCCGACTATTCCCCAGGAGGCCGAGGAACGGTTCCGAAAATCGGATGCCTATCAAAAATATATCGCGGGACCATTGATGCAACGAGATCAAAAGCCTACGCGTGACGGACAAGTACTCTTGCCCAGTCAGGCAAATGAACCTTATGCGATAAAATCGTCAGCACGTCGTAATCCATTCAAACAGTTTGCCATTCTCTGTCAGCGTTACCTTGAGTTGCTCTGGAATGATAAAGGGAATCTCACCATCCTGCTGTTACAGGCTCCTTTCATAGGCGTCATTCTCTTTATCCTGGTAAACACGTTGCATGAAACGACAATCTTCAAAGCTCCTATATCCCTTGCCAATCAAGGAGACGCGCAGAGATTTCTTTTCATCCTGTCCTTTGCCGCCATAATGTTTGGCTGTATCAATGCCTCACGTGAAATCATCAAAGAGATATTCATTTATGAGCGAGAACGCACAGTCAATCTTAGAATCTTTCCTTATCTTCTTTCCAAGATCACGATACTGGGGGGACTCTGCCTCATACAATGTGTGGTCTTACTGGGGGTTATGAGTCTAGCAGCGCACTTTTACCAGGGAATATTCACGTCGGAGGTCTGGGAAACCTATATCACGATTGCGCTTGTATCTATCTCAGGGGTCATGGTTGGTCTAGCTATCTCAGCACTTGTGCGCAATAACGATCAGGCAATGAGTTTCATCCCATTGCTTCTCCTGCCACAAATTATTTTTTCTGGCAGTATGTTCCCATTGAAGAACATTCCAATGCAGGTCTTCGGTGCGCTCTTTTCGCTCCGTTGGGGCATGGCTGCTCTTGGTTCTTCAATGAACTTAATCGGCAATGGAGATAAAGTCTTCGGTACTTGTGACTCATGCAACACCTATCAGCATAACCTGCATTATCTGCTAATTACGTGGCTAGCAATCGCTCTATCCATCCTACTGCTGACAGCAGTGACCGCGTATATGCTGAAGCGCAGGGATGTCAAAGGATAACGTGAGTTAGTGAGCGTGCAGTGCAAGCAGCTTCTGACGATAGCGTCGCTGATTCCAGACAATCCATGCGAGGCATAAGAGTGGTAACGAGCCAATAAGCCAACCCAACCAGATAGGCATGGCTCCTGGAGCGGATACCACAATGGGGAAATTTGCCTCACCCACGCCTTGTGGTCCGTTGAGCTGGACGGCAATCTGCCATGCACCGCGTACAGGCATCCGAATACTACCGGTCAATGTACTCGTCGCATTCAAAGGCGATAACAGAGAATGCAAGGGCACTGCATCGGTTCCCAGTCCAGGGAGCATGTTGAGCTGCCCGGAGAGTCGTAGTGTACTTTCTTGAGGCACGACGGTCACATTCACAGCCTGATCGGTTATTGGAGGATACTGGTTAAGATTGACCTGCACAATGTAGGAACCCACAGCCAGCGTTCGGGTGAACGCTGGACCATTACTAGCCTGTGCCACCCCCGAAGTCAGGATGATAACGGATACAGTAATAGCGAGCGTGTAGCACATACGCGTGAGCAATCGTCCTGTCGCGTTCATAGAAATTATTCCTCCTCGTAGGAAACGATGCTCACTGTTTATTGAAGTACCATACGTCACCAAAATTTGCTCCGCCAAGTGCGCCCAGGATACCAGATGCAAGTATGACTGGCACCGCAATGAGGGCAACTTGTAGCATTGTATCCGGCGAAATCGTGACGCCCGGCTCTTCCAGAAAGACACGTGGCAGATTCCACGACCCCATGATAATACATGGCGCAATCAGCAGTGGTGGAAGCGTAACCAGGAGACCCAACAGCCAATTACCCTTTGTCGTGCCATTGAGTGTGCAACCATGCCTGAGCCGCCAGAGCGCAACGCCATCTATGAGTAGCGCAGAGAGAAGAAGAGTTACCGGAAATATAGCATCAGAGATTCTAAAATAGGGTATCTGTGGTACACGATATGATAAATGCTCCCAGGCCACACCTGTACGAATGGCCCACGGAACAAAAAGCTCCTCGACTATTGTATGTACTAGCAGAAGAAGGGTTGTAAGCAGTGCCGCCCCTGGTAAATGTGTAAAACGAACCGAGGCGATCAGCATAAGTGCTCCACAGATCACGAGAGGTAGCATATAGGTGGGAATAATCAACAGGCCAAATACGGCTATAGGAAACTGCAAAAAGCCAATTAAGATAAAATTCATCAAGCCAGCAAGAATGAAGAGCGTTCCCCATTCGAGCAAACGTAACCCTAGAAAGCGACGGGAGGGGTGGCTGATAGCCCACTCGCGCTCATAGGCTGCTTCTGAAGCAAATATATAGACCATGCCTAATATAGCAATTAACGCTCCAGTAATGCCCATCAGGTGAAAAGGTGCCCACAAAGCGATATCAATACCGTACATTTCATGCCAGTAGTTGTCAAGCGGGGCCGCGATGAGTGCTCCAAGCGCACCGAAGCCCGCAAGGACAAAGCCCAGAGGAGCATGAAAAACTTTCAGAACCGAGATAGTCGAAGTATCATCAACGCCGGGTCTATGCCTGTAGTAGTACACGGTGTCTACCAGCACAACAGCAAGCGCGATCAGCCCTGCACCTGACACACACGAGTAAATAAGGGTATGCGGCGGTGTCCAAAACCAATCGCGTCCAACGTAAAAGTGCCATTCTCTATCCCAAATGGCTCCTAGCTCACCTTGTAGGAGAAAGAAGAGCATTGCCCATGCAGCGACACGTCGTAAGCGACGTTCGCCCTTATCGGGGCGCACTTCCGGCTTTACATGCAACGAATCCGATATGGTAGCTTGGACCTCTGACTGTGCCATCAGGTGTTTCCCCTCTTACAATAGAGTCTTCAATGTACATCTCAGTCGAGCTTTGTTCAGTGTACAAAAAAATGATGGGCAACGTCAATTTATTGTATTTTTAAAAACTTCATGTGGTAAAAGATGGAGCGAGGTTGCCTGTTGACGGGCACAAGCGGCAAATTTTTAAAAAAACAGCGTAAACA
>CAXTWV010000008.1:8798-19695 GCA_964248005.1 uncultured Ktedonobacteraceae bacterium | reverse complement strand
TTTATTTTTAAAAACCCTGCCGCTGGGTGCCGTTTCCAGGCAACCTCGCTCCATCTTTTACCACATGAAGCTTACACAATACTACGCAGGGCCGACGCCTGACTCGACACCGAGTCCCTCAGATTGCAGTTTGGCTTGGACAGCCGCACGTGCTTGAGCGGGACGCCAGAAGCCACTGGCAAGAAACGCGGTTGGCAGAAACACGACAACACCCGCGACACAGACCCACCACCACGTGGCCCATTGTCCCGTGTTTTGTGTGTTGACGACAACGAAGCTAAACGCGAGCGACGAGACGACCACAACGAGACGGATGAGAAAGCCCCATACGGAGATGCCAGTCGCGACCAGTGCAGGGTTGATGTCCTCAATGGTTTCGGTGTAGCCTGCCATCCAGCCGACGTAGGCAATAGGACCCGTGAGACCAAAGAGGGCAAAGATGATGCCCATGAAGAGTGGACTCGTGGGTTGTCCAACACGTGTGATGAAAAGGATAATCACAATAATATTAGCAATCCCACCGTAAAGCATAAAGGGCTTTCGCACTTCTAAGCGGTCGGAGAGGATGCCAGTCACGATTGAGGCAATGACATCACATGCCCAATAGATGCTGAGTAAACCATTTGCCAATGCAAGTGGGTATTTGAAAATGGTTGTCAGGTACGTTGGGAAGTATGCGACGGCGGCATAATAGAGCAGCAAGAAGAGGCTGACGCCAAGGGCACTGATGATGATTTGTGGACGCAACATTTGTCGCCATGGGTTACGCTGTGCCGCGGCAACGTCGATGCCTCGTGAACGTGCCTCGATCAGTGTTTTTTCCTGGATCGCGGTCATGATTTGAGCGCGTAAAGAGGGCGAAAGGTCACGAAGACTGAGGAAGCACAACACAGAGATAATCAGACCAAAGATGGCGGAGATGATGTACTGCGACTGCCATGTCCCGAAGAGAGAGAGCGTCAGGCTGGCGACGAAGGTAATCACGAGACTGCCACCGACAGGGCCAACGGTCCAGAACGCCATTGCGGTCGCACGCCCAAGACGTGGCGAGAAGTCGCGCACAAGGGCGGGGGTGGCAACAAGGATAATGCCTTCAACAAAGCCAAGTAACAAGGTCAACACGATAAAGAGCGATGCTGAGCTTGTAAACGAAATGCCGAGGGTGACAAGCGACGTAACGACGATACCATAGACAACAAGGTTGGCACGTCCGATGCGATCTGAAAGACTCCCAATGAGCGAGGACAGTGCGCCAAGCAAATTGGAGCCAAGCGTTAAAAAGACGTAGTTGATGAACGTGATGTGGAAGGTGGTCAGGACGAGCGGGGCAACTGATGGGAGAACATACGATTCGTAATACAGGACAATGGTTGCGGCGACGGACAACGTTAAATACCAGACACGTTGCGAGTTGGCGGGGTAGTGTTCGAGGTCGCGGTCAAAAAAACTCCTGCGGGGACTACTGAGCATCGAAATCCTCCTAGTACTACAATGTACCTACGGTCAACAATTAAGAAGACGCTATCAAGGAATCGGTGTACGATGACGAACCACGTCATGAGTAAGGGGATTGACATAGCAAGCATACCATATTCATACTGAATATTCAATTTGTTATGCTTGCCATTGTATGAAGTTTGGTACAATACTACTGAAAGTACGGATTTCTGGCAGAACACATCACATAGTAGTGCAATAGATACAAAGGTTTATTTGGAATTCTTTCTCTGCCGATGTTATGCTGTAGCAAGGTCTAAGAGATTTGTAGGAATTGAGGAACATCTTTTTGTGTTGTTAGTCTATGAGTATGTTTACGCATAGATTTATGGAAGGTGATGCATGAGTAGTACAGTACGACAACCTGAGAGTGATCGCGTCGGGTCTGTTGAGATGAATGGCATCAATCCTATTGACGAGGAGCAGCGCCATGGAAAACCGCTTGAGCTATTCTGGGTATGGTTTGCCAGCAATGTTGGCATCCTAGGAGTTGTCTATGGCGCGGGTTATTTGACTGGTAGCGGTCTAAACTTGTGGCAAAGTCTGGTAATCGGGTTGATCGCGACGGCACTTTCCTTTCTTTTCGTCGGCCTGCTGAGTATTCCTGGTGTCTGGGGTGGTGCGCCGATGCTGATTCTTTCGCGGGCAGTTTTCGGGACTCGCGGCAACTTTGGCCCGACATTAGTGAGCTGGATTAGTCTGGTTGGATGGGAAACTATTTTAGTGATTGCCTCCACAGGCGCATTACTGGAGCTTTTACAAGTTTTCGGTATCCAGGCGAATCCCGTCTGGACGCTGATCGGTATTATTGTACTAGCGGCGGCAGTAGTGGCTTGCGGCTACTGGGGTCATGCTACATTGGTCTGGTTGCAGCGTGGCGCGACCTGGGTATTCGGCATTCTGACGCTTGTCATTATTGCATTCATTGTTCCACAGACGAACTGGAGCAAGCTACTAAGCCAGCCGCCTGGTCCATGGGATACGGGTGTGATTACTGCTTTTGTGATCATCATGGCGGCGACAGGAATTGGCTGGATTAACTCCGGCGCGGATTATGCACGCTACCTGCCACAAAGGAGTTCAGGACGAGCAATCACGTTCTGGACAGTCATTGGCGGGACACTGCCACTTTATGTGTTAATGATAGTGGGTGTGCTTCTGGCGTCGTTCAAAACCAATACCTTGACGGCAAGCGATCCACTTACACCGATTCGGGAGGCACTACCATCCTGGCTAGCTGTCCCCTATCTGTTGACAGCCATTGGTGGTTTGTTGGCAGGAGCGGCACTCGATATCTACTCCTCTGGTCTCAATCTGCTTGCTATGGGGATTCGCATCAAGCGCCAGTACGCGGTGCTGATTGATGGCGTCCTGATGATAATTGGCTCGATCTATGTTCTGCTCATTCGCAATGACTTTCAGGGCGCTCTCACCAGCTTTCTGTTGCTGCTAGCCGCGGCCTTGACAGTCTGGGCCGCGATCTTCCTGGTCGATATGATCTGGCGTCGCAGCTATGACACAAAGAGCTTGAATAGGATAGGTTCCGAGAGTGCGTATTACTATACAGGAGGATTCAATATTGCCGCCTGTATCGCATGGGTGGTGGGCATAGTAGTCGGCTTACTCTTTACCTCATCTACGTTCTTCACCGGCCCTCTGGCGAAAAGTAGTCCAGTTTTTGCCAATACCAGTCTGGGGTACCTGCTTGGCGGGGCGGTAAGCATCATCCTCTTTCTTGCCTTGCGACCGTTTTTCCTGTCGAGGAAGGCAATCGTTGTCAAAGAGTTGCAAGAGGAGCCGCCTGTAGCCTCGTAAAAGAACTACTTGCTCAATATATACCCACTTACCTCGTAGCCACGCCCAAGACGCTCGTTTTCAGGGAGGTCGGTGATCCATTCCCATTGCCGCTCCTCTACGATAGCAAAGGTGTCGCGCACGAGATCGGGAAAGGCACGTGGGACAAGGGGTATAGCACGACGATGTGTGGCGTCGTGATCGGTGCCGTGGACATTAAAGACGAAGCCACGTATGTCGCTCAGCAAGACGGCACGTCCGCCGATGTCGAGTAGGTCACGCATGAGGTGCAGATGAGCGTTGATGATACGCGTGCGGAAGGCTTGTGCGGCCTCCTGATAGCGACGGTGACGCTCTTGTTCGCCGAGCAGTTTTGGCGCGACCTGCTTGATAGAGTCGAGTACGTCGAGCAGAGGATAGCTAAACAATTGTGAGACTACAAGCGAACTGACGACGATACCAAAAGAACCCGAAGCAAGGGTGTGTATCTCTGGTGGGTCTGGTACAGGGCATTGCTCAAGACAAAACGCGGCAGCATCAAAGACTGCTTGTGGTCCTTGTGAGACAAGTTGTGCCCAATTTTGATTGCTGATGAGACGAGTGAGAGTTGCACTGATACCACGTTTCGGTTCGCCATTGCTACTGCTGATATCGCATTGCAGGAGACGCAAGCGTTTATTCAATGTCGCGTTAGTAATCTCATCGCTGGCGGCACGGAGGGCGGCAATATCGAGGTCGGCGAGTACTACTTCGTCGGAGCTACGAAGCAACTCGTTGAGTGGGACTTCGGTACAAGCACCTGCCCCAAGCACAAGTGCATTTTGTGCCGCGCTATACTCTCGTTGATGCAGGGCATGGAGTGTAAGAGCGGTACAGGCTTCGATATGTTGTGGGGCGTGTTCACGCAGCCATGCACGACGCCGTTTGCCTTGCGTCTGTGCGTTGTTATGAGAAAGATTGTCGATACGCATAGTTACGTTTTCTAGCATGACACAAAGCAAAGATTTAGAACAGATAGATATCCATCCTGATGCCAAAAGATCATCCATCCGTTATTCCGACAGGTTTAGCTTTTCCCTTTTATTGCTTCTAGTTTGAGCTATTTTTCTGTTTTAAGCCGCTTTGGTTTCTTGTTTCCTAGATAATTCTCCTTGCTGATAACAATTGTTCCCATTTCTTCTTCAAGGGCTTGTCGGGCTTTACCTGTAGCTCGTCCTGCGTCAGTTGTATCTCGTTTCAGTTCAGAAAAGCCTTGACTATCGCGGCCTCGGTGGTAGGTGATAGCGGTTGCTTCACTTAATGAGATTAATGCTAGCTCTATTGGGGTCATATGATCACGCAAATTTGTCCGTATGGGGAGAAGCTTATATTCTTTGTAGGTTTGTACAGTAAAGCCAAAGGTACCCTTTGTAAGTTCATTGGTGAGGATAGCATACTCTATCCCCTCTTTGGCTCCCCGACCTTTCCACTCGTCGGTCAGTTCGTTTCTAATCAGGTCATTCCTAATGCGTGCATCAATCCAAGCATCATCATAACCTTTTGCTTTGTACATGACTCTCACACGCTCTATAGCAGCCTCTGGATGTTCAATTTCCGCTAAACGTTCCTCCCCCACCTGAGCAAGCCAGACACGGAATGGCTCAGCTCTTGGCGAGGGGATAGACTGAATAAGGCGTAAAAGTGTTTGTCTGTTGGCGGTATCGGTCTGCCGAAAACGCCCATCAGGTGACTTGAGTTTTAGAGGTTCAACTTGGTTCAAGGTTTTATCAAATCCTTCTGATGTTGCTCGCTCTTTCAGCTTTGCCCAATACACGCGAGGATTTGTCGAGTCCGTAAGAACAGCAATCACATCTACAATGCTGTAGTACCATTCATCCTTGTGCCATACACGACGCAATTGTTTTTGTCCAAATAGAGTAAGATCACGGCTTTGCTCTTCGTCTGGCATAAAATATGTCCTCTCTACGCTCTTTTCTACACTTGAAATATATCAGCTTTCAAGTGTTGACAAAATGTCAACGCTTGTACCAACACTTCGTTACTTTATTCAAAGCAATTCTTACTCTTGTGTTGGCTATGGAGGAGTACATGATAAAACACTTTATAGAATTTTACCATGCACCACATACCATTAAAGTCCCTTTTCAAAGCTCTGCTTTAGATACCATAACCTATTTTCCTGTGTATTTCGCGGGCCTTTTTTCTAGGAAGGCACTGACGCCTTCTTTGTGGTCGGCGGTTGTGAAGGCTTCGTCTTGTAGCTGCCCTTCTAGGTCGAAGGAGGCTTGCAGGTCGGTCTCCATTGACTTATAGAGGAGTTCTTTGATCAGGCCATAGCCGTGTGTTGGGCCGTTTGCCAACCGCTTCGCGAAGGCGGCAACGGTACCGGGAAATTCTTCTACAGGCACACATTTTGTGACGAGTCCGAGTCGCTCGGCCTCTGGCCCACTGACTTCATCGGCGAGCAGACACATCTCCATTGCTTTGCCTAGCCCAACGAGACGGGGAAGGAAATAGGCACCACCACCATCAGGGACAAGGCCAATACGCGCGAAGGCTTCGATAAAGCGTGCGTTATCGGTGGCGATACGCAGGTCACACGCGAGGGCGATATTACATGAAATACCGGCAGCGACCCCGCGAATAGCACCGACGATAGGCTTCGGCATAGCACGCATACTCTTCACTAAGCGATGATACTTCTTCAGATGTTCGCTCACCTTGGCAGCTTCGCCATTCGTAGGAACGGCAGGGAAGCCTGAAAGGTCCTGACCTGCACCAAAGGCGCGTCCCGCGCCCGTGAGAACGACACAGCGAATCGTGTCATCACTAGCGGCAGTTTCAACGGCTTCGGTGAGTTCTTCGAGCATAAGATCGTTGAACGAGTTCAAGACCTCCGGTCGGTTCATAGTGATGGTAATCACGCCTTCTTCTACATGGATGAGCAAATGGTGGAAATCTGTTCGCATGTGATGCTCCTCTTTGAGAGAATTACGCTTTGATAGTTGGTACGTCGAGCATCAGGACTTCGAGGGCAACACGGGGGTTGACGTTTTGCTCGATGGCTTCCATCGTGCGCAAAATAGCCCGTATCATACGCTCTGCTTCTGCTGTACCAAATTTGGGCGCCTGCGTTTTTAACAGGGGCCGCATGTCTACGTTGACAGTCAAATCGAGACAGGTATTTGCTGCTAATACCATATCACGCCACCACAGTAACCACAACTCTAGCATGGACTGCACCTTGTCACTATCGCCACTCATGCGTTGCACCAGATCGAAACGTTGGACACGACTGGCAGAGGGCAGTTTTGTGAGCAGGTCAAGTTGTGCTTTACGTTGTGTCAGCAGTTCCTCATCTTCGACTGCTTGCACAGCCCAGCCCATACGTCCAGCTGCTAAGGCTGCAATCAAGTCGGCTTCTTTTGGATCAGCATCCCAGTCTTGTATCAACGCGTTTTTGATTTGCATTGAAGTGAGTAGCTGCATCGTGATAAGTTGTATGCGAGAGAGAATTGTGGGCAACAAGAGGCCAGCATCAGGAACGGTGAGCAACAACACAACATCTGGTTCCGGCTCTTCGAGTGTTTTCAAAAGACAGTTCGCGGCCTGTACATTCATCTCATGCGCGTTCTCGATGATAAAGATGTTACGTCTTCCTTCAAGCGTGCGGCGTGCTGAGTCGCTTTGTAGAACACGTATCTGCTCTATCAGGATAAATTGTTTATCGGTGGGCTTAGAGATAACATGGATATCTGGATGGTTGTCGTGCAACACTTTGCGACAGGAGAGGCAGGTGTTACATGGTTCCTGTGGCGCGATAGTGGAATCGGGACCACCAGTGCAAAGCAGTGTTTGGGCGAAACGATGCGCTAACAACGATTTTCCGATGTGTGGAGGGCCAGTGAAAAGATAGGCATGACGAACTTGTTGCGCGGCTAACGTGCGGCGCAGAATGTCGATGGCATGTAAGTGCCCAATAATATCCCAGCCCTTTACGGGATTTTCTTGCGTTACCATAGTGTTTATGGTACCAGAAAAGAGGAATGATAGCAACAGGAAAATTGCCTGAATTATACGCTACCCAGAGCCTCTTCTATTCGTACAAAAGGTGATTGATGTTTTACTTCGCGTTCTGCTTACAGGGGGAGGCGTGCTTTCCTGGCACCACTCGTAGAGTACTGTATTTTTGATGACTTCCGATGATACAGGAGAAGTTTTATGGCACAATCGATTCTTTCCAAACAGCGTTTGTCGTCTTCTGTTCCACATGCTGATGTAGCGGAACGTCGGTTACGTCAGATTTCGGCATGGTTTATGCTCTATTTTCTTATGCAGGCGGAGTTAGGTCTCGCATGGGACAGAGAATGGCATGATTTGATTGGACGTGACCAGTTTTGGATTCCGCCGCATATCATGTTGTACACGGGCGTCGGCTTCACAGGACTTATTGCCTTGCTGGTCATACTCTTGGATACAAGACGCTACTATCAAGGCAAAGTGGGTGTGGACGACACTTCTACAGTGCGCATTTTCAGCTTTTTCCATGGTCCGCTTGGCTTTGCCATTCTTGGGTTTGGCGCGTTGAATGACCTAGTAGCGGCACCGTTCGATAATTACTGGCATCAGTTGTATGGGATTGATGTCACGCTCTGGTCTCCATTCCACATCATGGGAACGCTTGGCGGCGTTGTGATGGGACTTGGAGGTATTTATGTGTTTGCATCGGAGGCGCGGATTGAGCGACAAAGGGGGGGCAAACCTGCTTTCTTTCTCAATGGACCCGAATGGGGGTTGCTGTTGTTGCTCTCTGCGTTTGTAGGCATCACACAATTGTCGTTGACAGCGTTCGCGGCTGTTGCTATTGGCACATGGCTACTTCCAATCTATGCCTTACCACTTGTCGCGGTTGCTGGTTTTTGCCTTGTTGGAGCCGTGCAATCTACACGTAAACCTGGAGCGGCAACGCTTATGGCCTTGCTTGTCTGGCTCCTCGCTCTTGTGACGCAAAGTTTTGTACCATGGGCACTTGTGTATACTGTTGGGAAGCTACACCTCGCCTTCCGCTTTGTAACGCGCACACCATCATTTAATGTCACCCTGGCACTCCTGCCACTGCTTTTCCTTGTGTGTGCATTGCTTGTAGACGGCATATCCCTCTACTATTATAGACGACAGTATGACGAGACCCAAAGCATGCCACGACGATATATTCTAGTGATGAGCGGCATCCTGGCGATACTCACGACCGCGATACCTGTTGTGCTTGTACAGGTGTTACAGCTTTTCCCTTTTATAAAGCTTCATCCAGATAGTGTCAGAATTTTGACCGTTAGTTGGTCTGAAATGCTATTGGCACTCCCTTTTGTGTTCCTTCTAGGACTATTCACCAGCACACTAGGCTCCGTTCTTGGTGATATCTGGCATTTTAATAGAAAGTAGGGTGCGATATGCGACCATTTCATACGATCCTACTACTCTGTGGAGTGCTGTTCCTCCTGGGTATGCCAGCAACAGCCTTGGCAAGTGGTAAGCCTGCTCGAACCGAGACGCTGACCGCAGGCCCCTACACCATCGTCGTTGGTCTCTCCGATGATCCACCAATAGTAGGTCAGAATTTTACGCTCACAGTGAGTAACCATGAGGGGATACCGCTATCGGGGACACTTATTGCTCAACCTGTTTTTGGGACAGATGCGATACCTGTACATACTCCCCTCGCTCAAGACTCTGGGAATACGCATGTGCTGACGGGGACCTTGAATCTTGTTGTACGTGGGGCATGGAACATCATTGTGGATTTGAACGGGCCACAGGGTCATGGTTCAGCAGCACTTGCTGTGACGGTGACGGCACCAAATGCAATGCCAGCGTGGTTAGGTTGGATTATTGGCCTTTTGCCACTCGTCGGTTGTATCTGGTTGATCTGGCAACAGTGGCGATATAGAAACACGTTGCTCAAAACAGAGAGAGTCGAAACTAAGGTTCCTGCAGGAGGACACTTTCAACAGTAGATTTTTAGGAAAGAACAGTATGCAACATTTCCTTTCTGTGGTATCTTATGCTCATGCACTAAAGCTGTATCGCCCAAACGCTCGTGTTTCCTATGCGTCCCCATCACGGAGGTTATTCCATGAGTGATATCGCACCTTCTGCCAAAGTCGGCACAAGAACCTCTCCACAGATTACGACTGGCTATGCTCGCTACGTCTTCTGGGTCATGTTTCTCATCAGCTTCTTGAATTATTTGGATCGTAACGTCCTGACTGGAGCCGCGAATGTTATAGCCAAAGAACTTGGTTTCAGTCTTGATGGCATTGGCTATATCGCAAGTGCCTTTCTCATCATCTATACGCTCGGCACGATTCCACTTGGCATATGGGCGGACCGCGCGAAACGCAGAGATGTTGTTGCTATCTCCGTTGCGTTTTGGAGTGTCGCGACCGCCGCAACCGCGCTGGCTACAAATTTCGCAACGCTCTTTCTTTCGCGTATGGTGCTAGGTATTGGCGAGGCTGGCTATTTCCCTGCTGGTACGGCATTGATGAGCGATTATTTTTGCCGCGAGAAACGTTCGCGTATCATGAGTTGGTGGAGCGTGGCGCAACTCGTGGGCATCCTGGTTGGCTTTGTCATTGGCGGTGCCCTTGCTGGTCTCTATCCGGGTAGTTGGCGTCTGGCCTTTCTCTTCACAGGTATCCCTGGTTTGCTGCTTGCACTCCTCGTATGGCGGGTACGGGAGCCACGTCGCAATCAGGCAGACGAAGAGGACATGGGGATTTACGAGGCGCGTGTCGCAGTGAAAGAGTCAGAAGGTGCTGGACGACCTATTCCAGTGCCAACAAACGTCTTTGCGCAGTTTGGCGCGTTGTTACGCATTAGAACGCTTGTTGTCCTGATTTTGATGCAGATATTTGCCTTCTTTGTGCTTACCGTCAACGTGGTCTTCTTGCCCACCTATCTGCAACAAAAAGATACATTTGGTCTCACCTCTGGACAGGCCGGACTTTTTTCGGGAGCGGTTGTAGTTCTGGCGGGTATGGCTGGTACTGTACTTGGTGGCTACATGGCGGATTGGCTGAACAAGAGTCATCCTGGTTCGCGTATTCTTGTATGCGGGATTGGCTTCTTGCTCGGCGCACCGGCGTTCGCGGTTGCCGTCACCTTTCACAATTTACTCGTATTTACCATCTTTTTTGTTCTCTCAACACTTTTGCTCACACTCTATACCGGACCTAGCACAGCCGCCACCCAGGATGTTGTGCCATCGGCTCTGCGTGCATCAGCAGTTGCGGTCTCGCTGCTCATTGCTCACTTACTTGGTGATGCATTTTCGCCTACATTAGTAGGAGTGCTCGCGACAAGCTTTGACCCGACCCATGGGCATCATTTCGCGCTAGGCATGGCTGGGCAGGACTTGAGCGTAGCTCTGTTGGTCACATGCACACCTGCACTCGTCATCGCGGGTCTGATTGGCCTCTTCGGGGCACGTTGGATGAAAGGCGATATCGCTGCCGCAGATGAGGCCGATAAGGTTGCCAGAGGATAAAATATATCGTGCATAGGCCCCACCCGTGGGGGGGGGGGGGGGAGAAGTATTTTTTTT
>CAXTWV010000008.1:2917-8751 GCA_964248005.1 uncultured Ktedonobacteraceae bacterium | reverse complement strand
GTATCCACTATATATTTTATCCTGATTATCATAGCAAGGAATGTAGACGACATGATTCATTTTTACGAACTTTCACAACTAAACGTGACACAGTACACGCGCTTGTTGCGTCGTGCGGAGGTCGAGATCGACGATCTGATCGACTATGTACGTCCGATAGTACGTGATGTACGAGATCGAGGTGATGCGGCTCTGATCGAGTACATGGAAAAGTTTGACAATATACAACTCACGCCTGAACGCTTTCGGGTGAGCCGAGAAGAGATTGAACAGGCACATCATGAACTCGATCCAAATGTGTATGCGGCAATAAAACATGCCATTCATAATGTACATACATTTCATGAGCAACAGATGCCATCACAGCAGACATTCACACATGTTGCACCTGGCGTTATGGTCGGCGAAAAGATTACGCCAATTACGAGTGTTGCCTTATGTGTTCCAGGGCGCAAAGGTATTTTCCCATCAGTAATGTATATGCTAGCAACTCCTGCTCATATCGCGGGTGTGCCGCGTATCGTCGTTTGCACTCCCCCTGGAGCCGATGGCACTATCAACCCGGCATCACTTGTTGCCGCCGATTTATGCGGTGTGCATGAAATTTATCGTATTGGCGGTCCACATGGTATTGCCGCGCTTGCCTACGGCACAGAGACGATACAACGCGTCCACAAAATCACTGGTCCGGGCAATACGTATGTCTCCGCGGCAAAACGCCTGTTAAGCGGCATTGTCGATGTGGGAATTCCCGCGGGACCGAGCGAGTCGATTCTGCTTGCTGATGCATATGCCAACCCCGAACTGGTAGCGCGTGACCTGCTGATTGAGGCTGAGCATGGCCCTGACTCATCCAGTTTGCTTGTCACGAATAGCCGTACTCTCGTCGATGCTGTGCTACCCCTATTAGCAGAGAAAATGGCGGCTTTGCCTGAGCCACGTCAGGGATTTTGCCGCGCAGGATTTGAGTCTGAAAAGGGAACAGGCGGCATTATACTGACAGAAACCATGCAGCAAGCGATCACATTCACAAACGAATATGCCCCTGAGCATCTCGAAGTGCAGGTACAGGAGCCGTTCGCGCTCCTTAGTGATTTGAAAAACGCTGCTGAAATCTTGATCGGCCCGTACACACCATTTTGTATCGGCAACTATAGTGTTGGGACCAACGCTATTCTTCCAACAGGTGGTTTCGCACATACGTATTCTTGCACCTCGGTCTACGATTTTCTGAAACGTACTGGTGTGGCCTATGTTACCGAGGAAGGCTATGGACCTCTGAGCGAGACGACGCGTCGCCTCGCGGAGTTTGAGGGCTTTCCCGCACATGCAAACGCGGTGACAGAGCGCCAAGTGTTGTCCAAACAATCGTCAAAAGCATAACAATCAATGTGAGAATCGCTGCCTGTCGCAATAATGTGATAGCGTTACGGGCAGCGATTGCTTGTCCTAGATTCGTAGTCGCCTGTAAGGGCAAGTTCGTACTATCACTGACTTCCACAACAGCATTACTATCCTCCAACGCAATATAGACGAGATGAAGTGTTGGGTCTGCCTCCACACCATCAGGAGCTTTACCGACAGGAAGTGTGCCTAGCACGTTCAACGTTTTACCGTCGATAACCGTGATGGAGTTGCCACTATCATGAATATGACCACCTTCATCGTCACCTTCATTGGCAACATATATCTGTCCCGTTGCTGTATTGAACGCGATACCTTCGGGATAAGGCGAGACAGGAATACGCGCCTGCACGATATTTTTCTTACCGTCGATGACATCCACTTCTTGCCCACCAGCGCATACGATATAGACGCGACCCGTTGTTTCATCGACGCGCAGTGGCTGTAGAGGTGTTTGCGCGACTTGCAACGTTGTGAGTATATGCAAGTTTGACTCATCAACGACGGAAAGTACATGTGTCGCCACATCCGCTACATACAGCCTTCCAAGATGACTATTGACACCAAGCCCCTGTGGATGTGAGCCAATGTGAAGTTTTGCTGTGGTAGCTTGAATAGGTCCCTGTTGCCACCCTGCTTGTACGCTAAACATATAGACGACGCCCTCGTCGCTGCATGAAACATAGATAATATGACGCTGCGTATCGAGTGCGATACCATTATCACCAAGCCCTGTACGCAATGTCGCCACCGTTTTTCCAGTCGCTCCATCTAATATGAAGAGGTCAGCCTCATTGCGCTTGTAGCCGTCGGCTGCTACGAATACGCGATGCGTTGTGCTATCAACCTGGATATCGGTCGCCACATCCCCTAGCATGACACGCCAGCGCACAACGCCCCGTAGAGGATCGAAGGCCACAATGAGTCCCGGCCCTTCATGAGCGATGTAGAGCAAATGTGTCTGCGTATCAACCGCCATTGCCTCTGGACTCTTTCCCGAATGCAGCGAACTAATGATGGGAAAGCCAGCCGCATGTACTGAACGAGGTGATGTTAAGGCTATAAGAAACACAAAAAGAGAAAGTACCAAGATGCGCTGTACCATGCTGACCTGCGTTTTTTCGTATATCTATATACATTTTTATGTCATTTTAGCACGCACTGCAATCAAAAAAGTACAGAAACAAACAAGCAGAGCCTTTACAAAGTCGAGAGAGGCATGACAGGGGCAAGCCCTGTCACTACTATACACGGCTACAGCAGCGTGGCGGAGCCACGCAACTCTGCGTATAGTAGTGACAGGGCTTGCCCCTGTCATGCTGCCAACGTCAGCTTCAACTTTGTACTCTCAAAAAAACTAGCTGCCATGATGCCCGAAGAGACCTTCGGCGTCACGCATTATGCCATCGGTGCCCTTGTTGACCTCGTTGTTGATGGCGTTGTTGGCGACTTGATCGACCTCGGTTTTGAGCATTGAATCGACCATCTGCCCGCCGGGAAGATGTGATGCGACATCATTGACGCCCTGATTGATAAAGTTATCCGCTGTGGTATCAATTGCGGCATCCGTTGCGAAATTGCCGACGCCTTGCAGAAAATTGTTTTCGTGTGGTGTAGACATGTGAGAGCGCTCTCCTTATACTAGAAAATACTAAATTCTCGTCTTCGTGTGTTACTCCAGGGGAGCAACACACCTTTTTAGACGTTACCTAATGCAAAAAGTCACGCTACTCCGGCGCGGTTTGTGAGAATGTTTTTGCCTCGGTGATCCAAGTGTTAATCTCTTCGACAGTTGGGGTGCGATTGGCAAGTTTCTGCTTCGCTTGCAGGTCTACCAGAGTCTTGTGCAGGTTGTCAGCCTTACGATGCTGTAATTCCTTACAGCTATTGACGCCTGCCTCTTCGAGCAGATGAGACAATGCCTCACCAACGCCCTTCAAGCGCATGAGATCGGCACGGTTCGCCAGTTCCTTGATGACGTGCGGAGTTGTTCCTGCTTTGTGCGCGAGATCGGCACGTTGCTTTTCGGTCTTCGCGTGCTCAAGCAACTGCTCCGTGTTTCTGATACCTTCTGCCTCTAGTTTCGTGTGAAGTTCGGGGGTCATGCCTCTGACCTTACTGATTGGATCGCTCATGATCTGTTCCCTTTCTTTCTTTAAATGCGATGCTATACTAAGCAGAACGCTCACACTATACTACCACATCCACAAGCATTTGTTATGCAATAGACAACTAATCATAAAAAATCACACCTCCGAGGTATAGGAAACATCTACTACCAAGATTGAAGAGATATGTTATAATGCCTCCAATATGAGACTCCTGGCGGAGCGTAAAATGTTCGACTGCACTTCATACTTTATGATGTATTTCTATCCGCGAGTCGCAATACGAAGTTCAGTTAGTAATAGAGCGGTGTAAACAACAATTATGGCAAGTAATTATTCGTATGACCCAAAGAATGTATCACCCATGAGTAATGCTTCTACGCCTGCAAGCGGACCTAGTGGAACCGAGCCAGAATTTGTTTTACCTGCACAGACACCATCTACTCCTCACTCTCAAGCACCGTCTGTACCAGCGCAAGCTTCTGGGCAACCGTCGATGCCCTCTGTTGGAGAACGGGTAAGTAATCAGCAGCGTCTTTCACCGGGCGCAGAGTTATCAGACGGAAAACGCTATCGTATTGAGCACATGGTTGCATCAGGTGGTATGGGGGCAGTCTATCGTGCTATCGATAAGCGTTTTAATAAGCCCTGTGCCGTGAAAGAGATGCTGGATGACTTTCAGAGTGAAAGCGAACGTACACAATCCGTGGAGTGGTTTTCGCGTGAAGCTTCGCTCTTGCTTGAACTCAATCATCAGTGTATTCCGCGTGTGCGTGACTTCTTCGTTGATGGTGGCAGACACTATCTGGTCATGGACTTCATCGAGGGGCGTACTATGGGAGCGGTGCTGGAACAAGAGGCCGTTGTCACGGGAACAAATGGGGCAAGGGGCGTGACAGAGGCACGTACACGTCAGTGGGGACAACAAATTTGTAGTGTTCTTTATTATCTACATCGTCTCTCGCCTCCTATTATTTTCCGTGACCTCAAACCGACGAACATTATGGTTACAAACCAGGATGAGATCAAGTTAATCGACTTTGGCATTGCGCGTACATTTCAATCACAGCGGCAAGCGACCATCATCATGACCCCTGGCTACGCACCGCAAGAGCAGTTGATTGGGAATCCAGAGCCACGAAGCGATATATACGCATTAGGTGCTACCCTTTATAGAATACTTACGCGCCATGATGCAGCAACTAATAAGCCAACTATCTTCTCGTTTCCACCGTTACGCTCACTTCGTCCAGATGTATCTCCAGCCTTTGAGCAGATTATTATGAGGGCGTTAGCATTATTTCCTGATCAGCGCTGGTCTAACGCAGGTGAGATGGAACGCGCAATTATCAATCTTCCGCCGCTTCCTGTCGGCCCCGTAGTCGCTTCAACGAGAACAGAGTTACGACCACTAGCAAATCCTAATACACTCAATAATGTCCGACCTTCGGCACTCAATAACACTCCCGTGAGTGCGCCGGCACAACTTGGAGTCAACGGACCTGCGGGTCAACAAATTATAGCGGCAACGAACGCGGTTCTCGCGGGTCGGGTAGATGAGGCATATGGCTTGGTGCAACGTGCCTATGGACTTGAGCCAAATAATGCACTTGTTCACAAACTTTTTGGGCAAGTCTTTGCGCGTCGGCAACAGGCTGACCCTGCGGTACAAGCCTATAGTCGGTCGCTCCAGTTGAACGTTGAGGATGGGGAAACACACAAGTTGTTGGGCGATGTCTGGCTCTTCCTACGCCAACAACCATTACAGGCCATCATAGAATATATACAAGCGGTACGTTACAACCCCAGAGACTACGAGACACATCAGCGCTTAGCACAGAGCTACGAGCGCACTCAACAGTTTGATCTTGCCTTACGTGCATACCAGGAAGCGGTACGACTCGCGCCAAAGCAACCAGCCATTATGGGACCACTGCAATTCGCGCTTGGTCAGCTCGCTATGCGCATCAATCAATTTCAGACTGCGGAACAAGCATTCGTACAAGTGCTTATGGTCAATGCAGCCGATTACCAGACGCGTTTTCTGTTATGCCAGGCATATGAAAAGCAAAACAAATTAGAAGATGCATTTCGTGAGTGCTCGTATGTCATAGGTCCTTTGGGCCAAAGCAATCCTGCCGTGCCACAACTGTATCAACGTCTCCGTGCGCAGCTCGGACGATAATATAGTATTACACCCATTATAAGGGAGAACTTATTCATGAGTACGTATCTATCCACTTTCACCACGCGAAAGGGTACCGGGCTGACTGTCTGGGCGTCATACTGCGTACTCTCCGGGCTTCTCGCGCTTCTTATCCT
>CAXTWV010000008.1:0-2817 GCA_964248005.1 uncultured Ktedonobacteraceae bacterium | reverse complement strand
ATCCTATCCCCGACGGCATCAGCAGCGCAAAAAGCTACTGCTCAACCAGAAAATCTTGCGCGTGCGGGAGCGGCAGTTGTGCGTATTCTTGCAACATATAGCCCGCAGACACTGGCACCAGCAATATCAAAAACGAAGAGTGACGCAGTGAATCCCTCAGCATCTGCCTCTGTCTTCTGTACAGGTCTAGGTGTTATTGTGGCAAACTGGATTGATACGGCGGGTGGCGCAAGCGAGCAAAATGCATATATCATGACGGATGGCTCTCTCGTCAATCCGAAAGAGTTCACATGCGGAGCAAGTCCTCTTCCTGTCACCTCAGCGGCAAAACTTTTAAGCCTCTCGTCAGTAAGCGTCTATTTCAGTACCGCCTATAATGCGGCTCAACAAGCCGGCATTATCGTGAACACGAACACGGTCCGTTGTAGTGTAGAAAACAAGTGTAGTGATGGAGTCTCACTGTTCTCATTTCATAGCAACACGCTGTTTCCCTTGGTCAAACTTCCCGATGCTAATAGTACAGTTCAACCTAATGCAGCGGCAATTCAACTCAGCCTTTCTTCAACTGATGTTGCAACACCATCCATCATGTCGGAGCCGCAGCAACATCTTACCCCTACCGCTTCTCTCATCCAAGCATCAACGGCGGGTAGTTTAAGCAATATCGAAGGGCTTGAAGCAGGAACACCTATTGTCGATCAACATGGCATTCTTAACGGCATATATACAAAGAATGGTACGAAAACGAATTTTTTTAAAGCACAAGATATACGCACACTCCTCAATGCTCAAGAGTTAACGACCAATTCACAGCATCCGAATGCCCTGAATGATGCCTGGCAAAGTGGTATGACGGCATATGCTCAGGGGCAAAGTCAGTATGGGCAAGCGAACAAAGACTTCAAGCAAGCGTATACTGCCAGCAATAGTCAGTTTCAGGGTGCTCAAACATTTGCTAGTTTGACAGCTTCTCTAAATCAAGTCGGTTCACCGTCAGGAACCGACAGCAGTGTGAACAATGGCATTACCTTTCCATACATTGGCTTCATTCCTTATCTGTTACTTGCTATAGTGATCATTGGAGTAGTCATCCTGCTTCTGCTCCTCTTTCTCCTCAATACGCTCTTTAGACGTGCGCAACGTCATAGAGACTTCCTGGAGGCTGACAAGCAGGCTACAATTCAAGCACAGCAAATACAAGAGCGAGAGGCACAACAAACACCTGCACGAGCCATCCCACCAAGAGCACACCAGCCCGTACAACAGGCAACACCTTATCCAATGCACCAAGCAACAAATGGTACAGTGAATGCACCTTCACTTGCTTCACTCTCACCGGTTACACCTGTACAATCAAGTGCGCTCGCGGATTACCCCACTCTTGATATGAACGATGTACAACGCAACGCGACACCCGATTTGGACAAAACGCAACCATTTTCACCAATTATGCAACACACAGAGAGAAGTGGTGAAGACCATGTAGGCTTTGAGGTGATCACAAATACAAACCCTGGCATCAAGCGCCAGTACAAGCCAAACGAAGATAGCTTGTTTGCTATTCGTGGTATGCGCAACGAGAACGGACAAGCACAACAAATTGGTCTGTTCGTCGTTGCCGATGGTATGGGTGGTCATGCAAACGGACAAGATGCAAGCCGTCTGGCGATTCAAACCATCATTGACTATGTGCTACCGCGCCTTGTACATGGAGGAGATACACAGGAAACCGCGGAAAAACTTTTGGTCGATAGCGTACAACTGGCAAATCAAGCGGTCCATCAACATAACATAGAGAACAACGCTGACATGGGTACAACCGTGACTGCAACGCTCGTTGTTGACGCGACCGCGCACGTTGCGAATGTCGGTGATAGTCGCACCTACCTCTATCGTACATCAGACGGTCTGACAAAGGTTACACGCGATCACTCTGTTGTTGCTAGTCTCGTAGATGCAGGTATTATCCAGCCGGACGACATCTATACGCATCCCAAACGCAACCAGATTTATCGCAGTTTGGGCGAAAAGCCGTTTGTCGAAGTTGACCCCTTCACCGTGCAACTACAGCCAGGAGACAAACTACTCCTCTGCTCTGACGGTCTATGGGATATGGTGCGCGACCCGGAGATTAAGCATGTACTGGAAATGCCAACATCCGATCCACAACAAACTGGAAGCAACCTCATCAAGGCCGCGCTCAATGGTGGGGGTGAAGATAATGTCAGCGTGATCGTCGTAAACGTTATGGATCATGCCCCAAAACAGCTGACACCGGGACTAGAGACCATCTACTTGCAAGATAATGTCAAAATGCCTCCGTTATGAGTTGATGATTGGGTAGGTAAAACATCGGCCAGTGGCTTAAGCCGCTGGCCGATGTTTTACCTACCCAATCATCAACAAAAATTGTCGCACTTTCCTCCCTGTGCTATAATCAATGCAGCATCTTCTAGCCCTCGCTCATGAGGTTTTGAAGACAACTGTTGGGAGGACTTTTTTTATGACCGTAAATATTGGATATCTCTATGCCGGTATTTTGTTAGCAGGTGGTTTTGTGTTCGTGATAGCGGCAACGGTTTTCGCGAACATTATCTCACCGCATAATCGAACGCGGGAAAAGCTCCAGACCTATGAATCTGGTGAAACACCAATTGGATCAGCACGTGTACAATATCCGCTCGGCTTCTACATTTTTGCGCTCCTCTTTGTTGCATTTGATGTTGATATCGTGTTTATCATCGCCTGGGCAATCATTTTCAAACAATTAAGTTTCTTTGGCTTCTTTGAAATTCTCTTCTTTATTGTTGTGCTTGC
>CAXTWV010000007.1:2588-40396 GCA_964248005.1 uncultured Ktedonobacteraceae bacterium | reverse complement strand
CATCACTCACATGGAATCGATCAGCTACCATGATCTCTGCTCCTTGCTCATCTACTGGTCAGTGAACTGACTCCGCTTGACCTATTGTACCATACTCTTGTATTTGAGATTGTAAAATAAGAGGAGTTTGTTATTGCTACAGTACACCCAATGCTCTCTTCGCCATCGCCGCACCACTTCTTGGAAACTGAGAAGGACACAATTTCTTCTGTTCCCACACGAGTAAGCGTCTTCCATCATCAAGCCCTGATAGTGTCACAGGAACGTCTGCTTTTAACGTTGCACCAACTTGTATCGCTGCATGTTTGCCTTGAGCTAACTCTTCCGCGAGTTCGCCTTTTTTGGGGAGGATAATCTCGCCTCCAACACGACAATAGGGAGTGCAATACTCTAAGAGCACAGGAAGTGACGCGACGGCACGAGCAGTCACGACATCAAAGGCGGCACGGTATGCTTTATTTTGAGCTAATTCTTCGGCTCGTGCATGAATGGTCACGATACCATCGAGATGTAAGAGGTCAATTATGTGCTTTTGGAAGGTTACTTTCTTGCCCGTTGCTTCTAACGAAGTGATTTGCCATTGAGGACGGGCTATTTTGAGGACAAGTCCGGGGAAGCCCGCACCTGAACCTATGTCAAGGAGGTTCGCTTCTGGTAAGTCATAGACGGAGAGCAGAGATAGGGAGTCGAGGAAGTGCTTGATGAGTACTTCCTCTGGGTCCTTGATTGCGGTCAGGTTGACGCGCGTGTTCCAATCAAGCAACTCCTGGCGATAGCGCAGGAGTTGCTCTTGTTGTTGGGTGCTTAGTGAAAGGTGCAGTTGCTGCAACCCTTCAAGAAACACACTAGAAAATGTGTCTACGTTGTCCGACATCTACGAAACGATTTTCTTCTTGCTATTCAGGTAGTCTACCAGTAAGTACTCGCCGAGGTTATCTTTGTCTGCATAGAACATGCGACCCTTGTTGATTTCGGTGAGTTGATCGACGAAGGCAACCATCCAATCATCATCATAAAGCATGAAGGTGTTGATGGTGATGCCTTCCCGCGTGCAACGCTGCACCTCTAAGAGGGTTTGTTGCTCCGCGTATGGGCTGGGATACTGGAATTGCCATTCGCCATCTTCGTACCAGACGGTTGGACCACCGTCGGTAATCATGATGATCTGTTTGTTAACGCCGCGAGAACGTGCTAACAACTTGCGTGACAACATCAGGCCATGAGCCATGTTGGTGCCACGATCATTATCAGCCATGCTCAACTCGATCAGTTCGTTCGGCTTATATTCGCGTCCCATGCGCGAGAAGCCAACGATGTACAGGTTGTCACGTGGGAACTGTGAGCGGATCAGGCTTTCCAGAGCAACCGCGACCTTTTTCGCGGCAGGCTGACAGCCGTTATAGATCATGCTCAAGCTCATGTCGATCATCAGGACGGTGGACGACTGCGTGGTAAACTCAGTACGATAGACTTCAAAGTCTTCCTGCGCAAGTTGTACAGGCGTTCCTGTCCCATTTCTATGTACTGAGTTCATCAACGTTTGCTTGAGGTCAAGCAGGAAGGGGTCGCCAAATTGGTACTGCTTGCTATCATCGGTACGCTCACCGCCGACACCTCTGAAGGGGCTGACGTGACGCCCAAAGCCATCACGCTTCATCTTGTTAAAGATGTCTTGCAATGCCTTTTGTCCGATTTTGCGCATACCACGAGCGGTCAACTCCCAGCGATTGCCCTTTTTCTGAATGTAGCCCGCTTCCTCAAGTGTCTTCATGAGTTCTTTCAGTTGCTCAACCGATTGATACTCTTCGTCGCCGAGGAGTTCTTTGACCTTCTCGCTATCAATGGCGTCGATGTTGTCCAGGCGTCGCGCCTCTTGTAGCTGGTCCTCCAAGCCTTCCATTTGTTGCAGACGGCTCATCATACGCATGGCTTCGTTGAGGGGAAGCGACTCTTTGCCACGGAAGGGGAAGCGTGTCCGTGCTTGCTCCGATGGTGCCATCGCTTCAAGGTTCTGCGCTAACTCCATCATATCGACACGGATGCGATCATCACCCATCATCTGCTCCATGAGTCCTTGCAACTCCTGACGCTGATCTGGTGAGAGGTTTTCCATGATGCCTTGCATGGCGGCAGCTTGTTGCTGCATCTGCTCGATTAGATCGTCGAGAGAGTTGACACCAGGAAAGTACTCGCCATGTTTTTGCATGAACGAGTCAAAATCTGGCTCTTTGCCCTCTTGTCGCTCTTTGAGCATCTTGTTCAAATCGCGGATCATCTCGCGCAGTTTCGCGACATCTTCAGGTGTCATATTTTGCAGCGATTGCTGCATACCCTGGAAGAACTGTTGCATCATCTGCTGTTGCAGACTCTCCATCAGTTCATTGAATTTGTCGCGTGCCTCATCATCCATGAAGTCGTATTCAGAGAGTCCCTTGATCTGTCCAGGAATATCCTGCGGCAGATTGTTGAGTGCCTCCTGCTTACGCTTGGCGATCATTTCAAGCATACGCTTCATTTGCTGAGGGCTAAGCGAATCGCCCCCTTGTCCTGACTGGCCCGCTTCACCAGACTGGCCTTCTTGTCCTTGCTGTCCCTGTTGACCTTGCTGAGACTGATTTCCAGGTTGGCCTTGCTGCCCCTGCTGGCCCTGTTGACCTTGCTGAGGCTGACCATCTTGAGGCTGTTGGCCTTGTTGACCGTCTTGTCCTTGCTGGCCTTGCTGACCATCCTGGGGCGAGTCCTGTTGTGCATCGAGGCGACGCTGGATGCCATCACGCTCTAGCTGCTTGATTTCCTCAAGCTTCTCGCGCAGGTCATCCATGACGCCGGAGGCCATGTTGTAACGATTGAGTTGCTCGTTGCGTGCGTTACGCATTCGCTCCATCATTTCACGTAGCCCCATTGATTTGCGACCATCCTGGCTCTTCACGCCATCCTGCATCAGACGACGCATCGCCTGTTGCAGGTTGCCATTCTCCAGGTAGTCGTCGGAGAGGGCATTCAGGATATCGTCGGCATCAATACCTTCGATACGCTGCGTGCCATCCCAACGTGTATAACCATAGCGGTTCTTCCGAAAGCGTTCAAACATGTCGCGGACCCCTTATCGGCGATAGCGTGTTTTGCCGCCGACTGCATCCTTATTGAGACGCCGATTTAAGTGTAGTCCTTCGAGAATAAACTCGATGGACGACGCAATACTGGATGGGCTACCACGTCCGTTCAACTTGTCGATAGCTTTGCTTAAACCGCCAACTTTAGAAAGCTGGTTGACATATTCCATAGAGGGCATATCGTCGCCAACGTGTACACTCAGTCCGCGCTCGAAGCCAGCGACAAGCTGGTCGAACTCGCGCTGCTCGAAGTATTGACCAAAGACGCTGAGAACGGCAGCATTGATCAATTTTTGCACAATACGCTCTTCCTTCACGTCGCCAACGGTATCAAGCTCGATCTTGCCGGAGGTCGAGGCGATGATGGCGGAAAGGTCGCTCACACGAGGCGAGACGTTGCGCTCTTTGAGACGTAAAGCACGTTTGCTTGCATTGCTCAACACGTTCTCGTAGTTGGAGACGGAGACACGCACACTGACGCCGGAACGCTGACTGATGTCAGTGCTATTGCGTGCCATATGAGTGATCTCGGCAATCGTCTCTTTCATGAATGGAGGGAAGATAACATCCATACCCTCAGTCGTGAAGTGATTGCTTTCAGCCTCCATGATCTGGATTTCATGTTCAATGGTAAGCGGATAGTGTGTACGAATTTCAGAACCGATACGGTCCTTCAACGGTGTAATGATACGTCCACGATTGGTATAATCCTCCGGGTTGGCACTGGCGACGACATATACGTCGAGTGGCAGGCGGATTTTATAGCCGCGAATCTGCACATCGCGCTCTTCCATGATGTTCAACAAGCCAACCTGAATGCGCTCGGACAGGTCAGGAAGTTCGTTGATACAGAAGATGCCACGATGAGTACGCGGAATCATACCATAGTGAATGGTGAGTTCGTCGGAGAGATAGCGGCCCTCCGCGACACGCACTGGGTCAACCTCACCCACGAGGTCTGAAATGGTGATGTCTGGTGTGGCAAGCTTTTCACCGTAACGCTGATCGCGTGGCAGCCAGGCAATTTCTACGAGGTCGTCATGTTCAGCGACCTTATCACGACATGCCTTACAAATCGGTTCGTATGGATTGTCGTTGATTTCACAGCCTGCGATGACTGGCACAACTTCGTCGAGTAAATTGACGAGGCTACGAGCCATACGCGTTTTCGCCTGACCACGCTCACCAAGAAAGATAATGTCCTGACCAGAGAGAATGGCATTTTCAACTTGAGGAATCACTGTTTCCTCATAGCCCACGATCCCTGGGAACAACTCTTCCTCTCTACGAATCTTTTGAATAAGGTTTTTGCGTAACTCTTCCTTGATGGACAGGACCTTATATCCACTTGCACGCAACTCACCGATAGTGCGTGGTCGAGTAGTAATGGTCATTCGGTTTTGTGCTACCTTTCTTGGGGACTGGCATCGTGGTACTCAGGTCAATACTTGAGGATGAATAACTCAACCTACACCTTCCCACGCTGCCAACAATGAGTGGAACCATACCTGATTCTACAGCCTCTCGCGAGAAAACGCAAGGGCTGAAAACGTGCTACGAGACATATTTTTGATACTGTGTTCAAATATCCGCGAAAATCACCGCCTCTGGATACATATTCGCCTTCTTACCACCTGGAAGTAACTGTGTTCCTGCTTGTGTCAACATAGTCCGCCTTTGCTCAAGTGAGAGATGTGTATCTACACGACCGGGATCTTCGATAAACCATGGAGAGACTGCCAGGATATCACCCTTGAGAGACTTACCAGTTACAGTATGAACAAAACCCTCGTTACCTACGAAGTTACATAATGGATCAGGATCGTTGTTGCTCTTTTTCGTGATGGTCGATTGCCCATCGAACGTAAGGTCAAAAAAGTTGCCAACTTGCATAGGACACACATTGTAAGAAAGATGGGTATAGTCTTCCTGCACAGAGCCAAGCACCGAATTTAACCACTCTTGGGGTTGCCATACACATGTCTTCGATGGCTTGGTCCATGGTTGATCGTTGGCGTCATTCTGCATGAGAATATGCACCTCTAGCTCGTCTAAGCACCGGAGGTATGCAGGTGTAAAAGCGTCCAGGCTAATGGCAAATCCGATCTTTCCAAACTCAGTAGGAAAGGCTTGTAGCGCATTCAGCTTGCCAGGAGTCAGGTCAAGTGTTGTTTGCTCACTCTCCGTGATGAAGACTTTATCCGTTGTACCAAGAAGCTTGCCGTCTGGTCCCCACAAGAAGCCTGTGTTATAAACACCTGAACTCTCAGGCAGATACACACTCGTAGCTCCACGTTGCCCAAAATGATGGATATCGACAGAGGAGGTTGAACGTTGTACATGAGGCACAATTGTAGTGGCAGAAAGATAGATACTATGTTTCGCGGCAAGGTGGCTGAGTGTGGTCACGAAGGGGCGATACAGAACATCCGAAAGTGAAAGAAGCAACGAACGTACCAGCGAGATACCTGGATACAGACGACGATAGTGCAACATACGCTTCGCATAGGTAGGCGCGAGTAATGTAATAGCATTACTTGCATTACGCATTGAGCGTGAGAGCATGGCTTGCGGGCCTGAGAGTGCTAATGGGAGGCCCAGGACCTCACCCAGCACAACAAGGTTTGGCATATCGCGTGCAAGATAAGGGACAGAGAGTTCTACGATACGCTCTAACTCCGATGCGAAATGTTGTGGCGTTTTCGCAGCCTGTAAGCTGATACGATTGCCAATGGCAAGCAGACGCACTGGTTTGGTTTGATGATCCAGTTGTTCGTGTTCCAATTGCCTTTTCTCTCATTCATCGGTAGGGGCGGCAATTCATTGTATTTTGTTGGGTATTCTTTACACAGGAATAATCGGTTCCAAAGGCGTCCTGTTCTCTCGCGCACGGCTTGGTAGTTGCTGTGGCACGTTGGTGACGATGATATCTTTGCGGAAGAGCAGTGACCACTTCAGCTGGAACGCGGTCTGGTTGTGCAGAATATATTCCCACCAATGCGCGACTACGAATTCTGGCAAAATGATATTGACGGCATAGTCAGGATACAATTCGTGCATGGTGTCAATATAGTTCAACAACGGACGTTCAAGGGAGCGATAAGGCGACTCGATGACGACCAAATCAGTCTTTTCGTCTGGGGTCAGATACTTTTTCCACTTCTTCCAGTCAGCTTGCACTTTGTCCGCGTCTTGTTGCTCAACGGCTACGTGTACCGCAACAACATAACTTGAGATAGAACGTGCATAGGCAAGGCTTTGCCTTGATACTTTGTCCAGTCCTACAATCGGTACAATGAACAGATGCTTAACTTGTTTAGGATGCGTTGGTACAACAGAGCCAACACTTTGTGGCACCGACGTTGTTGACGATTTATAGGGAGAGATATCCGTCACGATAATCCCTGGACGATACAATAATGCCGCTTTCAACTGAATAGCAATACGGTTACGTAGGAAGTACTCCCACCAGTGATCTATCTCGACTTCCGGTAAGACAACGGTCAACGTATCCGAGGGAAATGATTTGTGCGCATTGTCGATATACGCGAGTACTTGTCCTGAGATTGTACGATGACTCAGGTGTACAATTTCTAAGGGTGTTTGCTCATCTTCAGCAAGTTGCTGTTGCCATGCATTCCAGGAAGCTTGCAACGCTTCAGCATTTCCCTTGTGAGCAGAGATATGAAGCGCAACAACATTCGCGGAGATGGAACGTGCATAAGACACAGTTTGTTTGACAACCGTATCCAAGCCCGCGACAGGTACAATTAAACGATGAGAAATGTCTTCTGGCTTCACAGGAATCTCCGAGGTACGTTCATGTGCAACGCGTGTATAATGACGGTGGATTAACTCGAAGCCTATTACCAAAATCGGAATGAGAACGACAACGATCCAGGCACCTTGCAGAAACTTCGTATACGCGATTATGAGAGCAACAAGTAGGGTTGCAAAGGCACCTAAACCATTAATGATGAGACTACGTTGCCAGCCTTGCTTCTCTTTACGAAGACGCCACCAATGCCGAACCATGCCGCTTTGTGATAGAGTGAAGGACATGAACACGCCTACCGCATAGAGGTTAAGGAGTAGTGTTACTTCGCCCTTAAACACGATAAGCAAGAGACCAGCGGTAATTGCCAAAAAGATAATGCCAATTGAATACGCCAGCCGATCTCCTCTAAAGGCAAACTGATGCGGAATGAAATTGTCGCGTGCCAACAAAGAAGCCAACAAAGGGAAGCCAGAATAACTGGTATTCGCCGCTAGAGTAAGCACAAACAGCGTGGCTATCTGGAACACAGGATACATAAAGACGAGAGGGCCAGTGAATACTTGTGATGCAATTTGGGAGACAACAGTAGGATAGCCTGTAGAACTTGCTTCAATATGATAGGAAGTTGTCAGAATAGTAATGCCTGTGAAAAGCGTTCCAAGAATGATAGCCATCCATGTAAGGGTGATAGCGGCATTTCGTGTCTGTGGTTTTCTAAAAATGGGTACTCCATTAGAAATGGCTTCAACACCTGTCATCGCGGAACATCCTGCCGCAAACGCTCGGAGGATGAGAAGAAGTGTCAAACCTTCCGCAGGTGCTACATAGTGAAACTGACCAATAATGGTGTGGTGTTCAAAAAAGAAGCCTTTGATTGCACCAATAATAATGAGTAAAACAGCACTCCCAACAAAAATGTAGGTAGGAATAGCAAACACAGAGCCTGATTCTCGCACTCCGCGCAGATTCACAATGGTGACGATAATAACTACTGCAACGTCAATAAGTACAAGATAAGGTGCAAGAGATGGGAGTAGCGATACAAGATTTTGTACACCTGCTGCTACACTCACCGAGACAGTGAGTACATAATCAATCAGTAATGAAGCTGCTGCGATCAAACCTGGCAATGTTCCCAGGTTATCTCTGGCTACTGTATACGATCCTCCGCCATTAGGATACGCAAAAATTGTTTGGCGATAGGAAAGGGCTACAATGGTTAGAAGCAATACAATAGCTACAGCAATAGGGATTGTCAGACCCAGAGCCGCCGAACCAGCGAGAATAAGTGTTGCTAAAATTGCCTCAGTCGCATAGGCAACCGACGAAATGGCATCCGACGAAAGAATTGCCAGGGCTTTGACTTTCGTCATTTTCTCTGCCTCCGCCTCGGCGGTGGCAATCGGGGCACCAATGAGCGTTCGCTTGATGTTATAGCGGAAACGTCCAAAACTACTTGTAGGAACCTGTGTTTCTGGCGTTGCCTCAAGGATTCCTGAGTTGACACGCTTTAAAGAAGAGTGTGTTGCATACGTTCTGCGTACACGTTCATCGCCAAGTGTACTGCCTTTGAGTATTTCTGTACGTACAAGTTGTGCAGGATCATTCTCATCGGTGTTTTGCGTTCCTACAACACCACTTGTACCCCTGCTTGCCCAATCCCCATCATTTATATCGGTACTCTCTTTTGGTAGAGAGTCTTCTTGTTCCTGATTCATCGATTCTGCATCCTTGTGATTACATTCACGTAATATATGGACAGCGTACTACACTAAGAGCTTATATAACCATCTTTAACACATTAGTACGTCATTTGTAGGGACCGATTCATCGCGTCCTTCTTGGCGGTCGATTGCTAGAAGGACGCGATGAATCGGTCCCTACACACGCTTTTAGTATATCACTACACTGTAATCTTATACGCAACACAATGCTAGCTTCTCACAAAATGAACACGTCTTCCTGCTAAAAAATTAGCTTTACGTATACTACTGCATAGAAACAAAAGATGCAAATTATTCGCTTTGCCATTCTCTTTTCCAACAGGCATATGAACACTCCTACTTTTGTGTATATAATAGCATGTACAACATGCTTTTTCTCAATGTTTTGTGTCCCCTATTCAAGGATATACTACGTATTATAAGGGGCACAGTGTACAAACATATTTTATGCGATAGAGGTTAAAACGTTATGGCTACAGGGTCTACCACACAAGAGGCATCACGTCCATCTCAAAAGAATGAGAGCAAAGGCAAGAAGCAACAACTTGGAGCATTGCTTTGCTGGGCTGTTGTCTTTGCTGACATTGGCACCTCTATCTACTATGTTCCGGGTATCCTCTATGGAACGGTGAACAAGCTAGCAGGCTTCTTTGTCTTCCTGACAATGATTGTTTTCATTTTGCTCACGCTCAAGTATGTAGAAGTGACCTATCGTTTTCCACAAGGTGGAGGCGTCGTCACTGTGTCAGCACAAGCACTCAACAAGTGGTTTGGCGCGTTAGGTGGTATGTTCATTCTTGTCGATTACTTCCTCACTGCTACCATTAGTTGTCTTTCAGGAATGCTCTATCTCAGCGTCATAGTACCGGTACTTGGTCCGCAATCAGTCTTTTTGGGATTGGGAATAACCGTCTGGATTACACTCATCGTCCTCGTCTTGCTCGGTATACTCAACTGGATAGGTGTCAGCGAAAGCGCGAAAGTGAGTATGGTGGGGGCGGTCATTGCTTTTATAAGCGATATTGCCATTCTTTTCACCGTCTTTACACATATCTCATTCACGGACTTCTTGGCCTTGTTTCCAAAAATGTTTTCGGGGCGTCCACTTACATTTGGTACGCTTTTGATTGGCTTCGCAGGCTCGTTTCTAGCTTTTTCAGGATTGGAAAGTATCTCACAACTATCGCCAGAAATGAAGCTTCCTCGCAGAACAGTTGGCAAGTTAGCACTGTTTCTTGTTGTCTTGACAGTTGGTCTGACCAGCCCACTCCTCACACTGCTATCGACGCTATTAGAGCCAGCCGCTGCCGCAGACCCGGTAAAGTCGGCTCAGATCATTTCTATTCTCGCAGGACGCTGGGGTGGTCAGTTCTTACAAACAGAGGTAGCAATTAGCGCAAGTGCCCTGCTTATTTTTGCGGGAAACACCGCCATTATTGGTTCATATCATGTCTTCCTGGCACTTGCGCGAATGGAGTTTTTCCCGGAGATACTTACACGCCGCAACAAGCTCCGTGATACACCACATTACTCAATTATGCTTGCTGTAGGTATCCCTATCATCGTCTTGCTGCTTGTAAGAGGTAATATCAATGTCCTGGGAGATATGTATGCATTTGGCTTGCTAGGTGCATTTACACTTACCTGCATAAGTATGGACATTGTGCGCTATCGCACGCGGCAAGCGCGAAAGAAGGGTCAAGAGGAGCTTGAGCAAAATGATGGGAACCCCACACGTGAGCAACAGACATCGGCAAAAAATCCAAATGAGAGTAAGGAAGAGAAGGTAGAAGATAGGGCAACTGAGGAAGCTACTCCTACAGCAGAGAAACCAGAACGTGGAGGACGCTGGACTCAGTCAACACTCAATTTCTATCTAGGAATTCTCACAACTCTGCTTGTTGCTATCGCATGGTCAACAAATTTGATCAACAAGCCTCTGGCAACGGCGTTCGGCGGCTCTGTCTCTGTGTTAGGAATGTGCATAGCCTATTTCAACTACTCGCGTGCGAAGAAGAAGGGACGCGTGCCTGTGATAGCAACGCAACGTGAACAGCCGCTTCCTGGTTCAGTACTCGCGGTGCTTACCTCTGGATCAGATCATAATAAGGCTGTTATAGACGCTGCTGTAGGCAATAAAGAACACGCCCCGATCACATTCCTCTATATCGGCAAAGATGGCTCGGCTCGAAAACCTGAAGTATTTCGTCTGACCTCTCCGCATCTTGGAGATGTACAGGCAAAAGAGGATTTCGGCACAGCTAACTACATGGCAGAGGAGGCAAAAATTCCAAGCCTCTTTGTCTACCGACACAAAGAACCAGAGGCGGTTCAACATGTCTGGCAAGTGGTTCAGCCGTCCGATATGATTATCGCAGCCGAGCATGTGCCAGAACTTACAGGCATTCTCCCTGATGAGATAGAGTATGAAGAGACAGACACTGGCAAAGTTGCACATATGTTAAAAAAATGGTAGAGAAACCTTCTCAGTTCTCTACTTCATCGGCGTTGAAACGATAGCCTACGCCTGATACGGTGATAATGAAACGAGGGTGGGCTGGATCGGGTTCAATCTTGCGACGTAGCTGACCAACATAGACGTGGAGGTAGTGCGCTTCGGTGCCATAACCAGTACCCCATACTTGGGATAAGAGCATTTGGCGTGTCATAATTTTGCCACTATTTTTGATGAGGGCATTGAGAAGGTCGTATTCTGTAGGAGTAAGTTTGACTTCATGCCCCTGTACAGAGACGATACGTTGTGCAAAGTCAACCTTGAGTGGCCCTACAATAAATGTTGTACCGATAGTCCCTTGTAGCTGTGCAGAGTGACGTAGGGCGACCCGAACACGGGCGAGCACCTCATCAATACCAAAGGGCTTAGAGACATAATCATCCGCGCCAAGATCAAGCGCAAGCACCTTATCACGCTCGGCGTCTTTGACCGAGAGGATAATAATAGGGAGATTAGAGAGAGCACGTACTCGTTTGCACACTTCGAGACCGCTCATTCCTGGCAAACCTAGATCAAGAATCATTAAGTCAGGACGATGAAAAGTTACCTCATCTAACGCCTCTTCGCCGCTGCCTACAACCACCACATCAAACCCATGTGCTACAAGATTGCGCTGCAAAGCACGCCGAATCTCCACCTCATCATCAACAATCAGAATACGCGCATTTCCTTTAGTCATACAACTAACTCCCTCGTCCTCGCCAATGGCAATGTAAATTGAAAAATGGCTCCCCCACCTTCACGATTTTCAGCCCAAATGTGTCCACCGTGTGCCTCTATCAGCCCGCGACATACTGCCAGACCAAGACCCGTACCCATTGTTCCCCGTTGCTTGGCACCAGAGACGCGGTAAAATTTGTCAAAGATACGCTCTATGTATTCTTCAGGAATGCCCTGTCCACGATCTGCTACACTCACGAGGATTTCGCCGCTTTGTTCTACCGCGCTTATCTCTATAGGTGAACCAGAAGGTGTGTAGCGCACTGCGTTTTCGATGAGATTTGTCAGCACTTGATCCATTTGTAAAAAATCTAAGGCAACAGGAGGCAAATCATCAGGTAAGGTGACACGGACATCGCGGTCCTTCAAGACGAACTGCATGTGCTCTACTACATGATACACCAGTTCGTCTAACGGATAGAGTTCCTTTTCGGCCTTGAGTGCGCCACCTTCTATACGTGACATATCAAGAATGTTTCCTACCAAGCGGTTCAAACGGTCCGCCTCGCGTTCTATCGTGACCGCGAAACTATGGCGTTCTTCATCATCCCATGTCACATCTTGCTCTTGTAAACTATACGCCGCCGCTTTAATAGAGGAAAGAGGCGTGCGCAGGTCATGAGAGACAGAGGACAAGAGGGCAGCACGAAGTGCATCAGTTCGTTGTAACACTTCTATTTGTAAGCTTTCCTGCCGGAGACGCGCACTTTCAATAATGACAGTCGCTTGATTTAAAAATGACTGGAAGAACGAGGTTTGCAACAACGCTCGTTCGCGTTTAGCTCCTGTGACCACACCTACAAGATGCTCAATAGAGGTTGTGAATGGATGAGTAGATCGAGTCAATGGTTGATTGCCAGTGATTAGTAGCCTTTGATCAGTTGAGATAGACGGATCATCTTCTATGATGAGGCGTACTATACCAATCGCATGGGTGCCTGTTGTGAGCGGAATAAGCCGAATATAGCGACGTACCTCTTGTGTTTTCTCTGTACTTCGTACAACGACTTTTGACAGATAGACCGATGATGTCTTTGGAACGAGTGCAACATCGTACAGATCGCGCGTCTGACCATACTTCATGACCCATGCACGCATTGCTTCCTCATCGGAGGATGGAAAACCGATGTCTTCTTTTGAATGTACGCATTCGAGCGTCGTCATTCCTCCCTCACTTTGAGGTAGCAAGACACAGCAATTACGTACACCTGATGGCGCAAACACTTCCTGAATAGTATTCGCCACTATTTCCAACTGCGTATGCACGTCTTCCTCACTCGCGGTAGCACTCACCAGTTGATACAGGGCACGCGCCTCATCCTCACGGCGATTGGCATCCTGCACACTTTGCCGTAGCCTCGACGCGATAAGTCCAGTCACGATTGCAGTAGCCAGGAAAAAGAACAATGCAAGCCATTCAGCTGGATCACTAATCGTAAAGGTGAATCTAGGTTCAACCAGAAAAAAGTCAAACGCTAAAAATGAGAAAATTGAGGCACATAGTGCTGCATACAAGCCGCGATTGATAGCCAGCAACCATACAATAAAGAGGTAGAGTAGCGAAATGTTGCGAATAAACGAGAGATGTAATAGCGCAATAAAGCCTGTGATAAGGAAAGCTCCAAGCAACGCAAGAACAGCGTCGGAGATATAGCGTGATCTCCGCTGTTCGTTTCTATGTCCCAGGAAAAGAAGTTGTTCTAAAGAATTCATACGCCACACTTTTTTGAGAGGTTACTACCAAACACATAAGTACGAAAAAATCATATCATATGTACAGGAATATGTATACTCATGACGCTAGAAGACTTGAGCTACGCACGCCCATTGAGCTGCGAGAAAGTCGTTGAGTCGGTAGGTCTATCAGTGCGATAACGACGAAAGTGAAAGGACATTGACTTAGAGCACTCTAAGTTGTTTATACTGAGAATATGTTACGTAACACTCTTGCTCAACCAGAAGCAACGTTAACCATCAAGCAAATGGCTGCACAGAGCGGCTTGAGCGAATATACATTGCGCTACTACGAGAAGGTCGGGCTTATCAAGCCAATTCCACGCGATAGAAGTAGCGGTCATCGACGCTATAGTGTAGCTATAGTCGAGATAGTAAAGGAACTTTCGTACCTACGTGCGAGTGGCCTTTCCTTGGAAGCGATGCGGATGTACTTACTGCAGAAGGAACGTGGTGACGAAGCAGCAGCGGAGCAAAAAGCATTGTTTTTAGCTCACGCCGAAGAAGTAGCGAATGAAATCCATAAGCTCAAAATACGGCAACGGTTTTTGAGTGGCAAGGTTGCGTACTGGGATGCGCGTATGAACGGCGATATGGAACTGGCAAAGCAGATTGCTATGCAGAACCGAGAGATCGCCAAAGAACTACAATAATGTACAGCAAAGAAGGATTTTATGACGAAGACATGGTTTATTACCGGCACCTCAAAGGGGTTTGGACGTGTGTGGGCGCAGGCAGCATTGGAGCGTGGCGACAAGGTTGTGGCAACTGCACGTGACCTGAACAGCTTAAAGGCACTCAACGAAAAATATGGTGAGAATGTCTTGACGCTAGCTTTAGATGTCACAGATAAAGCTGCTGTAGATGAGGCTGTGAGACAGGCACATGACCGCTTTGGTCGCCTGGATGTCGTCATCAATAATGCTGGCTACGGGCTGTTCGGTGCAATGGAAGAAATAAGCGAAAAAGAGGCACGCGATCAGTTAGAGACCAACGTGTTTGGTGCATTATGGGTAACGCAGGCAGTACTACCATACCTTCGCGAACAAGGGAGTGGACACATCATACAGGTCTCAAGCATTGGTGGTGTCAATGCCTTCACCTATGTTGGCATGTACAATGCGAGCAAATGGGCACTTGAGGCGTTTAGCCAGTCACTCAGCCAGGAGGTACAAGGATTTGGCATAAAGATCACTCTTGTAGAGCCAATTGCCTATGACACTGACTGGGCCGGACCTTCAGCAACGCTTGCCAAGCAACTACCTGCCTATCAACAGATACGAGATGGTATGGCTGCTCGTCGTGGCTCAGCTGTTCATGGGAATCCAGAAGCAACAGGGCCAGTCATGCTGAAATTGGTCGATATGGAGCAACCTCCGCTACGGGTATTCTTCGGCAAAGGAGCACATGATATGATCCATGCTGAGTACAACAAGCGCTTAGTGGAATGGGACAAGTTCAAAGGTCTCAGTGAAGAAGCAAATGGTGAATAGGAATAGCGACAAAACTCTTCTTGCCTAATAGAACACAAACTTTCCATTAGTGAAAGAGAAGTGGACTGCTTCTATGGATGAAGAGAAAAAAAGCAGAAGCACTCAAGCTCTTCTAGGCTGAATGCTTCTGCTTTTCTAGCCTAAGTGTGCATCTGGACAGTAGAGATCGCCTGCCTTGACCTCAACACACAACAGGTCTATACTCAGCATATGAGACAGAGACGTGTTTTCCTTTTACTGCTGTTCGTGCTAGCAGGCTTGGTATCATGCAGTGCAGGACATCTGGGTAGCAACGAACTTGCGTTTATACGAGATGGACACCTGTGGACGATTGATCCAAACGGAGCAAATGCATTCGAGATGGTTGCACAGGATACACCTGTTGTTGGCTATAGCTGGTCGCCGACACACCAAATTCTTGTGTTCCGTACTCTTGACCCTTCTTTCGCGAAAACATTCGCGTCTAAACAGCTTGCGACCAATCCAATAACAGGCCAAGTTGAAGACAGCCCTAGCACCGTCAATACTGTTGGTATTGATGGTGGAAGTCCTATTCCAATCATGCTCTCAAGTCCCGATGTGCAGTATAGCAACCCGATATGGAATACCACAGGAACACGCCTTCTCTATAGGCAAGGGCCTACAGGAACACAAGTACCCAGCAAGACGTTGTGGTGGGCATCGCAAAACGATCAACCAGAAGGTATCGCGGCGAAGGTTTTGCCTATGAGTGATGCAAGACTCTCGCCATCATACATAGATTCTTCGGCTATAGGAACAACACGAAAAGGTATTTTTACTGTATCATTAATGGGTACAAACACACGTTTTTTAGTTCCTGGTCCGTTACAAGGCCATCCCCTTCCCGCAGCACTTGAGCGTGTATTATGGCAACCTCAACACACACAACCTTCACTACTCTATGCTAGACTTGCATCAGCTAAGACAACACAAACTTCTCCTTCAAAGACGGTGGGGATACTACCAGAAGTACAACTCATGCTACATACGTCGGACGGACAAGAAAAAGTGATAGCGACGTGTGCATGTGTGCAATTCGCGTGGTCGCCTGACGGCAATACTGTACTCTATAGCACAGGTACGAGAGATACGCTGTTGAATATAACTACAAATGCTTCGTTCGACATTGCTGTTGAAGGAAATAGTGTTCCTTATTGGTCGCCGGACAGCAAGTTTTTGTTGCTTGATGGACTCCACACACTCCAACTTGTGCGGGTGGCAGACCAGCAACAACAAGTGCTTTTGAGTGATGGAGCAACGGCGGGTGATGAAAGTATTTCAATAGCAGGAGTAAACGCACTTCTTCAACCTGTCCCAAATAATATATGGGCTTCCGACAGTAGTCACTTTCTCTTTCTCACACACAACCGTCTGTTATGGCAAGGTCATAGATTGAGTTCTGGAAAAGGGTTGTATACTGTGACTATTGATACACACGGTCAACCGCAGGGTACACCAGTTGTGGTTGATACTGGCAATGATACGCAGGCTGGCTGGACATACCAGGACGGAAACACATCATTTCTTTACTAAGATAGGAGATTTACCGTGGTTAAGGAGAATACTAAAGGAGTGCAAGCAAGCACGACAGACGATGATGATTTTGACGAATATGATGATATGGAGAGACTTGAGATATTAGAGAGTCTGCGTGAGGACATGGAGGACATGGGCGTGACAACGCTGAGTGAAATTATACAGCGCATTGAAGAATTACACCAGAAATTAGATAAGAAATAAAGAAATTATACAAATGTTGACCGTGTGCGGTCAACATTTGTATAATTTCTTTATTTCTTATGCGCCACCAAGATAGGCTTGTCGTACAAGGTCGTTGGTCAACAGGTTTTTCGCGGTATCCGTTAGAACAATCTTGCCTGTTTGCAGGACATAGCCGCGATCCGCAAGGCTCAATGCCATTGATGCATTTTGCTCTACCAGGAATACGGTGACACCTTCGTTACGAATTTGTAATATGGTATCGAACACGGTCTGTACAAGAATAGGCGAGAGTCCCATTGATGGCTCATCTAAACAGATCATATGTGGACGTGACATCAGCGCACGCCCCATCGCAAGCATCTGTTGCTCACCACCGGACATGGTACCCGCGACCTGTTTCAAACGTTCTTTGATACGTGGGAAAATTTGACATACGTGATCGAGGTCTTGCCGAATTTCTACCCTACTCTTACGACTAAATGCACCCATTTCCAAGTTCTCATAGACGGTCATACGAGGGAAGATGCGACGTGCCTCAGGAACAAGGGCTAATCCCGATGTCACGATCTCACCAGTAAGTTTGTTCTGAATGAGATTGCCCTCGAATTGTACTGTCCCACTTTTCGGATGCACTAGACCAAAGATAGTTTTCATCGTCGTTGTCTTCCCGGCAGCATTCGCTCCTAGAAGACACACAATTTCACCTTTGTTGACCTCAAGCGAAACATCTTGCAAGACGTGGCTCGGACCATAGTAAGTGTTTACGTCGTTTAATTGCAATACTGCTGTCATACTAAGACCTCATTATAATGAATGTCCTCACATTTTTCGAGCGAGGAACAGAAAGAGTTTTTCCCGTTATTCGGCGGCGGCTGGCTCATCCGCGGTAGAAGCTTTACCAAGATAAGCGGCAATAACTTTCTCGTTATTACGCACCTCGTCTGGTAATCCTTCAGCAATTTTACGTCCATAGTCAAGCACGGCAATGTGGTCGGATAAGCCCATTGTCACCGCTAACTTATGTTCAATCAGCAAGACGCTCAGTCCCAACTCATCACGAAGGCGTCGAATGTATTTGACTGCATCTAGCGTCTCGTTTTCATTCATACCTGCCGTTGGCTCGTCCAAGAGCAGTAGCTTAGGTTTCGCTGCTAACGCACGAGCAATTTCGACACGCCGCCGTTCAGCATAGGAAAGATTTATAACATACTCTTCCTGTCGCTCTACAAGAGATGAACCGAAGAAGCCGAGTAGCTCGATTGCGCGTTTACGTGCCTCCGCTTCCTCATTCACGACGTTTGGTGGACGAAAGAGCGAACCGAGTAGACCTGCTTTGAGTTGTGTATGTTGTCCAACTAGCACATTTTCTATTACAGTCATGTTGTTGAACAAGCGAATGTTCTGGAAGGTTCTTGTTATACCGCGTTTGACGATTTGATCGGGATTCAGTCCCATTATAGGCTTGTCTTCCAGCAATATCTCGCCTGTTGTGGGACGATAAATGCCAGTAATCAGATTAAAGACTGTGGTTTTGCCAGCACCGTTTGGACCGATGACACTAACAATCTCGTTCTGGTGAACAACCAAGTTCACATCCTGTACTGCAGTAAGGCCACCAAAACGCTTCGTAACGTTATTGAGTTGAAGGATCGTATTCCCAACAGCCCCTGGGAATTCTGGTTTACCTACCATATTTCCATCTTGAACACTCATAGCATGTATCCTCGTCGGTTATTAATCAACACGTATCTCAGCCTCGAAGCCTGGTGCTCCGGGTGGGACATCCAACGCATCAGTACTATCAAGGCTTTCAGTTGCAGGAGTTTCTTTGTGTAGTTCGCGTCGTCTCCTTGCGCTAGGAATAAGTCCTTCAGGTCTAAAGATCATAATCACAACCAGAACTGTTCCAAAGAGGAGGTTACGAATACTACCAAAGGTGAAATTAGGAAAGACTACTTGCACGATATGCAGAAAGTTTCCTGGGTCGGAGGCTAAACTATCTAACTGGGCTAAAATGAGCAAATTGACGGAGTATACAGCAACGGCACCAACGATGACACCCGGAATGCTTCCCAAGCCACCGATGACGACCATAGCAAGGTAGATAACCGAGTCAGAGTAACTGAAACTATCAGGTGTTACATTACCAAGCTTTGCGGCATGATAAACACCAGCAACACCAGAAAAGAAGGCACCAGCACCAAAGGCTAACAACTTAGTATTTGAAAGATTGATGCCAGAAGAAGACGCCGCGATTTCATCTTCACGGATAGCAACCCATGCACGACCTAAGCGTGAGTCTCGTAATCGGACGTTTGCAAAAATACACAGTGCGATTAAAGCAAGAATCAGGTAGTAAAAGGGAATGGGAGTGAAGCTATTCCAATCAAACCCAAACAATTTAGGTGGGAACACGCCAACAATACCATTTGGGCCATTTGTGATCTTCGGCAGGTTTAGGAAAATGATAGGCACGATCTCACCAAAGCCAAGTGTGACAATTGCCAAGTAGTCGCCGCGTAGACGTAGCGTAGGAGCACCAAGAACAACGCCCCACAAGGCTGCAATGAGTGCGCCAATGATCAACATAGGCCAGAAGAAGTAAGGCCAAATAGTCGGCTTCACAATAATGCCGAGCACTTGCTCAAGTTGCGTTGAGCCGATGAGTCCCCATGTGTATGAGCCAATGGCAAAGAATGCGACATATCCAAGGTCTAGCAAGCCAGCGAAACCAACGACTATATTGAGACCAAGTGCGAGAATGATGTAGTAACCCAAATCACCGTAGCCTGACAGACGACCAGCCGAGCCAAAGCCAAACAGAATAGGGTCGATAGCTGGATAGAATAGAACAAAAACCGCGAGGAGTGTGAGATAAAAACGCTGCGCGCCTCTACTACGCAATGGCAGGTCGTTAGGAACCAGGTCTCTTGCTTCCTCTGTAGCACGCACTGTAGAAAGTTGCGCTAATTGTTTTCGTCTACTTACACGAGCCGCAGGACCTGTTACTCCATTGCCTTCAATGCCTGCAACTGTATTTGTTTTCGGTGTGATGGTACTACGTAATGCGAACCGACCTCCTAGCTGCCCTAAAAAGTAACCTGCAACGGGGAGTAGCAATGTACGAACAACAGCCCAGATAAGAAGGATTGTAGGAAGTGCGCCACTTGCGTAAAAGATGATGTCAGCAATTAGCCAGACAACAGCAAATGATGTTGCGAACCAGAAGCCACCGAGCCGAGCACGAGACACTAGTAAGGACTGTTTCTCAATGTCAAGCACGCTTAAATTTGCTAATGGCGTTGGCGGAGTGTAGTTTCGTGCCTTGCGTACTCGTCCTCTTATAAAGAAGTAGATAGGCCAAATAACCGCACAAGCAGCTAAGCCAATGATAAGATTGCCGAGGATGATAAAGAGTAAGAGAGGAACTAACGCAAAGACGAGGATATCAATCCAAACCTCTAAGGCTCCACGATGCCCACTATCGGCGGCAACTAGATAGCCAGCAAGCGCAATAATTGTTGCATAAAAGACAACAATGAAAATAGCATTTTGAATCACTGTAGCGGTGTCAAATGTTGTGGATGCAGGAGAGAAAATACCGAGGAGCACATTGTTAGTGATCTGTTCACCGCTCCATACAAATGTAAACACTGCGACGGGGACTAACAGCCCAACAATCCACTTTATGAGAAGGCTGCGCATGTCACCTGTCGGGAGAAGTTTACGAGAATTTATTGCTAGTGCCACTGTTTACTACCTCATTTCAAAAGGTATAGAGATACTTATTCAAGCGAATACATTTTCTTTACACTTTTTCTGGTGTGTTTTGTCCAAACAAGCCGGAAGGACGAAAGACGAGGATTAAAATGAGAATACCAAAGATAATCGCTCTTGCCCATGCACTACCACCATTCGGGAGTATAGTATCGGGAACGAGCGTTGTAAATGCTTCAATGACTCCAAGAAGAACGCCTCCAACCATCGCACCAACAATATTGCCGATGCCACCTAATACGGCTGCTGTGAAAGCGAATAGGCCCAGGTTAAAACCAATGGTGAAAATCGTGCTTCCAAATTGTAAACCGTAAATGAAACCTGCTGCACCTGCAAGCGCAGCACCAACAAAAAATGTGAACGAAATGATGCGGTCTACATTTACACCCATCAGTGCAGCCGCTTCGCGGTCTTGAGCTACAGCTCGCATGGCACGACCGATACGCGTGCGATTAATCAGAAATTGGAGCGCAATCATGAGAAGAACAGCGACAACAAACACAAATAAATCAATACTACGAATGCTTACTGGTCCGACCTGAAAATAGACTAAAGGAAAAATTTGAGGAAATGAAACGTTGGTGTTGCCCTTCCAAAGCTTTCCAATATCCTCTAGGATCAAAGAGACGCCGATAGCGGAAATCAAAGGAGCCAGACGAGGGGCATTACGTAGAGGACGATATGCGACACGTTCAATCACAACACCAAGCACTGCACAGAGCAACATGGCCCCAAGCGCAGTGAGAAGAAGAATACCAACTAATGCAATACCCGTAGGTCGTGTTGCAGCACTAACACCAAGAAAACTTAAGATGGTAATGGAGAAAAAAGAGCCAAGCATAAAAACATCGCCATGAGCAAAATTAATCAATTCGATAATGCCATAAACCATCGTGTATCCCAGAGCAATAAGCGAATAGATTGCTCCAGCAGCCAGCCCAGCAACGAGGAGTTGCAGTACAAGAGCTAATGACATAGAGTGGATACCCACCTTCCAGAGCACAAATAAAAAGAACGCTGTGCAGAATAGAGCACAAAAATAAGAGATAGCAAGCAAGGGGTAGTCATACAGAAAGTATCTGTAAGCCACCCCTGCAACTATAGGCTAGAATATCGACAGCGTATCAAGCACGTCGCCTGATAAAACCTTAGGGTTAGCTTCCGACATTCAACTGTGTAAGGAACTTCCAGCCGTCACCAACGTTCACATCGGGTGCAATGGTGTAAATGGAGATAACTCTATTTGTGGTATCGCCATTTTTATCAAAGGTGTGATGACCAGTAACGCCTGTGTAGTCGGTCGCTTGAATAGCATCGATAACCGCTTGACGGAATACCTTTGCCTGAGCTGCATCGTTTGAGTCTTTCGGAGTGTTCACACCTTTCCCAATAGCGGTCTTGACTGCCTGCATAATGATCTTTGCACAGTCATATGCACCACCACTATAGGAAGAAATGTTGTTTGCACCATACTTTGCGCTATATGCACTGATGAACGTTGTTGCAACTCCACCAAGTACTGCTGGATTGACAGCCGCAACAGAGGTAAAGACAGGACCGCCAGTATTGCCAATGGTGCGAGAAAAAGCGCTCGTTTGAGTACCATCACCAGCAACAAAAGGCGTGTTCTTCAAAGCAGCAAGTTGCTGCATTTGTTGACGAATCAACGTGCCACCTGTTGAGTCATTGCCACCGAAGAAAATGACATCAGGATTGGTTGAAGCAATCTGAGTGAGGATGTTCACATAAGAAGTGGTGGTTGGTGCCACGCTCTTACGATCAATGACAGTCAATCCGAGCTTCTTCCATTCAGTGATGAATGATGTTGCAATACCCACACCATAGGTTTCGGTATCATCAATGACATACGCCTTCTTGTAACCCTTTGTCTTAGCAGAGAAGTCAGCAAGTGCAGCACCCTGAAACTTGTCCAGTGTAGCAATGCGGAAGTAGGTCACTTTACCTGTAGGACGATAGGTGTCGAGTTTGCCGTTCGCACCACACTCAGAAGCTGGATCGTTCTGTGTCAGACAGTCGTTTGTGTTCGCAGGACTAATAATAGCGATAGGAGCCTGATTTGCGACTGGAAGTTCTGAGACTGCCACGCTACTGTTTAGAGGTCCATCTATACCAGCAACCAGCGCGTCACCGATGAGGTCGGTCACATGTTTTTGACCTGTCGCGCCATCATGGGTTCCAGCTGGACCAACATCGTCTGTCGCTACAAACTGAAACTTATAACCAGGAAGAAAATTTGAACTATTTGCTTCGTCAACCGCTAAGTGAGCACCGTTCTCAGCAGGTTTACCAGCACTTTCATCCTTTCCGCTTACAGGATAGTCTGATGCAATCTTGATGATTGTTGAGCCTTTGGTACTACCACTATTACCACTTGTTGTACCTGTGGTGGTAGTTCCAGAGCCACATGCTGCTAGCATTGCTAGTAGCAATGGAATGCCCAGTATGAGGGCGAAAATACGTGACAAACGTCTTTGCATGATGTAGACAGCCTCCTTAAGGATACCGAAATACGAATTCAGGACCTTTTTCTGAAAGGGTACCTCACAAGACGGCCTTGTGAAGAACTTATCCCTCTTATGGTGTTACTACGTCACTTTCAAAATAAATCTCACCATTTCACTCACGAATTGCTCAGATTTTCTTTAGAAGGTATACTCATCTTTGTTGTCCACAATATGTAAAGACTTGATGGTATAGCACCGCTCTATAGCAAGGGTAGCGTTTATACAAATGGATGGGCCGATTATACGTAATCGAGAGAGAACTGTCAATAGAGTGTTTTCATATTCTGTCAAGTAAGCGCATCCAAAATCAGAGGCAACGTAAGCAAATTTGGCTATCTGATTGTTATACAACCCGTTCTTGGTTATAATTAAGATAAGTCTTATGTAAGATTACAGCAACTTCTTATGAAGGACGCGTTATACTTCTACCTTTCGCATATATCTTTTTCTTTTCAATGTAAAGAGCAGACAGATAAGAAAGTAATGCAGAGCAAAATCACGTATCGCCAACAATTTACCCGATGTGGGAAGCAGCGATGCCGTAAATGCAGGGACGGTGAGGGACATGGGCCGTACTGGTACGCCTATTGGAGTGAAAAAGGGCGTACTGTAAGCAAATATATCGGTGTATCTCTTCCACCAGAGATTGTACTAGCACGCGAAGCTATGAGCGAGACGGCACAAGAGACAGCACCAGCAGGGAAGACTCTTGATACAACTCCTGTCCTGCGTGTCTATCTCCTGGGCCAGTTTCGTGTTGAGCGCAACGTCAAAAATGAGTGGAAGGTAGTAGATAATAGTATCTGGCAACGACGACGCGCACGTGCCCTTCTTGGTTGCCTTTTAAGTACGCCTACGCGCCGTCTAGGGCGAGAGCAGGCGATGGAACAATTATGGCCTGACCTTGATGTCACTATAGCGTCGAACCGTCTCAATGGTGCGGTTCATGAACTACGTCAAATCTTAGAGCCTGAACTTGCACGACCAGCAACCTCCCGAATGTTACGTCTCGAACGCGATATACTCGAACTTGCCGATAATACAGCTCTGTGGGTCGATGTCGAAGCATTTGAAAACGTGCTCAGAGAAGCTGACGCCCTTGATATGCAAACGCAGCCAGAACAGGTAGAGCATTTGCTCGAAGAGGCTGAGTCTTTCTATAATGGGGGCTACTTACTTGAGGAATTATACTCGGAGTGGGCGGCACACCGACGAGATGCACTACAGCGACGTTGGGTTGGTCTTTTGCTACAACTTGCCGAGCTTCGTACTCAGCGTGGTGCTTTCATGAGTGCTATCGAAACACTTGATCGTCTACGCGTCGCAGACCCTACCAACGAAACGGCTTTACAAGGTCTCATGCGTCTCCTTACACAACTAGACCGACGCGGTGAGGCACTGCATGTCTACCGTCAGCATGTCACAATGATGCAGCGTGAATATGAGAGCGAACCTCTTCCAGAAACGCGTGCTTTATATGAAGCACTGCGTAAGGGAAGTGTTCCAGCTAGTGTCAAATCGCAAACGGTACAGCAACAAGAACTATTGTCGCAGCACTCGATAGATACGCCCCGACTTCGTGAAACGAGCCAGGATTTTACATTTATACGTCCACTATTTCAGTTAGGGCGTCAGAATCAAAGCCCACTTGTAGGACGAAAACGTGAGCAGCAGACGATGTATCAACTGTTGTATGCATTAGAGTCATCACCGCCACTTCGTCCGCGTCAACAGCGAGAAGCTCATCAAGAACTAGCTTTCCAACAAGCTCCTGAAGCATCTCTATCAGGAACAGGAGCGAAACAACCACACTTTTTGTTGCTCACAGGCGAATCAGGTATTGGGAAAACACGACTTGCAGAAGAGTTAAGTAGTGAAGCTTCTCTACACGGCTGGGCGGTAGTGTGGAGCAGAGCATATGAGCAAGAAAGCACTATTGCCTATCACGCATGGATAGAAATTGTGCGTACACTCATACAAAGTACGACGCTCAAGAGCGAAACGCACCTAACCGAAATCTCCATGATTCCCACTGTACAGACGAATCCTGCACTGCTTCCGCTCTCCATTCAGCTGGAACGCTTAAGTATGCTGCTTCCAGAGGTTTCTCTACATACTCCATCTGCATACAACCAACTCGCGCTTTCACGTGAACAGGACCGACTCTTTCTCTGGGAAGCTATACTTGGACTCCTCACAACGCTGAGTACACAGCATCCATTGCTCCTCGTTCTTGATGATTTGCATTGGGCTGATGATAGTAGTATAGAACTCTTAACATACCTTACACATCATTTACAAGAACAACGTGTTTTGTTAGTGAGTACCTGTCGCGATAGTGAGGTAATGCCATTCCACAAGTTACGCAGGCTCGTTGATGAGCTTCGACGTGAGCAAGCTATTGTCGCACTTGCAGTACAACCACTTACACAATCTCAAATTGGTGTACTCGTTTCTTATCTTCCGCAAGAGGTTATAGAGAGTATTCAGATACAGGCTGCCGGTAATCCTTTTTTCGCGGAAGAGCTTGCGCGTTATGTTGGTGCGCAAGCAGATACCGACCACCTTCAACGTCACTCATTGCCAGATGCGGTGACAGCTCTTTTAGAGCGGCGTTTACGTCGGCTCAGTACCGATTGTCAGACACTCCTGGGAAAAGCTGCCGTTCTCGGCGGCTCTTTCGAGTTACGGCAACTGCTGGCTATGACGAATGAGTATTCAGAAGACACGATACTTGATTTACTGGACGAAGTTCTGCGTGAAGGCTTAGTGACAGAAGAGGGAACGGGAGCACACATTCTCTATCATTTCTGGCATCCAATAATTGTCAGCCACCTGTATGATCGTCTCTCGGCTGCACGTCGCACACAACTCCACAGACGCGCAGCCGATGCGATTAAAGCCACGCAATCGGTAGTGACACAGGCAAAGGTCGCAGCAGCCGTTTTTCATCACCTTCGTAAAGGTGGAGGCGATACACAAGACATCGCGTATTATGCTGAGCTTGCAGGAAATCAAGCATATTCGCTTACAGCGTACTCTGAAGCGCAGTACTACTACTTGCAAGCACTCCTCACCATTGTTGGTGCCAACAGTACCGAGAATGCAAGCGTTTCTGTACTCGTGCAACACATTATAACGTCTCTCTCAATACATCCTTCAATGAATACTCACGATCTACTCCGTCTCTGTCGTCTCCTTGAATTAGCAGCAGAGTGCAGTTTCATCCTGGGGAACTTTGAAGATGCACGCGCTCTTTATGAGACCGTTCTTGCGCTACGGACCAGTAAAATATTTAAAGAGCACATAAATACACCGGATGGGAATGAAGAGATACGCGACAAACAAGAAGCGCAAATACAAGCCTTGCTCTGGCGCGAGATTGTGTTTAGCTGGAAGGCAATAGGAACATATGATAAAGCGCATGAAGGATGCCAGAGAGGAAAAGAAGTTCTACGTCAAGCCGATGAAACGACTTGCGCGGCCTGGGCATGTCTTCATCTCGCGACAGGCGATATTTTGCGTTATGAGGGCAACTATCAAGAGGCACGTCGTTATTCAGAAGAGGCACTAGCAATGCTTGAACAGTTCGTTCAGCGAACGACGCCAGAGCATCCCACTTCGTTTCTCTCATTGAGTCGTGAAGAAAAGCAGACGACACAGAAACACTATACGATACCTCATAGACAAACAAAGACAGAGAGGGCTTCAAGCGGAGATGCAACAGACTTGGCAAATGCATATGAACAACTTGGCGTTATAGAAGCGAGTGTAGGACATGCAAACGAGGCACAGCGTTATATGAGCCTTGCCTTGACAGAATATGAACAACAAGAACGCATTTCCGAAATTGTGCGCGTATGTGGCAATCTTGGGGCTGTTTTCACGATGAAAAGTGAACATGCTCAAGCCCGTACATTCCTCAACCGTGCCCTTGACCTTGCAGAACGCTCCGGCGACTTGCCAAATATTGCGTTTGTCACCGGTAATCTCGGTGATGTTGCTAATCATTCAGGCGACTTGCTTGAGGCTGAAGCATGGTATAAACGCAGTCTTGCGTTAGCAGAGCGTATCAATGATCGTGAGCATGTTAGCTGGTGTTCGGTTCTTTTAGCGGATGTACAGCAGGACTTGGGCTATTTGCATGAAGCCGCCATAAACTTGCACCGTGCGATTCGCGTTGGGCGTACCATCAAAAACTCACGCTGCATCCGTTTTGCCCTCGTGGGCCTTGGCGATTTACGCACTGTCGAAGCTATCATAGCTTGCAAGCTACAACCGTTGGAGCGTGAAACCCGTGATCAATCAGTAGCCGATTGCCAACGCCTGCTTCGGCGTGCGAAATCTACATTGCAACGCGCCATCTCACAAGAAGATGTGGAAATGGAAATCATTATTGACTGCAAACTTCTGCTTGCGACGGTCTACTTCTTACATAATGATTTGACTACAGCTCAACAGATAGCCTTACAGACGTTGCAAAAAGCCCAAACACAGGAGACATTACGAGTGATTGGACGCGCTCAACAACTCCTGGGGCGTATCCTTTCGGAGCAGAAAAACTATGATGAAGCCGATACGTACTTTGAACAAGCTCGCAAGGTATTTCATGAGCAAGGACTGCGTCTGGATTATGCGAGAACGTTGCATGGGTATGGCCTATCACTTGTACAACGCAGTTTGGTAGCAGAAGAGACACTACAAGAAAAAGAACATTTTGTGTATCAGCGCGGCATGGATTTCTTGCATGAAGCTCGTACAATCTTCAACACTGCACATGCAACTATTGACTTCTCATGGACAGACCTTGTAATCTCACAATATACAGTGTTAGTACAAGAAAGTGTTGTTTAAATCATGGCTGATGAATCACTCGTAACATTACAGCAGCAAGCTCACACGCGTCACCTCGTAGAGCAGAGTATCACACAACTTTTTGCCCTAGATGATGAAGGATTACTGAATGCCCTCGCAGCCGCAAATGCAGCAGGACTTCCACCAATTCAAATTTCTCCTATTCAAGGGAAGTTTTTGCAGTTGCTCGCGACTATGTGCAATGCACGCAACATTCTGGAGATTGGCTCTCTTGCTGGCTATAGTGGTATCTGGCTCGCTCGCGCACTCCCGATAGGTGGTCGCTTGCTTACATTAGAGATAGACCCAAAGCACGCCGAAGTTGTACGCAATTCTTTTGCGCATGCGGGTTTGGGCGACCGGACAGAAGTACGTGTCGGCAAGGCACTTGATACACTTCCAACGCTTACAAGTGAAGCACCTTTTGACCTTGTATTCATCGACGCTGACAAGCCTCCATATCCCCAGTATCTTGAATGGGCATTACGCCTCACACGACCAGGAAGTATTATCGTCGCTGACAATACTATTCGCAATGGTGAGAGGCTCCATGACCCCGCGCAGGTGACAACGGAGGTAGAAAAAGCGGTCGCGCAGTATAACTGGAATGTTGCCCACAATCCGCGTCTTCAATCACTCGCTTTCGCGATGGACGACGACTATACCGATGGCTTCACTGTTGCCGTTGTTCGCTATGAGGAACAGTAAAGACGCATGGTGACGGCGGATATTGTCATCATCGGTGGTGGCATCATTGGTGCAAGTATCGCCTATCAAGTAGCACAACGAGGCATGAGCAATGTCGTGCTACTTGAGCGTGATACTATCGCTTCGGGGTCTAGTGGTCGTGCAACTGGCGGTATTCGGCAACAATTCGCAGACGAACGTGATATTCGTTTTTCTGTTGAAAGTGTGCGGTTTTATGAACAGTTTACACGAGAGTTAGATGTTGACATTCCGCGTCCACACTTCTACCAGCACGGCTATCTCTTTCTTGTCACGAACGAAGCAAGTTGGCAAGCGATGCAGCAACACGTCATGCTACAACGAGCATTAGGAGTGCCAACACAACTACTAAGCCGAAAAGAGGTGACACAACATGTTCCTCAGCTATGTGTAGATGATGTGGTCGGTGCGACCTACTGCTCAACGGATGGCTATAGCGATCCTGGAGCGATGACACGCGCATTAGTACGGGCAGCAATGGTGCGAGGTATTCGCGTCTACGAACATGCACCAGTTATTGGCATTACGGTTGAGCATGGAAAAGTTCAAGCGGTGCAGACCGCACAAGAGACTATTCATACTCATATAGTAATCAACGCAACAGGAGCGTATGCAGCACTGATAGCTCGTTTAGCTGGCATCGTTGATCTCCCCGTGTATCCAGTACGCCGCCAACTTTATCTAACTGAACCCTATACAGGAATGCCCGATACCGTGCCGATGGTTGTTGATCTTAGTACAGGTTTTCATTTCCGACGCCGTGCCGACCGTCTACTTGTAACATCTCCACTGCCTTTTGACGAAGAGAAACTACGAAATCAGCAGCTTCCTTTGACGCCAGATGCATTCGAGCTTTCGATTGATAACGACTTCTGGCACAATACACTACAACAGCAGATGCAGCATCGTTGTTCAGCACTGGCTTCTATCCCTATCGCTCAGGTATGGTCTGGTCTTTACGAGATGACACCCGACGAGCATCCAATACTGGGGAAGACTAAGGTTGAAGGGTTTCTGTGTGCGTGCGGGTTTTCAGGACACGGTTTTATGCATGCGCCGATGGCGGCAAAACTTCTGACCGAACTTGTTTTGGATGGTGCAAGCTCAACGTATCCAATAGAACCATTCGCACTCGAACGTTTCCGTACAGGTCAGCTCCTCAAAACTACTCGTCTTCTCTAATGAGTCTCAGAAGAATACATATCCTGTTGGAAAAATGTTGTTTCTATCAACTACTGGATTGCAGCGATGGTTGCAGCGTTCCTGCGTTGGTGAAGTTTCTCTAAATATCTACCAAGAATTGCCAGAAGTGAGAGTTCTGGAATGTCTGTGGCAAGAGGCTCAATAACCACATATAGTTTACTCACACCGAAGGATGACTGGAAATGTAGTAGCGGATTGTCAGAAGCGTCCTTCCACACATACTCACCATTGAAGAAGCCAGCATGGTCCCAGTAGAGTTGCCGCCCGTCAACGAATTGTAGGGCGCCTCTGTTACCCCAGTCAGGAGTAAACACAGCAATTTCATTGTCTCCTGAAAGGACATGATATGTCTTTCCAAAGAAACCACGACTTTCAATCGTAACACTCCCCTCCGCTGCCTCTGCGGTGGCGTCGTTACTCCAGTTACCCACATCGAGGGTTGCCAACACCTCGTTGTTCGCTACAAGCTCGTATTTACTCGCGAATAGTGCCGTGTTTTCCCAGAACATCTCTTGCCCAATAAAGGCTTGTATTGGATTCATTGTGTTCTCCTCTTCTTTTCTCTAACCTCGTGTATCACTAGTGTATATACGAGGAAACCGATTGGTTATAAAATAAAGAGTTATAGAAAGTTATTTGGCTTGAAAAGGGATTTGTTGGAAAAGTATTGGTTCTATGGTGAGGTCGGTGACGTTCCTCCTAAAACTTGCAGTTTATCCCAACCAATTACCTGTGACATAGTGGCACCTCGTGGCGAGGAAAAAGCCTGATTGTTACCTGTAGTCAGATTACTATACCAGAACTGCTCATATGCAGCCTGACCATTTCGGCTATAGGTGGCCTTTGCTACAAGCGTAGGTCCTAACGGAGCAACAGCAACATTATCTGCTGTGAGAGTTGTAGCCTGTGGTGCAACATCTTGTACCAATACGGTATCCTGTATTGATTGCGTATCGAGTTGCACAACTTGATATTTCCCGTTTACATTCACCAGTGTTAACGGTGAACCATCTTCCGCATAGCCAACGATATTTCCTGCCTGCGAACGGAACACATGAGGATTTGTGCCATCACTTTTCACGGCATAGAGAGTATTGGCGTTCTGATCGGGACAGTTGTAGTACACCGTTGCTCCACTGGGGCTTAGCCAGAAATTGGTGCCACGAACACATGGCGTGATTTGTTGGGAGTTTCCCTGGTTGATATTGATGCGATTGAATGTACCTTCCGTCGCGTATGCCTGCCGAGTATCGCCTTTCACGAAGTACAAATAGCCGTCGTCACGGTAGTTCAGCAATGTTACCGAGAGAAGTGTTGGGAACAGTAGTTTTACGGCATGAGTTTGTACATCTACCAACATAATCCCTTTGGCGGTACTGATAAAGAGCGTGCGATTATCAGTACTCCAAATAGCAGAACGGCTCTTATCTGGTGTCGTAAATATGGCATTTGTGATGGCTTGTGGATAAATATAATAGGATGTTTTGGAGCCATCATAGATAGAATAGAGCACCTCGTGTCCATCGTGCGAAACACCATCCACAATCGTATCTGCATATGGTGATGATACGATTGTCATGAAGGTTGAAGTGACAGGATTATAATTAGCAATGATCGTCATGCTATTCATTCTGTATGTCATAATCACGGCAGACCATGTGCTAGTTGTAGCAGGAACAGACGGTGCATATTGCGGTCCTGTATTTGCGGAAGAGTTAGTACTCGAACTTGCGCCGGTAGCGGTACCCATGCTACCAGAGTTATGTGGTACGAGAAAGCTTAGAAGTCCAAAAGAAGCGATAAGCGCAGCAGCTACAGCAATAAGAGCCAGTGCGTTATAGAGCACTCGTTTTGACCGTTTTGGTCGTGGTGTTTCGATCACGCGCACCTGTGGAAATGGTGCAGTGGATGATGTATCCTTAGCATCAGGAACGCTACTAGCAGCCACGTTTTGTGCTGTTTGCTGCTCCCGTCGAATAGCCGCCATGATGTTTGCAGTTGTCGAGGGAACCTTCTGCTCACCCTCATCAAGAATGGCACGCAAGGCTTGGCGTGGAGGAAGCCTGTCGCCTGTCTCCTGAACATCGTCCTTCATCTGCGTCCTTCCTGATCGAGTCCTGCATAAATACGTTGGAATGATTGGCGGGCACGGGCCAATCTACTCCGTACCGCGGAGAGCGTGTCTTGCATTGTCTCCGCAATCTCATTATACGAGAAACCTTCAGCATCGAGTATGAGGCACATCGCGGAGGCAGGAGGAAGCTGGGCAAGGACGCGTTGCACAAGGTCGCGTTCGACAATGCTCTCTTCAAAGTGTACGTCGCTCACCATAAAGTCCTGGTTAGCCTCGTCAAATTCCTCATCGCCACCTCCGGGGGGCGTAGAAAATGGAATCACCAGCACATGCTTGCGCCGCCGCCATTCGCTACGAACTTGATTAAGCGCAATCCGATAGAGCCACGGCGCGAAATGCAGCGTTTTTCCATCCATGCGAGGCAACGCCTTATATGCCGCGAGAAATGTCTCCTGGCAAAGGTCTTGCGTGAGCTGCACGTCTTGTGTTAACCCATAGAGCATACGTCTGACACGTGGCTCATACTGCAATACTAGCTTCTCAAATGCCTCTATCGATCCCTGTGAGGCTTCAAGAGTCAACTGAGATTCGTCTTCCACTGCGTTCATGTGATCCCATCGTTATCCAGCAGCGTGCTGAATGTAGGTCTCGTACTACTATCAATGCTCAAAAGGGTCGTTTTGTCTCGCTCAGGAAGGGGAAACGCACCATTAGCATAGAGACAAAAACGCTCTCTTCATAAGTATGCAGGGAAATGCACAAAAAAACAGTGAAATAGCTCACATTTTGCGGAAAACACACATTTTCCTCTATGGACTGTAACGTGATTACAAAGAAGCTATCAATGCACTTATTGTAGAGGCATGCGCCAGTATCTCCGAATATCCATTGGATCACCAGCACTGCCTGTACTTGCAACTAAACCTGCATGAAGTAAAGATTGGAGTGCCTCTAAAATAAAACTGGGTCGGAGATACTCAATGGACGTTTTCCCTTGTCTCTGCATAATCCGCTGAACTTCGAGCAGTGTATAGCCATTAGAAGGAGGCAAAATTGCCAGAACCTGATTCGAGAAGAGGTGTTTTTGTTTATGTCTCTCCTCTTGCTGTGGAGTTTCAAGTTGCTGTGACGATTTGGAAAATAATACTTCAAAGCGACACGTAGCACTTCCGTTCTTCATGCAGCTTTGTTCTACGAGTTGAACCTGCTCTCCATAGCGCATAGCAGCTCCTTCGATTGCGCCTACAAGCAAAGAGCAAAGGTTGCGTTCACTCTTATAGATGATTGTGAATTTAGGAGACGTGGAAGAAATGGCTTCGTATTCAAAAAGAGGAGGTTTCATAGCATCCGGTGATAGTCGCATTTGTCCATGAGCCTTTCGCATCATTAAGAGCAAATCACGTCCACTAGTCACTTGATTAAGCAGATATGCACACCTGTAAGAGGTTAGCCCATTCATGATGAAGTATTGCCCATATTTGCGCAACATCACATCAACAGAAAGTTTTGTCAGTTGACACGCTGCTCCAACTCCCGCGAGGAGTGTTGCATCATCATACATGCGTGTGGCAAGAGGAGCGGTTTGCGAAGTCTCTCCAATAGCTGCTCTATAGGTGTTTAGGAATGTACTCCCAAAGTTTTCAGCTAAAAACCCCTCCCAGGTTACAAAGATTAAACCATGCATATAGCTCACCTACAATCTACCTATTTAATAGCCCTTTTACGCACAATAAGGGCTTGGCTGATAAAAAAAGTTCGGTTTAATGGAAGCTTCCACATACCTTCGGTGGAAGATAGGCGACAAAGAACCAGATAATGGGGGAACAAGCCAACCCCAATCCGCAGGTACACATCGGCCTGCACGAAGCTCATTTTCTTCGTGCACAATGAATTGTTTGGATGCTGTGTGATGATCCACTACAGTTATGCCATGTGTCACAAAAGAATGCAACACTGCTTTGTTTAACTCAACCATAGCCTGATCTCTCCACAAACTCCTTTCATAACGAAGATCGAGACCCATTCGTTTTGCAATTATGGGAAGTACGTTGTACCGCTTGATATCTGCTAAGTTCCGTGCGCCAACTTCAGTTCCCATATACCACCCATTGAAAGGGGCCGATGTATAAGAAATACCACCAATCTCTAAACGCATGTCTGAAATGACAGGAAGAACATGCCATTTCAGCTGTAAATCATCGAACCACGGAAAATCTGGATGAGAGAGAGGAACTTCCTTGACTACATCTCCTGGTAATTCAAAAAGTTGAGGTGCCTGACCGGGCAATTGAAGAATAATAGGAAGGACATCAAACGGAGTTTTCTTTTCTCGCTTCCAGCCCATACGAAGAGCGATATCGGTGAATTCCCTATGGAGGGGATCACCAAGAATCGTCCCATCAGCTTGCTGGTAACCTGCGTAACGGATAAGTTGAGAGTTCCATATTCGTATTCCAGCCTTCTCAGGGTGTTTAGGAGCAAAGAGAGTGATAACGGACTTTATTCTCCCTCCATTCGTCGCAAGCTGTATATGTTCTACCAGTGCATCAAAGATTTCTTTAGCTGTTGAGAGACCTCGCATATCTCGTACTAAAAGAGATTGCCAATGGAGACGCCCAATACAGCGCGAGCTATTTCGCCAAGCTACCCTTGCACCAAAAACAAGCTCTTCCAGGGTATGAGTATATGTTCCGTACTGCTTAATTGCGGTAACTACTTCAATGAAGCGTCTCTGAATAGGAAGAGGTAAAGCCTGCTCGGAATGAAATAAATCAAGAAATGCATTTGCCTCATTTAGCAAGCTTTGTCCTGAATCCACCTCAAATACCATTTATACCTTTTTACTTTCTTCATACAAAACAATGCGTGAAGACGTTTTTCTTACAAGATGTGTCTTCACTTTCATAACAAACCTTATTTTAACCATGAAAACACTGCGATGTCAAGAAAAACTGTTTAACTTACTATAAATGCCTATCCTTTAAAACACCCTCTTTACCGTAAAAAATTCTTGTGTAATCTATGCATTATTTGAACTATACTGCTGTTCAGCAAGCTTCGGAGGTCAGTTCAAAGTCATGCATTCTTGCGCAAGACTGCGGAATGCACTACATCATATGCCTTTTCAAGTGCCTTCGCGACATTCTTCCCTTCACTCATGAAAGGAGCATCGCCTAACCTTTTGAGAAGGGCATTGTCAACATCGGGTGAGCCTGGATTGACGGCAAAGGTATTGAGGGCTTCTCCTGCTTGCCAGAAGGTACTTAGCATATCTTCGAGGCGAATGGTTGCCTCTTCTTGCTGAACTTCTTCACGTTGTCCATTTCTACTTGTCGTGGCCTTGTCTTCCTTGCTTTTTGTGTCAAGCGTTGAGACGCGCTTTTCTCGTAGGGCGGCGATAATTGCGTCTTTGTCGCGTCCACGCAGTTTGAAGAGCAGGAAAGGGTCTTCATCAAAGCGTTCGGCAAGGATGTAGTAGACGGCGGCAATGTGTTTGCAGGGGTTGGCCCAGTCAGGACAAGAACAACTTGTTTGCAAGTCTTCCTCTAACTCAGGAAAGAGCGACACGTTGACACTATCGAAGGCTTCTTCGATGTTTTTGGGCATCTCACCTGCCAGCAGTTTCGCGGCAAAGAGTGCTTGTGAGGCCATTGCGGTTGTGACCTCTTGCCAATCGCGTTTAGAGAGTGGATGCAAGCGTATCTTGATGTCGTATGGCTTTTGCATCGATCCCTGCACTTTTGCCTTGACCAGCCCTGACTCGATCTCGATTGATAGCACCTGCCCTTGACGAGCATAAGAACGTCCGCGTGTGAGGCGTGTTCCCATACCAAGCGACTCTAGTGCCTGCACCCAACGTTTCGACCACCACGTTTCGCCAATTGCACCGCGTTCACTTTTGGCCTTGATGCCTCCCTCAGTCTTACGCGGTCTATTTTCGGAATAGTAATCCCATTCAAAATCATCATAGCCACCACGCCATCGTCTACCCATAACACTACTCTCCTACTGCCTCACGGCTCAATGCAAACAATTCCTTGAGTTGAGAAGTTGACATCTCGGTCAGCCAGTTTTCGCCATTGCCGACGATACTTTCGGCAAGCTCTTTTTTCTGCTCAATCATCTGATCGATACGTTCTTCCAACGTGCCAACACACACAAATTTATGCACCTGTACATTCTTCTTTTGTCCGATACGAAACGCTCTATCGGTCGCTTGATTTTCTACGGCAGGATTCCACCAACGATCAAAGTGGAAAACGTGGTTTGCTGCCGTGAGATTCAGGCCAACACCGCCCGCTTTGAGCGATAAAATGAACAATGGTGAACCGCGCCGTTCCTCCTGGAAACGCTGGACCATGATGTCACGTTGCTTTTTCTGCGTCCCTCCGTGCAAAAACAGAACCTCGCGCCCCAAACGCTCTTGCAATTCTGTACGTAACAGGCCACCCATCTCGGCAAACTGTGTGAAGATCAATGCCTTGTCGCCAGCAGCTAGAACCTCTTCCAGCATTTCTTCCAACCGATTAAGCTTGCCTGAACGAAGCTCTAAGCGACTGCCATCACTCATGAAATGCGCGGGATGGTTACATACCTGCTTCAATTTTGTTAGCGTCGCTAACACCAGCCCCTTGCGCTCAATTCCATCGGCCTCTTCAATCCGTTCCATCATCTCCTTGACCACGGCCTCATACAAGGAGGCTTGTTCTTGTGTCAGGTTACAAAAGACCTTCATCTCCATCTTATCAGGCAAATCTTGAATAATGTCTTTATCCGTCTTCAAACGTCGTAGAATAAAGGGTTGTGTCAGGCGTTTCAATGCGTCCGCGCGTTCAGCATTATGATAGCGTTCGATGGGCATGGCGAAATTCTTGTGAAAGTCCGTGCCAGAGCCAAGATAACCAGGATTGAGAAATTCCATGATTGACCAGAGTTCAGACAAACGGTTCTCGACTGGCGTTCCGGTCAACGCAATCTTATAGTTTGCATCCAGTTTCTTGATCGCCTGTGTCTGTTTCGCCGACTCGTTTTTGATATTCTGTGCCTCGTCGATCACCACCTGTTCCCACGTAATTGGTGCCAAATGCTCTTTGTCACGCAGAGCAAGCGAGTACGTCGTAACCACTATATCATGCTTCTTGACTTCATCGACAAATGCTTGCCCCGATAGTCGTTCCATACCATGATGCACCATGACCTTGAGCGATGGAGCGAACTTCTGTAATTCACGTTGCCAGTTGCCCACAATTGACATGGGGCAAATGAGAAGCGTAGGTAGTGACGAAGCTTTTTGTTTATTTTCACGGTCATGAAGCAGAAGCGTGATAAGCTGTACAGTGTTATGACAAAGGATATTATTAGCTACAAAGTTGTGATGCTTCTCAACTTCAAAGTCGTATACCCAATCATTATACTGTACAGCTTCGACTGCTTTGATTCTACAGTACTGAACGTCATTGGTATTACTGCCAAACGACTCACCAACATAATCACCAACATGAAGATTATTTGTCCATCCTTTATCAGTAAGTAGTTTGTGTGCAGCCGTGATTGTTACATTGTTCCCATCTTCCAATCGAATTGTACGAAGGTTTTCAGAGACCTGCTGTCGATATAGGTGCTTAATATATGTTTGTACAATTTTTCCTGTCGTATCATCAATCGAATTGACAAGCATTGCTTGTGTTGGATTAGCCCAATCGCCAACGCCATCAGAAGTTACCTCTCCAGCGTATTGCTGCCAAATATCCTCGGCTTTTTGCAGCGTTCCATTTACAGCAATCAGCGCATCTTTACTCAAGCACTTTCCCATGCCCATATCGTCTGCCA
>CAXTWV010000007.1:0-2488 GCA_964248005.1 uncultured Ktedonobacteraceae bacterium | reverse complement strand
ACATTTTGTTTCAGTCCATCGAGTAACTCGTTGACCCAACCCTCGCCTTCGACCTCTGCAACTTGCAGTCCGGTTTCAGACATGCCTTGTCCGAGGCCAAGTCCGAGAGCCTCACCAAGTTTCATCTCACCGCGCCGGCGTTTCTTTTGGAAGAAGCTGATTGCAGCTTCGATCTCTTCTGGTCGTAGTTCTACCCACTGCCCACGTACCTGCACAAGCGGTGTCTTCAAGTTAACCAGACGCGCAAACTCTTCCTCTGTCAGTTCTGACTCTCCAACGGCGGCATTCCAATCATACATGACAATGCTGTCAAGCCCGACAAGTCCTAGTGAAACGGCTGAACCTGATTTAGGCTTGAGCTTCAATTTGACTTTTAGACGTGACGAGCTTTTTGACCACCACGGTGGCACAAGCACGCCAAAGCCGCTCTGCTCTAATAAGGGAGCTGACTGACGCAAAAACGCGTATGCCTCTTCCGTATTCAACGCCAACGCACGTGGATGGGCCGTTTTCAGACTCTCTTCAAGCACAGGAAAGAGGCGTGATGCCCTACCAAGATCGGTCAACAATCGCTCTTGCGGATTCTCGAATTTATGATTGAGAAAGGTGAGTGTATCAGAGCGTTCCTGCCATACGTCATCTGCTGGCACAAGAAGACTACGATCATCGTTTGCTTGAAGGTGAAAGCTGATATGCCACGTTTGGTCGTCGGCTTCAGGTGTATCCAAGCGAAAACAGGTACGAAATGGCGCATTCTCGGTGACAGGTTGTAGTGTCTCAAGCCATGCGGCAAGAGATTTGGAAAATTGTTGTAGTTCTCCTGGCGACCCCGTGAGCGTAGTGTTCTCTGATGAGAGCGCACGTAACCATTGTTCTGGCAAGGTCGCGGTTTTCCGAGTAGCACGACTCGACACAAGTATGTTTGATTGCACACTTTCACGCACAAAGGCATCAATACTCTGGTCAAGAAACTTCCGCACTACCTCATAGAATAAAGATATTTTCTTTTCCCCAGGCGGCATGAAGGACCAGCATAGCGGTGGCATTGCTTGGGTCAGCACATGCAAACGTTCGGTGTCTTCTTGTGAGAGAAACACCTTCCACATTGCTTGATAGAGGACTGTTCGCCCTTGTTTCGTCTCTTGTAATGTAGGAATGTAGGCTTGCTTCGTAATCAGTTCAAAGGCAAATGTCGCTACCGTCATCCAAAAGCGTAGAGAACTACCGTAAGCAACGCCAAATGGCGGATTTTCGGGAAGCGCAAGCAGCATGTCAAGCGCGAGACCTGACGCAAACGTGAGAGTCTCAACATCCCACCATTTCAGACTAATAGCACCTTCTAATGGCTCATCAACAAGCAATTCAGGCGAATGTGCTGGTGCTTTCGATGTCGAAGGCAAGCGCAAAGACAATACCTCAGCACCTGCGCTCTTGAGAAGTGGAGAACCAACAGCTTCTCCTAGTGCCTCTTGAAGGTCTGCGTGAGAAAGCGTAAACAGATGCTTTCGCGTGACCATTTTTTCAGCTTGTGCTTGGCTCTGTTTGGAAGAGGTTGATGTATTGGTCGTCTCGGACGACTCAGCCCAGATGTGTAGGGTACCAGACACAAGGCTATCACAAACGGCATGTAGTACTATCAAGGTGTTTTATCTATCTGTAAGGGCCGCTTTATCGCGTCCTGCTAATATCTCGAACGGCGACAAGGACGCGATAAAGCGGTCCCTACCGTTCGTATTTGTCCATTTTAAATTTTATTATTGAGGTAGTTCGGCGAGTGAAGATTTGACTTCGATATAACGGGCAAGAATAAAGATAAGGTCGGAGAGGCGATTGAGATAGCGTACAACTTCTACGTTCGCAATAACACCATCATGAAGCAACTTGACCGCCATACGCTCTGCCCGACGGATAATGGTGCGTGCAAGATCAAGCGCAGCTCCATCAAGTGTGTCTCCAGGAATAATAAATTTGTTCGGGATATCCACTTCTTGCTTGAGTTGTTCCTCTATCTGTTCAAGTTGCTGCACATGCTCAATTGTCATTCGTAGACCCATCTTCTCATAGTTTTCTGGTGTGGTCGCCAATTCTCCCATCAATAAATAGAGTTCTTGTTGCACACGGTAAATGATGTCTTTGACCTTTTGATCTTGCGCCATCGCACGTGCTAGCCCTAATGCTGATGTGGCCTCATCAACTGTCCCGAATGTATCAGGGCGTGGATCATATTTGGCAACACGCTCATCTCCTAGCAGCCCTGTATAGCCGGTATCGCCCGTACCTGTTGTCACCTTTGCCATACTATTCCTCTTCTCTGAAATTGATTGACGTATCTATTTTACTCATATATACTCGACCTACGACTGAAGTTCAGCCTATATTTTCTGACGGTCTGCTAAGGATACTACAATACATATTTATAGACACGACTCACACGTCGCCAATCCATTTCACGCCCACGTACAGGACGCTCTTCATTCATCAGTTCCAA
>CAXTWV010000006.1:0-40999 GCA_964248005.1 uncultured Ktedonobacteraceae bacterium | reverse complement strand
ACCACATGGATTTCTTTCTTCAAGAGTATTGGTATTGGAGCAGGCTCCCTGGATAGGGAGAAGCGAGAAAACGTATGAGGACTGGTATATCGTAGAAAACTCAGGTGCCCTTGACCTACTCAACGAAGGTGCCGTGAGCGGGTTCCGCAAGAAACCACATCATCAGGTTGCACAGAGGGCTGATGGGGGAATAGGTGGTTTGTATCGGCTCCAAGCTGGTGACGTGAATTCTATTGCACCTCATGTAACCTGCTGGTTTGCTAAGCCTTCAGGGATGACATATGAAACGTTGTATGAAACACTTGAACCGACAATGCAACACATGGGAGGAAGTCTTTGGCAACGACACATGGTGCTCAGCCCTGCTCCAGAATTTTGTTATCAAAGTCCTCATGACTTCCAATTACCCGACGTGATTTCTTCTTTGAGTGTATCGGTAACGCCGCTATGGGTAGGACCGGAGCGAGTATGAAGATATTTTGTGACGTGCTTGTTTCAACGATGGATGAAGGTGCTGAAATGCTGATAGTGCTGGAGAAACAGAAAGACATTTGCACTCTCTTTAACAACGTGCTACGAGGAGGAAACATATGACACAGATTACGCATCGCGTTATCGAAACGAACGGCATCCACATGCATATCGCTGAGCAAGGTACGGGTCCGCTGGTCCTGCTGCTTCACGGTTTCCCGGAGCTATGGTACTCCTGGCGACACCAATTTGCGACATTAGCTGATGCTGGATACCATGTTGTCGCACCTGATCTGCGTGGCTATGGCGAAACTGACCGCCCTGCCGAGAGTGAGCACTACACACAACTGCACCTTGTGGGCGATGTGATAGGTCTTATGGATGCGCTCGGCGAGGAAACTGCGGTCGTGGCAGGACATGATTGGGGTGCTACACTTACCTGGAACACGGCACTCCTACGGCCCGACCGGGTGCGCGGCGTGATCGCGCTCAGTGTACCCTACTACCCTCGTGGTCCAGTAAGCAGGCTGACAGCAGCACGGTCGGCATTAGGCGAGGGCTTCTATATGAACTACTTCCAGAAGCCTGGAACGGCTGAGGCGGAGTTCGAGCGTGATATTCGCACGACCATACGGAAATTCCTCTATGCATTTTCGGGGAATGTACAACAGAGCGCAGAGGAAATACTTGTAGTCCCAGAGGGGCAAGGTATGCTCGATCACATTCCTGATCCAAAGCTTCTCCCCGCGTGGCTGACAGAGGCTGATATTACCTATTATGCGACAACGCTCGAACGGACAGGGTTCACTGGCGGCTTCAACTGGTACCGAATGATTGACAGGAGCTGGGAGCTTATGGCACCTTGGCACAACGCCATTATCATACCACCAGTGCTATTTATTGCTGGTGATCGCGATCCTGTGGTGCTTCTCCCTAGTGGACAACAGCAACTTGCCAACATGCAGAGGTTCGTCCCGAACCTGAAGGCAAGAGTTCTGCTACCAAATAGCGGACATTGGATTCAACAAGAGCGTGCGGCTGAAGTCAGTGCAGCCATGATCGAGTTCTTGCAAAGCCTTTAACATTCCACTTCGCATCCCTTTCGGGTCACATCTCATTCTTTTCGATGTCTATAGTACTATGAGGCTCTCTTCGAGAACGGAGAGGATCGGGAATGAACTACATGCAAAAAATGCTGGAGTTCTGGAGAAAGACAAACGCGTAGGGAATAATCTCCAAACCACAGCACCCTTGAAGAATAGACTTGCATGAGAAAAGAAAGAAAAAAGGAATCAGCGTACAGCTTCTAGCAGCAGCAGTCACCTATGCAAGAGCACGAGGGGCACAGGTTGTAGAGGGATATCCAGTTGAACCGAGAACATCAACCATGCCCGATGTGTTTGCGTGGACGGGAACCGCAGAGGCTTTTCGTTAGGCAGGATTTGTAGAAGTGGCTCGACGTTCAGAGACACGACCCATTATGAGATATACGATTGCCTCCAAGAAGAAGGGTATGTGAGTAGCAACAGAAGCCATAGAGAGTGTTTGTACGAAAAAATGGAGGAGTAGATGTTTACACTCAACGGAGTGACACTTCGTCCACTCGAATTCGACGATATTGAGACACTCTATAACTGGAGTGTTACTCTCGAGTTGGAGATGCTCACTGGGTGGGGACCGAGACGATCACGTGCGGCCCATAGACAACGCTTTGAACGGCGGATTACTGAACCTGAAGATGATTTTGATATGTTTGGCATTGTGGTAGAAGGACGACTGGTTGGCAATGTACAATTAGCCCTCATCGATCAAAAGGAGCGACGTGCAGCAGTTGGGATTGTGCTTGGGGAGAAGCAAGTGTGGGGTCGGGGTATTGGTAGCACGGCATTGCGTCTATTACTGGACTATGCTTTCACCGTTCGGAGTTTGGAACGTGTCTATGCCGAAGTCTATGGGTTTAACACGCGCTCACGTCGGCTTATGGAACGTGTCGGGTTTCAGCAAGAAGGCATTCTTCGCCAACATGAAATTCACAATGGGGTACGCCAAGACATGTATATCTTTGGGATGCTCAAGCCTGAATTCTCCCATCGCTACGAGACAATTTTTACCTTACCAACACTGTAATACTCGTTGTTGCAAGAGATGAAAAGCAGGGTTGCATGAAAACATATACATCGCTGACCATTCGATGCATCTACGCACGTGGAGTTCACCTCATAATTTCATTGTCTTTCCTTTCCTCAAGCATAGGAAGGGTTTTCAGAGGTTAGAATATCATACGAAAAGAAGTGAGTATCGCGGTGCCAGCCGAGCGACTCGTAGAGTGCTTGCGCTGAGACGTTGTCTACTGCCGTCTTTAAGGTCAAGCCTTTGGCGTGCGTTTCAACTGCAAATGCATGTGTACGTTCCAAAAGCTTCGTTCCTACTCCCTGTCGTCGCCCCTCAGGGATGACAAACAGATCGTTGACAATCCACAAGCGTTGCATCGATACCGACGAGAACGTTGGATACAACTGGACAAATCCATATGCAAGCAGTTTGTCTTCTGACTCTCCACCCATCGCAAGAAAGAGTACAGAGCTTGCTTCCTGAAATCGTTGTGTGAGAAAGTCAAAAGCCCCTTCTCTATGTGCAGGTTGCTTGTAAAACTGTCGGTACGCGTCAAATAATGGCACGATGAGTGGAATATGTCGTGTCTCGGCTTGAATAATCTGGATTGTGATGTTCTGTTGCATTATTTCTTCCTTGAGCATTAGAAATGTGGAAAGTGAACATACGCGTCTGCTTGTGCTTGAGCATCTTAGAAGGTATACTACCAGAGAAGTGGCCTTCCCAAAAGTGCCACACCCTGTACAAATAAAGAAGCCACTTGTGAGACCATCATGACAATACTACATGACGCATATGAACTTGGTTTTCCACTGAATCTTGATCGCACCGCCCATTCACCGTTACATATGCAACTATGTGAGCAACTCCGGCAAGCGGTTCTCGATGGTCGTCTTGTTTCGGGAACACGGCTCCCATCGACCAGAACCTTAGCACAGACACTTGGGGTGTCACGTACCGTGACAAGTGCAGCATACGACGAACTGTTTGCGGAAGGCTACTTGGAAAGTCGTCGTGGCTCAGGGACGTATATCGGGCGTGATCTTCCCCCACTTCCGTGCCGCCTCCCATATTCCATACCAAGCACTCCTCCACGTTGGCTAAAACATGCATCAGAGATATTACCGAACGAGCCTATCGCTCCGCATGCTATCGTGTTTCGACTGGGAACACCTTCTCTCTCATCTCTTCCTCCCCGTATTTGGCGGGAAGCGTGGAAACCTGCCACCCATCTTCAGTCGCCTAATGATTACGGTCCCCTCAATGGCAATCCTGCACTTTGTGAGGCTCTCGCAACCTATCTCGGTCGCTCTCGTGGCATCGCGTGTACGCCTACCGATATTGTGATTACCGCAGGCGCAACGCACGCACTTGACTTAATTGCACGCGCTACACTCTCTGTTGGCGATGCGGTTGGGTTTGAGGAACCGGGCTATCCTGCCGCTCGACACGTTTTGCAAGCACGAGGTGGACACCTTCTCCCTCTCCCTCTCGATGATGATGGGATGCAAGTAGAGCAGCTCCCAAGCGGACCGTTAGCACCCGTGCTCGTCTATACAACGCCATCACATCAATATCCACTTGCTGCTCGGCTCTCCGTCGCACGGCGCATGGCCTTGTTAACCTGGGCGGAGACGAATGATAGTCTCATCATAGAGGATGATTACGATAGTGAGTTTCGCTTTGATGCCTCTCCACTTCCAGCTCTAGCCAGTCTCGACAAGACTGGACGCGTAGCCTATGTCGGGACATTCTCAAAGGTGTTGACCCCTACTTTACGGATAGGCTATCTGGTCGCACCTCCTCTTTTACGCAAGCAAGTGGAGCACCTCAAAGACATGACGAACGAATACCCCTCGTGGTCGGTTCAACAGATGCTTGCCGTCCTTATAGCAGATGGGCATATGGAACGACATATTCGACGGATGCGCCATCAGTATGCTGAGAAACGCCGCGCCCTTGCAACCATCCTTGCGCCTCTGGCTCCTCTGGCTTCCCTACGGGGGCTTGAGGCAGGTCTACACGCCTATCTGGAATTGCGTTCCGATATCAACGCCTCTCAAGTTGCACGTCTTGCACGTGAGCGCAATGTCATCGTCACTACGCTTGATGCCTACTACATTGGCACACCAGACCGCTCTGGTCTCCTTCTCGGCTATGGAAGCCTTGACCTTCCTGATATTATTCAGGGAACAAAGGTGCTGAGAGAGGTAATTGAATACATGGTATAGGCATCCTGGTCAAATCCTGGTAACTCGGTCGTGTCATTTCTGGCAAAACGTAAGGCACGATAGACATAGATACGCTCATCATCTATGATATGGACAAGGATTTCTTTGATAGTCCACTTATCATGAGCTGAGCGAGACGTGAGTCTTTCTTTGGGAAGAGAAAGAACAAGTTCCTTTGTTGCCTTCAAATTGTTCAGTAAGTGTTGTAAAACGAGACCGTCATCAGGCAATAAACCAATGTAAGGGAGCGTACCTGAGAAAAACCATGAGACAAGAGCCAATGCGAGCACGTCGAATGCGATTGCCTCTACGCGTTGAGAATAGTGTAAATCAGCACTTTTTTATTTTCTATTGTCATATCGCTATTTTTCCTGTCTTTCTTAAGTAAAATACGAGAAATGCCAGAGTGCGTGTATGTATTTTTTCGTCAAAAGCACATATACTCCATACTAGATATAGTGTTTGTCAAGCTCTCTTTCCACAAGAGTAGTGAGAGTACTTGATGTAAAAATCATGGAGAATAGTATGCTTTCCTTGCCTCACAATGCTGCCCTTCTTCTTATTGATGTGCAAAAAGGCTTTGATGACCCTGTATGGGGCAGTCGTAACAATCCCGATGCAGAGACAAACATGGCAACCTTGTTACACGCATGGCGGCAAACAGGGAGACCTGTTATCCACATTCAACACTGCTCTACCAATCCTCATGCCCCGTTACATGCCAGCTCCCCAGGAAATGCGATCAAAGACCTCGTGCGTCCTCAAGGCGAGGAGCCAGTGCTTCAGAAACAGGTGAATAGTGCCTTCATTGGCACCGATCTGGAAGCACGACTGAGACGAGCAGGCATCACGACCCTTATCATCACGGGCCTGACCACGAACCACTGCGTCGAGACGACAACACGTATGGCTGGCAATTTCGGCTTTGACACGTACTTTGTTTCCGATGCCACCGCAACCTTTGATCGAACAGGACCTGATGGCGTTCTCCACAGCGCAGAAGAGATTCAGGCGATCACGCTTACCAATCTGCACCAAGAGTTTGCGACTATCGTGACAACTGATGATGTACTGAGGAACCTTGCATAAAAAAGAGATTCCTCGGCTTCTGCTCATTTTCTGGTCACATCTCGCTCTTTCCAATGTCTATAATAGCAAGGGAATCTCTGAGAGACTGAAAAATCGTAAGGGATATAAATAACGATGAGGTGCGAAGTGGAGAAACACGAAAGAAAGAGAAAGAAGTATGCTTGATATAACTGCTGTTCGTCAATTCATTGTGCAAGCCGTTCCATTCAACCAGGTACTCGGCATTACGGTTGCACAGATTTCGCTTGAGTCAGTTGAAGTCATTCTGCCAGAGGCTCCAGAGCGGCGCAATCATGTGGGAACGGTACATGCTGCAGCGCAGTTTGGATTAGGCGAGGCTACCTCTGGCGCATTGGTTGTTGCAGCGTTTGGAGACCTCTTCCAGCAGGACATTGTTCCACTTGCGGCAAAGGCAACGATTACCTATCGCAAGGCCGCAAGTGGCGAACTACGAGGGAAGGCATTCCTCTCACAGCAGGAGCAACAGCGTATTCAAGACGAGGTGGTACAGGAGAAACGGTCGCGTTTCAACGTTCCTGTTCAACTCATGAAAAGCGATGGCACACTCACTACGGAACTAGAAGTCTCGTGGATTTTGCTCAAGCAGCAGTAGAGGGTATCGGCGGCTCCAGGACGAGGTTTGTGAAAGAGAAATAGCTGTAAGAACAAGAGAAGCAATCGATTCAGGTGTAGTATGCCAACATCTGTCGTAATTCCTCTCGTATCTTCTCACGCCACGCTACTGGCTCGATCAGTTCCGCTCCTGGTCCTAACCAACGCAATAATTCCAATACAATGCTGGCATCAGATTCGCCAAAGGTCATCACAACTCGGCCTTCTCCACTCTGCTCGAAATGGGCATAGCGATAGTACCAATCCTGTTGCAAACGCGTTGTCTGCGCAGAAGAGAGACTGATTTTTACTGGTGCCTGCTCTCGCCATTGCTCCATCGCTGACAGAAGCCAGGTTCTTCCCAGGAGATCACGTATATCAAATTCGGGCTGAACGGAAGGGGTTAGTCGGTGGGCTGTCATCTGTAAGACTCGATCCGCCCGCCACAGCTTCAACGCCTGTCTTCCGTCACGTTGTCTCCCTGCTAGGTACCAATAATCACGGTCCCAAAGCAAGCCGAGTGGTTCCATCTGCACATCATATGCCTCCTCTTGATAGGGAGAGTGATAGCGCAAGAGGACTTGCTTTCCATCAAGCAGTGCTTGAAAAAAAGCACTCATAGTGGTGCTCGCATGATCTGTTCTCTGTTCTCCTGTCGTGGGAAGAGGTTGAGCAGGCTCTGGATGAAAAATATCGTGGGGAAACTTCTCAAAACCAAAGATATGTTCTGCTTTTTCCAGCAGAGTACGAAGCCTCTCTGGAAGGGCGGCAAGAAGCTTTTTCTCTGCCATGTCCATCTCATGAGGGAAGAGGGGTGCTTGAAGGCTCCGTTGAAGCGTCAAGCCGACAAGTAGCGTAATGGCTTCGCTCTGCGTGAACATCAATGGAGGCAAAAAATACCCTTCCAGCAGCCGAAATCCTCCATTCCGTCCGCGTTCTGCATACACAGGCACCCCCAACGCACTCAATACCTCGACATCACGGTACATCGTCCGTGTAGAGACTTCAAAATGCTTCGCCAAATCGGTTGCTGAAATAGAGGGTCGGCTCCGCAAGAAGAGCAAAATGCCTAAGATGCGGTCAAAACGATTCATAAACGGAGTGAATGCTTTCTAAAATATGACTATGGGTAACATCCTTCCCTTGTATGGTAGTAGCATATTGGCAGTGTGTCAAGAACTCACGAGAGAATACAAAAAATATGACAGACAGGTGGCATATTTTCTCCTGTATCCTTTCTACAAGCAATCTTCTCAATCATAGAAAAAGGATATTACAGCTATGCCTACAGATCAGACTCATCGCCCTAGAGGTACAGAAGCACCTACAAAGCAGCGGTGGCATTCACCGTTGCGAGGTTTGTGGGGGAATACGCATTTCTTGACATTCTGGCTCGGTGAAACTGTTTCATTATTTGGCTCACAAGTCACGCTTGTGGCTCTGCCACTCACCGCGGTTCTGGTACTTCATGTCAATGCTGAACAGCTAGGAGTGCTGCGTACTCTTGAATGGCTCCCCTACATCCCTTTCCCACTTCTCTTAGGCGTTTGGGTTGATCGGCGACGAAGACGACCGTTGATGATTGGAGCAAATATCGCTCGTATGGGCTTGATTGGCCTTGTTCCACTGCTCTCTCTTCTCCATCTTCTACAACTCTCTCCTCTCTACATCATTGCATTTTGCACAGGGGTGTGTACTGTCCTCTTCGATCTCTGCTGGCAATCGTTTGTTCCCGGCATGGTTCCAAAAGAAGACCTGATAGAGGCGAACAGCAAGATTGCCGCGAGTGCGGCTGCTGCCGAAGTCGGAGGACCGGGGATAGCAGGAGTACTGGTACAACTTTTGACAGCTCCACTTGCGTTGTTTGCAGACAGTATGTCTTTTCTCCTCTCTGTTCTCTCACTTCTTTTGATTCGGAAGCCTGAACCGCTTGTTGAAAGAACGCACCAGACACATTGGTTCAAAGAGATTGCGGAAGGATTGCGTTTGACGTTTCGTAATCCATATATTCGTACACTCACGCTTCAGGCATCGGCATGGAACTTCTTTTTCGCGATTCTGGATACAATTTTTTTGTTGTATGCTCTTCGTGAACTTGGGTTCAGTCCAAGTCTGCTTGGCTTTCTCTATGCAACGGGAGCGATTGGTGGTCTGCTCGGATCGGCTCTTGCAACACAGTTGATGAAGCGATTTCACCTGGGTATCGTGATTTGTGCCACGTTTACGCTAGGAAGTGTTCCGTTTCTCCTGCTTGCAGCAATCACGGGGCCTTATAACGTTGTGATGGTGATATGTGTGATCGTTTTTTTCCTGGTGCGTACCGCTTTGGGTATCTATACGGTTGTTTCCATTAGTTTGCGCCAAGCTGTTACTCCTCACTCGATGATGGGGCGTGTCAGTGCAAGTACCCGTGTGCTGACCTATGGAGCGACAACATTTGGGGCACTTGTCAGCGGATTTCTCGGCGCAGCCATTGGTCTACGCTCAAGCTTGCTAGTAACAGGATGCGGTTTCATTGTCGTCTTACTTCCCATCTTCTTCTCTCCCCTTCTTCGCTTAAAAGCCATGCCTGTAGCCTCGCATGATGTATGAGAGAGGGAAACAATGCTCTCTTTTTAAGAGCTTGTAAGGCTCAGGTAAGAAGCCGTGGCGTGGATAAATGGAGCAGGGTCAGGCATTGCACATCCGAATGTAGGTGCCTTCCCCTCTCTCTTTGAAAGAAGTCTGCTTGTTTTTTTTATAGAATAGCAGAAAGAGAATTTCAAGCAAGGAGCTTGCCGCTAAGGTCTCGCAATAGTTGTTCTGCTCCACCCCCCAGGTGACGAATGACTTCAGCTGCAGGTTGTTCTCGCATGACCAGCCCCACCGCTTCGCCTGCATAGATATAGGCGAGATCGTAGTTCTTGTTGGCAATAGCCTCGGCAAGCTGTTGCCGGACTTCGCTCGACTGCACAAGCATATCAGTTCGGGAGTGCCATTCATCAGTAAAGCGATTGCGCAATGCTCGTCCAGGATAGTGCGCAGGCCAGCTAAGACCTTGAGCCACATCAAATGCACGAGTGAGAAGCGTATCTGTCTCCTGAGCATGCACAATACGCTCACGAGCTTGCTCCGTATTCTCGCATTCAGGCGAGGCGAGCAAGCAGGTTCCAACCCACACACCCTGAGCACCAGCAGCAAGGACAGCCGCAACCCCTCGAGGGGATGCAATACCACCAGCAGCAAGGACTGGGATTTCAACCGCGTCAAGAACGGATTGGAGCAGAGGAAGCGTACTCACCTGACCTGTGATGTGTCCTCCGGCTTCCATTCCTTGCACCACGATGAGATCGACGCCAACCTGCGCCGCCTGCACTGCTTCAGCACGCGAGTTGACTTGCGTCGCAAGCAAGATGCCATGCCGATGAAGCCGCTCTACATACGGTGCAGGTGAACCAAACGAAATGGAGATGAGAAAAGGTGCTGCATCTATCGCGGCGGAAAGCAAGTCAGGCCGCTTCTCAATCGCCCATGCATGCATCCCGATACCAAAACGCATCTGCTCGGTGCCACGAGCAATATCTGCCTCTCGTAGAAGGAAGTCAACCGACTCAGTGCTGCCAATACCGATCATGCCCAACCCTCCTGCTTGTGAGACAGCATGAGCTAGGCGTCCACGTCCTACATAGGCCATCGGAGCACCGATAATAGGGTAACGCAAGTGCCAGGAGGTCGTGAGAGAGGTGTGAAGCATAATGTCCTCCTTCATATGTTTGTCGAAACCACTTTCCTCTTCAAAAAAGGTGTATCTGTCTCTACTGTAGCATAGGCAGGAGGAAGTTGTCCTCTCTCTTCTTGCTTATTTTCACCATATTCTTGCGCTATTACCGATACTGTTTGGGTGTCAGCCCGGTGAGACGTTTAAAGTGCAAGGCGAGGTGACTTTCACTCGTACATCCAACCGCATGAGCAATGGTGGTAAGAGACCAATTCGTTGTGATAAGCAAAAGCTTTGCTCGCTCAATCCGACGATGAATGACATACTGATGGGGCGAAAGGTCGATGGATACCTTGAAGAGGTGAGCAAAGTGGTAAGGGCTTAGATTGACTACCGCCGCGAGGTCAGAGAGCAAGAGGTTCTCAGCGAGATGCTCCTCGATGTAGTCAATCACCTGCTTCAGTATCGTCTTGGGCAACCCAATGTGTTGTGGTAGGGATGGTAGTTTGACCGAAGAGTAATGTCTCAGCAGGTGGACAACAAGCATGTTGGTTAATGATTCTGCATACATCTTGCCTCCTAGACCGCCAAAGCGAAGTTCCGAGAGAAATGACAACGCAATGGTTTCTATCTGTGGATCAGTAACACCAAAAGCATCGATGAATTGAACCGTATCGGGATTGAGGCCTACCTCTGTTGCAATCTTCTGAATGAAAGTAGGTGAGAGATAGAGATGCAGATGACGTATCTCCCCCTGATGCTCTAAGTGCCAAGTGCTTGATGCTCCTGCTGGCAAAATGACGAGGTTCCCAGTTCCGAGATGTCCTTGACGACCAATGTGTCTTTCTTGAATCTCAGAAGGGGAACTTAGATTGACGACGAGGACGTGACGTGGCAGAGCAGGTAACGCAAAATCATCGAGTGGATGTACGATCTCCGCAACGTCAATGCCATTCCAATCCTTGCCACGACTCGACTGAATAATGTGCTCAGGTGGCACATCGAAGGCATCTTCTTGTATGCCGCCTTGCTCAAAAGCGTTCTCCACGGCTTGTGCCCTTTCTCCTGAGGGACAGATGATACTCTCATACTCACCAATGACGCATTGATAGAGAGCTATCAAGAGTATATCATGGTCCTATGTAGGTGCTACCATGTTCTGTTCATTTTCTGGTCACAGCCCACTCTTTCAGGTGTCTATAGTAGTAAGGGGATATCTGCGAAACGGGAAAGGAGCAGGAATAGAACATATGCGAGAGAGGTTTGAATTCCAGGTCGGGCGTGCTAAAGTGAAAACTACTTTGTCTCAGCACCTTACATTTCTGTACCATACTCTTTGTAAGTGGCTCTTGTCGTAAAACGACAAGTGGTCCCTTTGGGAGTGCCGCCTTTCATGATAACCTACCTGCTAGGACACTCAAGCAACAAGCACATCGTGTTTTTCTGTCTTTCCATATCCTGTTCGTAGAAAGGAAAGAACTATGCATATCCGCCTTCTTTTGGTTCCCTATGTTTTTGGGCAAGAAGAGAATCGTGGCGCAGGTGCGTCTCCCTCGTGTTATGTGCAAGCGGGAATAGAGCAAGCGTTCTCGGAAAGAGGCTTGACCGTTACCGTTGAACGCATACAGCAGGATGAACCCCATTCAGACCCTCGCTCTGCATCCATTGCGATCAATAAGAAACTAGCCCATGCAGTAAAGCGAAGTCTCCTTGCGGATGAATTTCCTCTGATAGTGAGTGGGACATGCGATGTCAGTTTAGGTATCCTTGCAGGATGTGATCACTCCCATACAGGGGTGATCTGGTTTGATGCTCACGGTGACTTCAATACTCCTGAAACAACGAGAAGTGGGTTCTTTGGTGGAATGCCTCTTGCCATCGTCACAGGCCATTGCTACCAGGACCTCTGGACACATGTCGGCAACAGCATTGTATACTTAGTCCTTGAGGAAAGCGAGTTTATGGTGAGGGCACCAGAAGAATACGCGATGACCGTAGAGCCAAAGAGAGAATGGATTTCCAATCAGAGGAAGCGTGTAAGGAATATAATTATTGTTGCTGAAATCAATGGAGTGCTGATTGGTTTTCTAAATTTTTACCAGGATACGAGAAGACGCCTTACTCACCAGGGAAAATTTGGGATGGGTGTGAACAAAGAGTGGAGGGACCGGGGCATAGGAAAAGCCTTGCTCGCAGCTCTTCTGACATGGGCAAAAGCAGAACCGCTTCTTGAAAAGCTGAGGCTAGAGTTTTTTGCAACCAACGAAAGAGCGATCCATCTTTATACCTCGCTCGGCTTTCGGGAAGAAGGGTGGCTTATGAAACAAGTAAAGACTGATGATGGAAGGTACATTGATCTTCTTCTCATGAGCCTATTCTTGAAGCAGGAAAAGTGTAGTTTCTCGCATCAGTGCGAATGACGCTTTGCTGACTTCTTCTGGTTTGTCTCTACGTTGTTAAAATAAAGACTCTTGAAACCGAGCCAAACATACTCTTCAACGCACATAATCCCCTCGTTTTTACGAGGGGATTATGTGCGTTGAGCTGATCCGTCATGTGCGACCTGTTGCACACAAGGTCTAGCTCCTCACCTTCTATGGGCGCAAGGTCACTAGCCCTAGAGCTTGCAGTTAGACGAAGATGTGATGTCAGCAAGAATCCTCTGTCAGCTTTGGATGAGACGTGAGCGTTGAAAGCGCATCAAAATGAGGGAAATGAGAACGGCATCAAGAAGCGTGACACCGCCAATCGTGTACGCCAATATTTCTCCCTCACTCAATCCCTGTAGCAATTTCGCAAATGGCAGTCTTGCCAGTTGGGATTGGACCAGAAAAGTGACAGCAAAACCTAATACAGCGACGCTAATGCCAAGTGTTTGCTGGGCTTGCCGTACTGTTGCTGCACGTAGCGATACGAAGATGCCAATGGCAATGATCAGCAGAGAGAATAGTAGGCTCAGGAGCACCGTTATCAGCAAGCGGTCAAGAGCATAAAAATTCCATGCAGACATCGGCGTCTGCAGATTCGCCGCCACAAATCCCACCACGAGAATAGGTATCGTCACTACCACAGGCAGGGTAAGCAGAGCTACAACCTTCCCTGCGACAATGCTTGCATCCGAGAGGCGAGTAGCCAAAAGCGACTCCAGTGTATGCCGTTCGCGTTCGCCGGCGAAACTCTCTGCGACGAAAGTAATCACTGGTATTGCAGGAACGACGGCGAGCAGTAGGATAACGAAGAGGGGCAGCTGCAACCATGCACGCCCTAACTCATAGGGTAGCCAGCCCCCCAGGAAGACCACCAACAGTAAAATTGTGAAGAGTTGCCTATTTCCCTGAAAGAACAGCTCTTTGCATTCTTTCCAATACATTGCCCAGATGTCCAACATTATACATTCTCCATTAACTTGATAAAAACGTCTTCCAGACTCCCTTGTTCTCGATGCACCCCCTCAACGGTACCACCTTTCTGCACAATCAGGTTGATATACGGCGCGACTTCACGCGTGTCGCGGAGCTTAAGCACAAGGCGATTAGGGTGCGGTTCCACAGCGAGAATACCTTCCTGCTGATGAAGCTGCATTACAAGCTGTGCGTTAAAGCCAGAACCAACCACCTCAATCTGTGAGCCACTGTATTTCATACGCAGTTCATCTGGGTTGCCAGCAGCCACTAATTTGCCTTTGCGGATAATCCCTATTTGGTCACAATAGTTTTCGACATCAGTGAGATTATGCGTATTGAGGAAAACGGTCGTCCCTTCCTGCTTGACCAAGCGTACCAGGTCCTTATTGAGAGTCGCTGCCGCCATCGGGTCCAGACCAGCTGTTGGTTCATCCAGAAACAGCAGTGCTGGACGATGCAGCAAGGCGCGTGCAAGCGCAAGTTGTTGCTTCATCCCGCGGCTCCAGGTGCCAACTTTGTCATTGCGTCGTTCCCACAAATTCCAATGGATAAGCAGCTCTTTGATACGCGCCTCGCGCTCAAGTCGTGGCAGATGGTAAATGCGTGCATAGAACGCGAGGTTGTCTTGGGCACTCATATTCTCATACAATCCGTTGAATTCGAGTAAGGAACCAGTATGTACACGGATAGAGGTTGCCTGTTTCCTGGTATCGAAGCCCAGAACCTGAGCGGAGCCAGCATTTGGCTCTAAGAGACCTAAGAGGAGATGAATCGTGGTCGTTTTACCCGCTCCATTCGCACCAAGAAATCCGAACACCGTCCCCCTTGGAACAGACAACGAAAGATCATCGACGGCTTGAATGGCTTGAAATGATCGTGAGAGATGTTCGGTCATAATTGCATAGTCAGTCATACGTTCTTTTTCCTCATGTACGGAAGGCAGCCCGTACATTTCTATCTGCAAACAAGTAAATCAGAATAACAATGGCAAAGATGATGTTTGAGGTCGTGGTCGTGGTCGTACTATTTCCCGTCTGAGTAAGCATGCCAACACTGCTGAGAAGGCTCACCAGTTGCGTCACAACGGTGAACCAGAACGCCCACCGCTTGAGCGTCCATAAACCCCAGGCAACTAGTAGCGAGAGTACAGCAACAAGAAGAAGTACTCCGCCAAGAATGCCAACATGGGCCACGCGAGAATACAGCGGCTCATGATAGCTCGAAAGTGTTGTGAGAAACCCGAAGAAGCCTATAGCACTAAGAATGAGTAAGGCAATTCCTTGCAATGCGGCTAGAATTGCGATAATTGTAACTCCCAGTGGACGTTGACGGGGAGCTAGAGTTGTATTTTGCATTCTATCCTCCTTCTCATAATCGCCATCCATTGGCGACAAAGTGATAAAGCGAAACTAGCCAACAACTGGATGAAGTTCGTACCAGTCATGCCCACCTGTACTGGTTTGGAAAAGATGGATAATATTCTGCTTGTCTTTGATTAGTACCCAGCCAGTTGTAGAAGTGATGAAACTCAATTGGAGCAGTACCTGATTATTGATGTCCGCTTGTGGCAGGCCACGCGGCTGAAGAAGGGACCAGAATTGCCCTCCATTGCTGGTGTGATGCAGAATAAATTGTCCCGCTCCATCGAAACCAAAGCTCCAGCCCTGCTGTGCATTCAGGAAACTCAGCAAAAAGAATTCTTGAAAACTGGTAGAGGGTGAAGATGGCTCTAGTATCCAACTGGTCCCACCATCGTGTGTTTGATACGTAGTGATATGCGGCATTCCATTACCTGTAGACGGATCGTATTTGACATAGAGCGTCGCAGCTTTGCTATTCTGCCAGTAGGGGCCGTAGTCCTGTGTGAAATCGACACTTTCCCCTCCTTTCATAGGAGCAATGTTTGCACGCTTCCAGGTTTTCCCACCATCACGAGTCTCATACAGGTACACATCATCAGCAGGAAGAATACCTGTCACCCAACCATCTTGGGGAGTAAGAAACAGAAAGTGACTACTGAGTGAAAAGGGAGGTGGCAGAGCCGACGGATTCTGGGATGTATCAAACAAGGTGTACCAGGTTTTGCCACCATCGCCGGTACTCATCAACAGAATATCGAAAACCCCAGGCTTTACCTGTGCTCTATCAAAAGAGAGCCAGCCATGTTGCACATCCAGAAAAGTAATCTGCGTTATCGTCACCGGATCGGTCAGGATAGGAATAGCAAATTGAGTTGATTGCCACGTTTTTCCTCCATCCTGCGTACTGAGCAGAAAGACATTTCCATTCTGCAACTCCACACCCAGATAGCCATGAGTGGCATTCAGGAAAAACGAGGCCGTGACAGTGATCGTGCTGATATTATTGACCACAAGTGGTGGCGTCACATCCGTCCAATGCTCAGGTCCCTGAGCAGTAATCAGGAGATGTTTCCTATCACTGGCAAATGCCCATCCATGACGTGCATTGATCATGGTTATCGTTGAGAGTTGAATGGAGGTCGAGCGTGCTTTCGCATGAGACGTTGCAGGTGTAGAGACGACAAGCGCAACGCTGACCAGCAGGAATGCAGCCAGCAGTAATCGCGCGGCACTTCTTCCCTTGAATACCGCGACCACAGAGGAAAATGCTTGCATTATGTATAAACTCCTTCAAGTATTGAGATCAGGCATGAGTGGCTGTGAGAGCTACATCGTCAACAAAAAATTCGGTCGCGCCAGACGTTATGGTCTTTCCCTCGAAAGAGACCTCAATCCGCTTACCGGCGTATCGCTTCAAGACCGATGAAACATCAAACGTATACTGTTTCCAACCAGCAGCGGTAGTATTACAGAGCGTCTGTAGTATCGCAACGGTACTTCCAGTAACGGTACGCAGACGTACAAAGAAGGTGTCAACACAGGTATTCGTCGTTTCTTGCGTACTCACATAGACCCAGTAGCTGAACACAATCTTTTTCGAGGAAGCTGGCAGGATAACGGTTTGATAGATGCGATCATTACAGCCAGCATATCCACAGAGATCAGCACTCATACCGCCAGCATGTGGTCGGGTATCATCGACAATTTCATAGTTTCCAGCAGAATACTCGCTCCAGGATGCAGGACCACGATCAAAGTTTCCATTGCTGAGAAGTTGTGTTGTGTTGGTAGTCCCTACGGGAGGAAGGCTCGCCACGTCACGAGCGAGATTCCATACATCGGGCGTACCTATTCCAGAGGCTGTATCATAGCCAGGAGTTGCCGAATAGTAGTGGTTATTGCCCGTCGTTACATCATGGTACGCACTATAAGGCTGGTCCTTATTGTAGAGTGCATACAGGCTTCCACTGGCACTGCCTAAACTCGGCTTTCCCTGACTGATTAGATACTCATTGATATCCGTCGCAATTCCTGCCCACAATGGAGCCGCAGCACTTGTGCCACCTACTAACATCCAACCTGTACAATCCGACGCTGTGACGGTACAATACGTTGAATAGCCTGTATTTCGGTCTGCATCTGCTGATACATCAGGAACCATCCGATTAGAGTTGGTGAGATTAGTCCCTTTCTGGTACGCGGGACGTGTAAATTGTGTACTGATACCACCTCCGCTCCCTTCCCATACAGCTTCGCTGCCATAGGTGCCATCGCTCTTAACATGCAAGCTGGTACCACCAACGCCAACCACATAGGGATCATCGGCAGGAGATTCTACTGCCAGCGTATTAGTATAGCAGTCATATGCTCCAGCATCACCTGAAGCCGCAAAAAGTGCCTGCCCCTGAGCTGCTCCCTGTGCAAAAATTACATCCAACGTGCTTAACTCTGCGGGAGTTAAGAAAGTTTCGCATACGCCCCAACTCGTACTGATTCCTTTTGCCTGATCGTCGGTCACTATTTTGTTATAGAGATCATTGATGCCAGTAGGAGTATTCTGACCAATATAGATTTTTTGTGTGGCGTCAGGGGCGAGTGCTGACGCTACTTGCATATCCAATTCAACCTCAATTGCACCGTCACCAGGAGTATTTGTTGCGCCATCCACCAAAACATCTGAGTATTTAGGAGTACCCAGATTGTAATGACTCAGATACGTATTCACATCTGAGGGAGTATAGCCATCCAATTCAAACAAGGCGAGCGTCTGACCTGCGCCAGTGCTACCAGTATGCAAGAGAGCGTTTGCATCATAAGCGGTGCGAAGTTGGTCAGGAGTGTAGCCAGGAATAGCGTCAGCTATCGATTGCTTCTGCTCTATCGCACCAGCATGCTGATAACGCGCAACGTTGTCTAATCCTGCAACATTAAGAATGATGGTCCCTAATGTATCAGGCACGCTCGGCTCAGAAGAGGGGGCGTACACCGTGCGTCCATTGAGCACGTAGTCATTGAGAGTGACTCTAAAGGCTTGCTCAACCGTGCCTACTGAACCGGAGGCGTTCACCAAAACATGATTTGGTGAGACTCCGTTCACCTTCAGCCCTTGACTCTGCAAGTATGCTATAACGCTATTCACCATTGTCTGAGTCGGACCAAATTGATCCGTAAATTGCTGTGGAGTCAAAAACTGATGATACAAGGCTGACGTAGGATCATTTTGTGCGGCAATCAATGCTGTCAAGGCGGTGCGATTCCGTACATTCAGGCCGATTGAAAGCTGCAATTGCTGATTCTTATTTGTTGCGTGCCCCAACAACTGAGACCGCTTCAGTGCAGGAACCAGATGACCTGGTAGTGTATGACGACCATTGCCGCCAACTGCTGCATAAGAGGGAGTATATCTCCAAATGGTGAATGAGGCTATGAGCATGAAAAACACGACACACGTCATCACTCTAATAGAAAACAACTGTTTGCGCTGTAAACTCTTTCTCACAAGACCTCCAAAAGAAAAGGGTAGAAAACATCGCTATGCGTCAAGAAACACTATAGCGTCTGTTTCACTCAAAGTTTTGCTTCTTTGGAGTCATTTTCTCTTATGCTGTCCGAATGCAGGACTAGTCCAAATGAACCATACTTCTCCCTTAGAAAAATGACTCTAACTCATCACGACTTTTCATACTACTAGTCCGACCAACTTGATTTGACGGTTTTGGAGAGCCTCCAAGCGTTTCATGAGTCTGCATCGAGAAAGAGACACTATGACATTAATCATAGTGCCTCTAAAACAGCTTTTTATCACTAGCTCACGAGCTCGACAATCGTAAAAAAGGAGTCAGGCTCTCATCTGGAAAGCTGATATGATGGACGACTTTGCACCTGATGAGAGCCTGACTCCTTTTACCCTTTATTGAGATTGCTTATTTGATCTTATGTGCTGCGTCAACAATGAGATCAAAGACCACCTGTGGGTGAGAAAGCGGGGAGATATGGCTTGAAGCGATCTCACGGGTTGTTGCTCCCATCCTCTTTGCCATAAACCGTTCACTCGCAGGATCAATACAACGATCATGAGTTGACACAAGGTACCAAGAAGGAATCCGTTTCCAGGCAGGTGGTCCGGCGAGGGTTGCAAAACATCCTGGTTGAATCGGCTTTTGCGCGATGGCAAGTTCTTTGGCAAAAGCTGGATCGAGGTCCTGTGCAAACACCTGTGGAAACCAGGATGGATCACACCAGACATATCCTGTTCGATATGAAGGAACCACATGCTGTAAGAGTGGAGTCTTCGGGTATTGGGAAAAGAGGGCATTAATACTTTCACCCTCTTTTGGAGCAAACGCCTCAGCATAGACCAGACCACGCACATTGGGAACATTTGTTGCCGCCGAGGTAATCACCGCACCCCCATAGGAATGTGCCACCAAGATGATCGGGCCAGAAAGCGTCGCCAGTGCTTGCTGTGTGATCGCAATATCCTCCGCAAGTGATGTTAGCGGAAGTTGTACTGCTAGCGTGTTATATCCCTGTGCTTGCAGTAAAGGGACAACCCTGCTCCATGTGGAGGCGTCTGCAAGGGCTCCGTGAACGAGAACTATATTGACACCTTTCCTGGTTGAACCCGACTCCAGTTGTTCCTGGACGCCTGCAGCTTGAGCTACCAGTGAAGGGGAATCGAATAAAAACGTACCGGAAGTACTTAGGGCAACGGCTGATGCAGCAGAAACACCGAGATACTTAAAAAAATGACGCCGAGTCGATTGTGGGTTAAAGTTGGACATGAGAACCTCCATAAGATTTTTTCACAAAAGTGATATTCATGCTGTAGTATGAAGCGGAGCAGGCGGTACGACAATGTCGAGTAGCCCTGTTGCCACGTCATAGACAAGCCCGGAAACAAGCCACGTACCAGGTAGAGAGGAGTTCGCCTTGAGCGCAGCAACATCGACCGTAACCGCTATCCGAGGGTCAATGACTGATTTAGCTTTGACTTCCTCCTTACCGATTTCAAAGTACTCAGCTAGCATGTCGGGGCTGCCATCAAGACGTTTGGACCCGCAGTCGGTGTGCTGAAGAACGATAACGTGAAATTCGCCTTCAGGACCCGCTTCTTCAACCTGGGCTATCCTATTGAGCATATCAAGCATCCGAAGCGTTCCTGGAGTGATTCGACCACCGATGTTGCGTATCACAACGGCTTCTCCAGCATTAAGAGCCAGCACACGAGTCGGCTCAACACGAGGGTCCGCACACCCGATTATCAATGCCCTCGCTTTACGCAGTACACTTGCTAGTGACGGCATAAGCGATACGTCCGCAGCGAATTGATGGGCGGCGAAGTCTTTGTTGCGTTTCATTAGAGTGTCAAGAGTAGTCGTCATAGTGTTTCTCCTACTATCAGTTGTTTCAACCGGCTTCTTTTCAAAACCGTAGAGCTGAATTTGCCGCGATACTCACTCAAGATTCTGGCAGCTTCAGATTGACTCTCTCCTTACTGGAACATTCTACCGTTAGTTTCGCCAAAGGTCTTGATTATTTAGAAGCATTTTTCATGAGGAGGGAGCAATGATTATTTTGGACTAGTCGCGAGTAACTCGTCTTTCGCCCACAAACCTGCTATTATAAAGTGGGAAATCGAAAAGGAGAGAGCAGTGCTGAAGGAGATGACGGATGAGGAGAGGTTCCTATAGAGAGCAGGACTATGCCTTCGGGCAGCGTATGCTGACGTTGCGAACAGCTCTCGGACTCACTCAGGCAGAGTTAGCACACATCCTGGGCGTCTCCCGCAACGCAGTGGGAGGCTGGGAGGTTGGACAAAGTTATCCCAAAACGGAACATCTCAAGCACATTATTGCTTTGGGTCTGCTGCAAGATGCCTTTGCTACAGGGCACGAGGAAGAGGAGATTCGTATACTGTGGCGTGTAGCGCACCAGAAAGTGTTCCTTGACGAGCACTGGCTCCATCAACTCCTCCGTCAACAGGCTCCGTCAGTGGCAACAGCCCTTGTACAAAATGATGCTATTGAGCAGATGAGCACACCTTCTGCACAGAGTGGACCACATGTGGACTGGGCAGACGCCCTGGATGTCCCCTTATTCTATGGACGCGAGGCGGAACGAACATTGCTTTCCCAGTGGATTGTTGAGGAGCGGTGCCGCGTGGTGACTGTACTGGGTATGGGCGGCATTGGGAAATCGGCTTTAGCAACCAGAGTGATGCATCAGGTGGCGGAGCAGTTCGAGGTCGTCATCTGGCGTTCCCTGCGGAATCGTCCCTCCTGTGAAGTCCTCGTCGATGACTGCTTACGAGTGCTTGCCCCGCAGGTACTTCTGGAGCAGTCTACCTCCTTCGAGAGACATCTGCATCTGTTCATGGAACAACTGCGCACGCAGCGCGTCTTGCTGGTGTTGGATAACTTAGAAACGCTGTTAGAGGAGGGCATGAGTAGCGGTCGCATGCATGCAGGTTTTGATGACTATGCCCGCCTTCTGCAACAAATGGGGGCGACTGCTCATCAAAGCTGCCTCGTACTAACCAGCCGCGAGGTGCCTGCCGTTCTCATGCCACTGGAAGGCCGTCACTCGTCTGTGCGAACAATGCGCTTAATAGGGCTGGACCCAGAGGCCGGGGCAGAACTGCTGGTGGAAAAAGACGTGGTAAGTTCTGCAGGCGAACGAACACAGCTGGTCGAGGTGTATCAGGGCAACCCGTTGGCCTTAAAGATCGTGGCACACACGATTGTGGAGGTGTTCGGCGGCGAGATTCTTCCATTCCTACAACAGGGCGAGGTCGTCTTTGGAGGAGTACGCGACTTGCTCGATGAGCAGTTTACGCGCCTCACGGCTCTGGAGCAGACGGTACTACTATGGTTAGCCGTCCTGCGTGAACCGGTAAGTCTACCCGACCTAGTGACAGTATTTAGTATCCCCAGACCGATGGTGCAGGTGCTGGAAGCCGTGGAAGGACTGCGCCGCCGCAGCCTGATCGAGCAAGGACACCGTGCAGGCAGTTTCACGCTTCAGTCGGTAGTGCTGGAGTACGCGACAGCACGGCTCATCGTCGAGGCAAGCCGTGAGATTGAGCAGGGGCAGTTGGTTCGCCTGATCGAGCATGGACTGTGTCAAGCCCAAGCGAAGGAATACGTGCGCCAGACCCAGGAACAACTACTCGTGACTCCCTTGCTCACGCAGTTGCAGGGCACCTATCAGGGACGCGCCAAGATAGAGGAACACTTGCTCCGACTACTTGACCAAGTGCGAAGTCAAGACCAGACAACTCAAGGCTATGGACCGGCAAATCTGGTGACACTGCTACGCGTGCAGCGTGGACACTTACGGAGCCTGAATCTCTCGTATCTAGCCCTGCGTGACGTGTTTCTGCAAGGCACCGACATGCAGGAGAGCACCTTGTCCCACGCCATCATTGAGGGCAGTACCTTCACCGAGCCTTTTGACGCAATCATGACGGTCACGATAAGTAGAACGGGAGCATACTGGGCGGTTGCTACCCGACGTGGGGAAATACGGGTGTGGGACGAGGGTGGACGTATTCTGCGCCAGAGCTGGCTCGCTCACACGGAGATGGTCTGGTCGCTTGCGTTCAGCCCAGATGAACATCTGCTCGCTAGTGCGAGCGCGAATGGGAGTATCAAAGTGTGGGATGTCAGCAGTGGGACGTTGCTCTGGGAGAGCTGGCTTGCCAAGGGCGTTGTCTGGCTCGCCTTTTCTCCAGATGGAGGGATGCTTGCTAGTGCAGGACTCGATGCGCTCGTTCGATTGTGGGTCCCTCAGAGCGGCATTCTTCTCAAAGCGTTGCCACATGCCACTGCTAGCATCCATGTGGCATGGAGTCCCAATGGAAAGCTCCTTGCCAGTGGTTGTGCCGATGGGAGTATATGGCTGTGGCAACCCCAGGTACCAGAACTGGACACAAGCGTGCAGGCGCTTGCGGCACATGTACGCAGAGTGACAGGGCTGGCCTTCTCCCCTGATGGTATGCAACTCGCTAGTGCGAGCTATGATGGGACGGTCAAACTATGGGATATGACCACGCGTGCCTGCCTTCAAACGTTCTCCGACCATAGAGTGCCTGCGTTGCGGGTGGCGTGGAGTCCCGACGGACGTACACTCGCTTTCGGTAGTTCTGATGCTACGATCCGGTTGTGGGATATGCAGCAGGGCAGATTACGGGAGGTGCAAGGACATAGCCGGCTGACGAACAGCCTCGCCTTCACACCCGATAGCCGTACTCTTCTGAGTAGCGGTGACGATGCTACGCTACGGGTGTGGGACGTGGACAACGGACAGTGCCTGCACATCGTGGAAGGCTACACGGACTCCCTGCTCGATCTCGACTGGAGTCCCGATAGCACACAGCTTGCCAGTTGTGGAGCAGATAGGCTAGTGACGCTTTGGAATGCAAGAAGTGGAGCACTACAGAGTGTGTTGCAGGGACATCGTGACATGGTGCTAGGGATTGGATGGAGTCCCGATGGACACTTGCTCGCCAGTGGAGGGCGAGACTTCATAGGGCTTTGGGACTCAACCACAAACGTTCTCCTGCACGAGTTGCGGGACTCCAATGTGACTGGTGCCATCTTTCAAAGCGTGGCGTGGAGTCCTGATGGGCACCTGCTTGCAATTGGGAGTTATCTGGGGGGAGTACAGGTGTGGGAGAGAACGACTCGCATCCGTCGCTGGAGGGGACAGACGACTCGCATCCGCCGCGTAGCGTGGAGTCCCGATGGATACTTGCTTGCAGGTGGAAGCGATAACGGTTCGGTGTATGTATGGAATGCCGATGACGGAACTCTGCGGCAGCAGCTGGTGGGACACGACGGGGTAGTTGTGAGCGTGGCATGGAGTCCCGATGGAAAGCATCTAGCCTCTGTTGGGGACGGCAGAGAGGGTGGGCAGCTCCTTGTATGGGAGATGCACAACGGGAAACAGGTTCATAGCTTGACATGGCCTTCTGCCGTTGTCTCAGCCGTTGTGTGGAGTCCAAATGGGAAACAACTGATTAGTGGGGACAGCGATGGTCGATTGCGCTGGTGGGAGGTCGAGAGTGGGCAGTGTGTGCGGGTGCAAGAGGGGCATCAAGGGATGGTGCAAGCTCTCAAGGTCAGTCCCGATGGGAGCACGCTTGCCAGTTGTGGGGACGACGGAGCGATCTGTCTGTGGGACATACATAGTGGTGAACTTCTGCGAACGCTGCGGCGGGACCGACCCTACGAGCGACTTAACATCACGGGTATTCGCGGTCTCTCCGAGGCGCAAAAGGCATCACTGCATGCTCTGGGAGCGTTTGAGGAAAGAAGTGGTGAAGAGTAGCAGGAAGGCAGAAACTCTGGTCAAGCAAAGCAGGATTATGAACATTTGTAACTATATCAGTACCTCCTGCGAGGAACGTACCGTCGTATGTCTAAGATACTATGGGAAGCATGAGGCAATCTTGCAGTTTCGTGCGATGGCTGAGCGAATTTTTTTAGCACTTTCATGGAAGTACATGAGGAAACGGTGAGTTTCTCGATCACGTTGGTAGCTTCCTTTACGTTCTGAAAACTGATTGACGAAAAGGATGCTTAACCTTAGCAGAGAGGAGCGTGCTCCTCTCCTACTCTGCCTAGCTTTATACTTCATGACAGCTTATATAGCTCTGGACCTGCTACAGTTGATCATTCTGGATAGCCAGTAGTCCGAAAGAGTTATCCTCTCATCCTTACAAAGATGCTTCCAAAGCATCAAGACCCTCGGCGCAACCGATGGTAGAGTGTTCCTTAACGCCGATATGTAACGATGTCGGCACTTCAAGGGAAAAGGGAGCATGTTCTCACTTCTTAGGGTATGCCTTGCCCAAAAAATAGAATGACCATGTTCTTGCAATGAACTGTATGGAGGAGAATACTCTATGTCACATTTACTGGCTGCACGTGCCCAAATGGGAACCTCGCTTGCATTTCACATCATCTTTTCTGTATTGGGAGTTGGACTACCGTTGCTCCTCTGTGTTTCCGAAGGTCTAGCTCTTCGACGTAAAGATGCCATCTGGATGGCGTTGACACGCCGTTGGACCCAGGCCGCCGCCATTTTGTTTGTCATCGGTGCTGTCTCAGGAACGATTATTACATTTGAATTAGGTCTTCTATGGCCTACCTACATCAAATACGCTGGTCAGGTCGTCGGCTTACCATTCATGCTTGAAGGCTTTGCATTCTTTCTGGAAGCGATTTTCTTTGGTTTGTACCTCTATGGCTGGGACCGATTGTCACCGCTTGCCCACTGGCTCTGCTCATTTCCCATTTGGATCAGTGGAGCAGCTTCCGCATGGTTTATCGTCAGCGCGAATTCGTGGATGAATACCCCTGCTGGCTTTGTCTACAAGAATGGCAAGATTTCCGACATTAATCCTATACAGGCGGTCTTCAATCCAAGTACCCCCTATGAAACAGTACACATGCTCCTGGCGTCATACGTTGTGACGGGCTTTGCTGTGGCCGCTGTATATGCATTCTCAATGCTGAGTGGCAAGCGTGATGAGTACACACGAAAAGGCTTGATCTTGGGCATGACAGTAGCGTTGTGTGCAACACCACTGCAAATTGTCAGCGGAGACTTCAATGCTCGCTTTCTCGCACATGCCCAGCCAACGAAGTTCGCGGCAATGGAAGCTTTATACCAGACTCAGGCAGGTCCCTCGCTCAAAATCGGTGGTATTGCTGACTCAAGCACAGGGCAGGTCTACTATGCAATTGAGATTCCACATGGCGAAAGTCTGCTGGTGAACGGCGATCTCAACTCGGTTATCAAAGGTCTGAATGCCTTTCAACGTCAGGACTGGCCCAATGTGCCACTAGTGCATCTGGCCTTCAATGCGATGGTTGGGATTGGCTTCTTCATGCTGTTTGTGGTAGCAGCCTTCTGGTTCCTGTTTCTCCTGAGAAAGCGAACAGTGTCGGAAAATCGGCTGTTACTGCTAGGTATCCTGATCTCATCTCCGCTTGCATTTATAGCCGTGATATTGGGCTGGATTACGACTGAGGAAGGGCGTCAGCCATGGGTCATCTACGGCTTTTTACGTACAAAGGATGCTGTGACCACGGCTCCTCTTCTTAACCTCAGCTTTCTGATCTTCTCAGGCATCTACGTTCTGCTTTCAATAGCACTCATACGTCTACTCATTGGCGTAGCGCGTTCTCCACGCCCTAAAATGAATTGGCCTGCTGAGCAGCCAGTGGCCCCAGAGCTAGAAAGAGTTGGTGTCTAATGCCTATTGCATTCGTTGCGCTGAGCGTTCTCTGGTTTGGAGTTATCGCTTACGCGGTCCTCGGTGGGGCGGACTTCGGTGCAGGTATCTGGGACCTGTTCGCGGTCGGACGCAATGGCGACCGCCAGCACGGGCTCATCAATCATGCACTTGGTCCTGTCTGGGAAGCCAACCACGTCTGGCTGATCTTCCTGCTCGTTGGGCTGTTCAGTGTGTTTCCGCCCGCCTTCTCCATCCTCACGACGGCCCTTTACATTCCTTTATCCCTGGCCTTGGTCGGTATTGTCCTGCGCGGTGCGGCGTTTATCTTCCGCACCTACGCTCTCAACACCAAAAGCCTTACAGCCCGCATATGGAGCCGAGTCTTTAGTACAACTAGCTTGATAACACCGTTCTTTTTTGGCGCGTCAGCAGCGGCGGTTGCGAGTGGACGTATTCGTGTTTCCAATGGTAACGTCCAAACGGATCTCGGCATATCCTGGACCACGCCCTTTGCGCTCACCACAGGAGCGATAGCAGTCATGCTGTGCGCGACACTGGCAGCAATCTACCTCACGGTGGAGGCACGCACTGATAAAGACGAGCAACTTGCGGCACTCTATCATTGGCGTGGACTTGTTGCCGGTGCTATTACTGCTCTGCTGGGGGCATTAGGATTATACCTCTCGATATCGGAGGCACCTCTCCTCTGGCAAGGATTACTGAGCCGTGCTATTCCCGTGGTTATCGGCACTATAGTGATAGGACCAGCGACGGCGGTCACATTGTTTCTGAAGCATTACCGCTTAGCTCGTGCCCTGATGATTCTGGAAACAGCGTTTCTGCTTGTATCCTGGGGTCTATCGCTGGTTCCCTACCTTATTCCACCAGATGTGACCATTGAGAATGCAGCCAATGCTCCCAATGTCATTTTGACGCTGTTGATTGCCACGGGTATTGGAATGCTCATTCTGCTGCCATCGCTCTACTATCTGTTCTCCGTCTTCGAACTTCCGTACCCGGTGCCAGGATTACGAAAGCAGGCTAGGAAACAGGCAGAGAGAGACAAGGACATGCTCATGCACTAGTTGTCCTGCAACGCATAGCTGATCGCCTGCTCCTTCGTCATGACCTGACCAGCAACCCGACCAGCTTCTAATGCCGCTTGGTCCAGGCGTGTACCTACCTGGGCAATCTCCTGGTCCAAGTTGATCGCACTCATTTCCTCGAAGGAGTTAAGAAGACGTGGTGAGAGCGTCTCGGCTGCTCCCAACAGCCTTCCCGCTCGTTCCGCTCGTTCCGCTTGGCCGCGTGCAGTAGCGACCTCTGCCAATCCGATGAGGGACCATCGAATCCCAGCTGTATTCTCCTGGTCTTCAGTACTGTCCCAAAGGTGTAAACTCTCGCTAAAGAGAGTGTATGCCTGCTGCACATCCCCTCGCCTCAGCCGCACCGTTCCTGCCATGAGCAGAAATTCCTTGAGGTACCGCGGGTCTCCTGCCGCCCGCATCAGTGGCAAGCTCTGATTGACCAGCGACTGAGCCGTTCCTACGTCCCCTTGTGCCATCGCCACAACACCCAGCGCACCAAGCGTGGCAGCCTCACCTAACAAGTCTCGCGCCTGCTGGAAGAGCACCAGACTTTGCCCGAAGAGCGTCTTTGCCTCCATCAGGTCATGGTTCGACAAGGCAGCTTGACCCAGATAGCGCAGCACAAAGGCTTCCAGGAACGGAAGGTCTTGTTCCTCAAACAGGTGCCTGCTCTCCTCAAGCAAGGAACGAGCTTCCTCTAGCTTCCCCTGACTCATCTGAATATCCCCCAGCCGTGCGAGTGCAAGAGCAAGCCAGTACGGGTCTGTTAGTCCTCGAAACAATGAGACACTCTCCTCAGCTTCCTGGTTAGCAAGCTCGAAATCGCCCTGAGTTCGCGTCAGTAGACTAGCTCCATACAGTGCTTTCCCTCGCGCAACACTGCTGTCTGCCTGCCCGTTCTGTGCAAGGAATCTTTCTAAGAAGGTACGTCCCTCCTGCAGATTGCCACGCAGATACCAGTACCAGGTGAGTGCTCCTGCTAAGCGTAACCCAGTCCCAAGCGCAACGTGCTCGCTGCTCCATGTGAGGGCGGCTCGCAGGTTGTCATGGGTACGGTCTAGCCGTTCGAGCCACACGCCTCGCTCTGGACGCAGCAAATGGCGTTCCGCTGTTTCAGCTAGGTACAAGTAATAGTCAGCGTGTCGGTGTTTGACCGCCTCTTCCTCCCCATTTGCAGCCAGTTGCTCCAACGCATACTCTTTCACCGTGTCCAGCATCCGAAAGCGCGGTACTGCCCCCCCTGCGTCAGCTAGCTCGATGAGACTCTTCTCGACCAGTTCTGTGACCCGCTCCATCACTTCGTTTCCGTCATGCAGTTCATCAGTACAGATGGACTCGACTGCTTCCATAGAAAAGCTCCCCACGAAGACCGCCAAGTGTCGGAACACCTGCTGCTCACGCTCACTCAGCAAGTCATAGCTCCACGCAAGCGTGTTCCGCAACGTCTGCTGTCGCAACGGTAGGTCGCGTGCCCCTTGTGTGAGCAGTGAGAGACGATACTCCATCCGAGCAAGCAAGGCATCAGGCGTAAACACTGAGAGACGTGCGGCGGCGAGTTCCAATGCTAGCGGCAACCCATCCAGACGACGACAAATTCCGATGATGGCTGCTACGTTGTCGGTTGTCAGTGTGAAGCCGGGGTTGACCGCTCGTGCCCGTTCAAGAAACAGGGCGATGGACGGAACCTGTGCCAGGGTCTCGAGGTCAGGAAGCTGTCCAGGGTCTGGAAGGGGAAGCGGCTGGAGAGGCACGACACGCTCCGGGATGAGCCGTAATGCTTCCCTGCTCGTGACCAGCACTTTGAGACGTGAGGCACGTTCCAATGCCTGCGTTACGAGAGGCGCGGCAGAGATGATCTGCTCGACATTATCAAGCACTAGCAGGAGCTGTTTGGTACGAAGGTAGTTGAGCAAGCTCTCGCTGAGAGCTTGACCGGGTGTCTCGGACACCTGGAGAGCCTGTGCCAGGGTTTGCACGACGAGTTCTGGAGTTTTGAGCAAGGCCAGCGACACGAAGGCGACACCATCGCGGAACTGCGAGGCAAGTTCGGTGGCTGCCTGTATCGCCACCCGTGTTTTGCCCACCCCTCCTAGTCCGGTGAGCGTCACCACCCCAACGTCCTCGCGCATCAGCAGGTCTCGTACCAGTGCGATCTCTCGCTCTCGGTCAACGAGGCGACCGCGTGGGAGGGGCAATGGGGCAGGGTGAACGGCCCCTGTTGTCTGAGGAGTCTGCGTGAAGCGTTCAGTCAAGAGCAATGCGAGGTCATTGGCGACTCGTTCGCCCAACTCCTGGGGTGTAGCGAATTTCTGATAGGACGTGACCCCATCAGCACGAATACGGTCGAGTAAGCGCTGCAAGTCAGGTTCACGCTCGGGAGCAGGAGACTTGACATAGATGAGTCGTGGCTTGTCTGGCGAAAGCAGGTACTCGTCTTCTAAGCCAGACATCTGCATCGTTGGCGCAACCCAGCCGTAGTGCTGCCAGTAGATGCCTACAAAGATATCGCTCTGCGCCAGATATGCCTGATACAGTTCACGCGGCGGGTAGGGACGCGCACCCGACTCAAAGAAGACAGGTGTGAGGCGCAGTTGAATGATCGCCTCACGCACGGCGGCTCGCTCAGGAGCTAACTCGTCGAGCGTCGAACTGACAAAGACGCGCACGCGCTGATCAGGCGTGCGAATACGCGGAGCGACATTAAAGGCTTCCGTTGAGGTGTTTGCATTGATGGTTGAACGTGTTTGCATTCTCTCTCGCCTGCTCTCTCAAGCAAGGGTTCTCCTTGCTTTGTGCTTTACTCGAACTCAACATCCTCATCGGTCACAATCTCGTCCTCGTCTTGCTCACCGGGTTGCAGGTCCACCACCAAGGTAAGTACGTAGGCAGCGGTATTTCCGTCAAGAGCCAGCTGTGTTGATGACGAGAGGATGTTGACCGCTAGACCGCTCTCCTTCCAAGACGTCAGAGTGGTGTTGGCTTGTTGCGTCGTGGCTGCAACCACCGCCCTGACGTTGACCCCATCTTCTCCCGCTTGATGACTCGAAAATGACTTCACCTGTATCATTGCTGTTCCTTTGTTCTTCTATTTTCTTCTCTTAGTAATATATGTATCGCGTGCTTGGACCCGACCTTCTTAGATGCGAGGAAAGTCTGTGGAGCGCGACAAGGACTCCCAACGGTCAAGATCATTGAGTTGTTGCTGTACATGCTGCCGGATAATAGTAAGTGCATCTGTTCCGAGAGGAAGCCTCAGAGGTGGATGCTCAGACTCGACCACAGCGAGAAGAGCCTGAGATGCACGTGCTGGGTCTCCTCGCTGGCTCCCATTTTCGGCATGAATATACTCACGCCGAATTTCCATGATCTCATTGTAGGTAGACATTGGCTCAGCTTCGACCATCGAGCGACCCGCCCAGTTGGTGCGAAAGGTGCCAGGTTCGAGAATCGTGACGCGAATTCCAAATGGGGCAATCTCTTTGGAGAGAGCTTCTGACCAGCCCTCAAGCCCAAATTTACTCGCTTGATAGGCCGAAAAGCCAATGGTGCCAACCTGACCACTCATAGAACTTATTTGCACCAGATGTCCCGACCTCTGTGTACGCATAGATGGCAGGACTGCTCGCGTTACGTTCATCGCTCCAAACAGGTTCACCTCCATTTGATGGCGAATCTGTTCGTCCGAAATTTCCTCAAAGGCTCCGAAGAGTCCATAGCCTGCGTTGTTGACGAGAACATCAATGTGTCCAAAGGCGTCCAAGGCGTCTTTGACGGTCACCTGCGCTTGCTCAGCGTTTGTGACATCAAGTGCCATTACCCGGACGCTATCTGGGTGCTCACTTGCCAACGTTTCAATGTGCTCGACCTCGCGAGCGGTCGCGACTAATTGATCTCCATGTGCAATCACTGCTTGGGCAAACGCCTGTCCAAACCCACTCGAACATCCCGTAATCAACCAAACGCGATTTAATGCTGAGGAAGTCATGCTCTCCTTATCCCTCTCCAATGGTTTCTCTATGTTTTCTTTCGTTAAGAAAACATCGCCATACGTCGGCGACAAGGAATAGTATAGTGTCGGGTTCGCTCACGGTCTTGCTTCTTTAGAGTCATTTTCTTTGAGAACGATGCATGCCTCTTTCGGACTAGTCGTGCTTTGATGCACAATGAACTCTTACGAAGCTTCACTGAGCTTGTGTGCGAGCAGATTCAGCTGTTGAGCGTGTACCACTGCCTGTGTGCGGTTGCGTACTCCCAATTTTTCTAAGATGACTTGTACATGCCGCTTGACGGTGTTAGGCGCGATCACTAGGGCATCTGCAATCTCCTGATTGGAGGCACCTTGCGCCAGTAATTCCAGTACCTCTTGCTCACGTGTACTCAACGGGTCGATGAGGGTCTGATTGTGAGGAGAAGATGCAGAAATCGTCTGCTTCCGTACTTTCTTATCTGCCTGTCCAAATGCTTCGAGCAGGCGATCCACATACAGACTCGGATGACGGTCTCGACTGCGTTTCAAGAGTGGCACGAGACCGGAGCCTTCATCGAGAAAATGACGCACATAGCCCTCTGGCTCCCCTATCGCCAATGCCTCTTCCAGTGCGTATAAGGCGTCTTGCTCTTTGCGCATCTGCTGGAAAGCCAATGCTTGTAGCAGGCACATTTCTAGGACATGCTCATAGCGTTCCATCAAACGCGCCTGAGGGAGCCATGCGGCGAGCAGATGACACGCCTCTTCACTTCTATGCTCGGCCAGCAGGACACGCACCTGAGCGACCGCCTCTCGTTCTTGAGCAAACACTGAAGGGAGAGGTGCTTGCTGCTGGCACCTTTTGCTCCACTGCACGGCAAGCTCCTGTTTTCCTGTCGCCAGCCAGAGCCGAACCTGCAGGCCAGAGAGCTGCCACGCCTGTACATAGTCGTTATCTCGGTAGGTAGGCAGAGTAAGCAAGTGCTGCAAGGTCTCTTCTGCGGCGTCGAACTGCTCACATGCTAGGAAGATTTGCAGCAACACCACATAGGCTGAATCAACAAACAGCAGCACACCTGCTTGCCCAATCAGATGCTGTGCTTGTTGAGCAAGATCAAATGCTCGTTCAAGGGCATTCTGCTCGTAGAGCAGTGCCGCTTGATAGGCATAGAGTACTCCCTGCGAGGGAGTGGGTGGATTTCGTGTCTCTGGATATTTCAAGGAGATCAGGTCGAGGGCGTGTTCCGCCTGCTTGACCTGTCCCAACATCAGGAGATAGGACGACGCCAGACAGAACAAACGGTGGGCAGAGGTCCTCGCACCAGACTGTTCATAGGCAGACGCTGACTCCTCAACGGCTCGCAACGCCGCACCCGCCTCGCCGCGAGCGAAAAAAGCGAGGAACTGTGCATTGTTGAGCAGAGCACGACCATAGCTATTGTCATCGTCAAGTAACTGACTTGCCTGTTCGTAAAGCGCAACGGTGTCGTCCGCCTGCCCATAATACCCTTTGCTTATAGCTCGACGTGCAAAGAGTTCTGCGGAGAGTTGTTGGCGTACATTTCCTTCGGTCATCTGGGAGAGCGCGGTTTCGGCTTTGTCCAACCATCCGTCTGAGGTCCTAAAATCCCCCATACAGTACCACAACCAAGCAGCGAACAGTGCGAGGCGTGGATGCTGAACAAACAGGTCAGCAGGGAGTTGCTCAATCCACCATTGCATCATGCGCACCTCTCCTGGTTGTCCACGCATGTTGCGGAGAAAGTGCCCCAGCAATGTGGTCACGCGGTGCCAATCGCGGCCTTGGACAGCGTAATGCACCGCTTCATGCATTTGTCCTTGCTCGGCGTACCACCCACTCGCCTTTGCGTATAGAGCAGTGATCTCCTCTTGCGACAAGGACTGTCGCAGACGATGGCGCAAGGTCTCTGCAAACAAGTGGTGATAGCGATACCAGACACCTTCTGCATCCAATACCACCACAAACAGGTGCCTGCGTTCGAGTATCTCCAGCATTTGTTGGCTCTGTCCCTCCTCCCAGAGCGCATCACAAAGGGACGCACAGAACTGATCGAGCAGACAGGTGACCAGTAAAAACGTTTGCAGACGTTCCGGTTGTTGCCGAAGGACCTCTTCCGTGAGATAATCCAGAATGTAGCGCTGATTACCTGAGACATGCGTCAACACCTCAGAGGGAAGGGGCTGGCCCTGTAACGAGAGTGCGAACAATTGCAGTCCTACGAGCCAGCCCTCGGCACGCTTTGTGATCTGCTCTACTTCGTCACGAGTCAGCGAAAGCTCCATCACCTCAGAGAGAAAAGCGGTTGCCTCAGAAGATGTACATTGCAAGTGTTCCTCTCGCACCTCCAGAAGATGCCCGCGAGCACGCAAGCGAGACAGAGGCAACGGAGGATCGACACGGGTTGCGAGAACAAGGCGGAGTTGTGGTGGCAACCGCTCAATGAGATAGGTCAGTCCTTGATGAATTGTTGGTTCCGTCATCAGATGATAGTCATCAATGACGAGCACATAGCGAGCATTTGGCTCCTCAAGCAAGCGATTGATGAGCAGAGAGAGGATAGGTTGGATATCGGGAGTTTGTTGATCCCGCCATAATGAGAGGATCGGTGCCATTAGGTCAGGAGCACATTGTTGCAGTGCCAGGAACATACACAGCCAGAATCTGTGAATATCGTCATCAGATGCATCCAACGACACCCAAGCAGCAGACAACTGCATTTGGGAAGATAGCAACCACTCGGATAACACACTAGTTTTTCCATAGCCAGCTGGAGCCGAGAGTAACGTCAAGGGGCCGCGCAGACCCTCATGAAGCAGATCATGTAACCGCTGTCGATGAATCAGAGGGTGTAAAGAAGTTGGAACAGAAAATTTTGTACCCGCAAGAGTAAGACAAACAGACATAAATATATGATCTCCTTCCATTGCTGCATATCCACTATGACAAGTATAAGGAGATGCTCTGGAGAACGCACTAGTTATCAGTTGGCAAGTTACTTGTCACATCACCTTGCTTTCTAACTCATACTCATATGAATCAGAGGCTAGTGATTTGACGACAAAGCTGCTATCATAGAGTGGTGAAATTGAAAAGAGGAGCATGGAGTCGTCAGGTAACGTGTCCATGCTCCTCTACCAAGTATTGACCAAGATGGTGCGAACACCCGATAGCCATGAGTATAGCTGTGATGGCTGGGAGAATCACTATTCATCAGCGTGCATCTTACTTGCCATCACCTTGCAAGGTGATGCTCAGGCAGGTTGTGTGTAGGAGGAGAAGACTCATGAGGAGAGCTTCGTACCGAGAACAAGATTATAGCTTTGGTCAACGGATGCTGACTCTGCGCATGAGCATTGGACTGACGCAAGCAGGATTGGCAGAGGTTCTCGGAGTCTCCAGAAATGCGGTTGGAGGTTGGGAGACTGGACAGAGTTATCCTAAAGCAGAGCACCTCAAAACGTTGATCGCCCTAGGACTGCAACAACAGGTATTTGCAACTGGGCACGAGGAAGAGGAGATCCGTGAGCTGTGGCGTGCAGCACACCAGAAGGTCCTGCTTGATGAGCAGTGGCTCCAAGAAGTACTTCGCCAGCAAGCTCCTCCTCTCGTGTCGGCATCATTCGAGAGGGATTCTGCCTCTGAGCAGATGAGCACACCTCCTGATTCAAGCAAGCTGCGAGTGGACTGGGGAGATGCCCTGGATGTGCCTACCTTTTATGGACGCGTGGCGGAACGGGCACTGCTCTCTGAGTGGATTGTGCAGGAGCGGTGCCGTATGGTAAGTGTGCTGGGCATGGGTGGTATCGGCAAGTCGGCTTTGGTGACAACGGTAATGCACCAAGTGGCGCAACAGTTCGAGGTCGTCATCTGGCGTTCCCTACGTGATGCTCCTTCCTGTGAGGTACTTGTCGATGGCTGTCTTCAGGTGCTTAACCCGCGAGTTCTTCCAGATGCAAACGCAACCTTGGAGCGACGTCTGCATCTGCTTATGGAACAGTTGCGCACGCAGCGTGTCCTGCTGGTGCTGGATAACCTGGAGACGCTCTTAGAGGAGGGAACCGACACTGGTCATGTGCGTGCAGGCTTGGAAGGCTATGCCCATCTGCTGCTGCAGATGGGCGAGACCGCTCATCAGAGTTGTCTGTTGCTGACCAGTCGGGAGAAGCCTGCTGTCCTGCAACCATTGGAAGGCCGCCGCTCATCAGTGCGCACTATACGATTGACGGGGCTGGACGCAGAGGCCGGAGCACAGTTGCTGGAGGAGAAAGACGTGGTGAGTCCCCTACGCGAACGGGGGCAACTGGTGGAAGTGTACCAAGGGCATCCACTAGCGTTACAAATCGTGGCGCACACGATTGTGGAGGTGTTTGGTGGGGAGATTGCCGCGTTCTTGCAACAGGGTGAGATCGTCTTTGGGGGCGTGCGTGACTTGCTTGACGAGCAGTTTACGCGTCTTTCGGCTCTTGAGCAGACGGTGCTGCTGTGGTTAGCCATCCTGCGTGAACCCGTGAGCCTACATGACCTCCTGACTGTCTTGAGCATTCCGAGAATGGTAGGGCAGATGCTGGAAGCTGTGGAGGGACTGCGCCGTCGTAGCCTGATCGAGCAAGGACACCGTGCGGGTAGCTTCACGCTTCAGTCGGTAGTGCTGGAGTACGCGACAGCACGGCTCATCGAGGAGGGGAGCCGCGAGATTGAGCAGGGGCAGTTGGTTCGCCTGCTTGAGCATGGACTGTGCCAAGCCCAAGCGAAGGAATACGTGCGCCAAGCCCAGGAACAGCTACTCGTGGCTCCCTTGCTCGCGCAGTTGCAAGGTACCTATCACGGACGAGCCAAGCTAGAGGCACACTTGCTCCGACTACTTGACCAAATGCGAAGTCAAGACCAGACAGCTCAGGGCTATGGACCGACGAACGTAGTGATGCTGCTGCGTGCGTTGCGAGGGCATCTGCGGAGTCTGGACCTCTCACGTCTAGCCCTGCGAGGTGTGTTTTTGCAAGGGACCAACATGCAGGATACCACCATGTCCCACACCACCATACAGGGAAGTGTCTTTACCCAACCCTTTGATGCTATTTTGGCCGTTAGTATGAGCAGGACTGGAACGTACTGGGCGGCTGCTACGAGAAATGGAGAAATATGGGTTTGGGAAGAGGATGGACTGACGATGCGTCATGCTTGGCGTGCTCACACGGAGATGATCTGGTCGCTCGCGTTCAGCCCGGATGAACGCACACTCGCCAGCGCGAGTTCCAACGGCAGCATTAAGCTGTGGGATGTCTACAGTGGCACACTGCTCTGGGAGAATTGGCCTACGCAAGGACTTGGCAGACTCGCCTTTTCTCCTGATGGAGGCGTGCTTGCTGGTGGAGGGCTTGATGCGCTCGTTCGGCTCTGGGATGCTCAGCGCGGCAATCCCCTCAGAGCATTGCCGCATACCAGTCCGGTCTTCTCACTGACGTGGAGTCCCAATGGACGGCTCCTTGCCAGTGGGTGCTCCGACGGAAGTATCTGGGTGTGGCGGCCTGCGGCACCAGAGCCTGAGACACGCGTTCAGGTCTTTGCGGCACATACAGAACGGGTAATGGGACTGGCCTTCTCCCCCGATGGTACACAACTTGCTAGCGCGAGCTATGATGGGACGGTCAAACTCTGGAACCTGACCACGCAAGCCTGCATCCAGACGTTCTCGGAGCATATGGACCCGGTGCAGAACGTGGCATGGAGTCCAGATGGACATATCCTTGCCAGCAGCAGCATTGCTCCCACCATCTGGTTGTGGGACATCGAGCAGGGTAAACCAAGCAGAGTGCTCCAGGGACATACCGATGCAGTGACTGGCCTGGCCTTCACTCCTGACAGCCGCATCCTGCTCAGTAGCAGTTATGATGACACACTGCGGATATGGGACATAGAGAGTAGCCAGTGTCTACGCATTATGGGAGGCCACACAGCTTCCTTGCTCGATATCGACTGGAGTCCAGATGGAACGCAGCTTGCTAGTGGTGGAGCGGATATGCTCGTGACGCTCTGGAATGTAGCTAACGCAACATTGCCCGATGTGTTGCAGGAATATCGTAACATGGTGCAAGGGCACGGTGTAGCGTGGAGTCCCGACGGGCGACTGATGGCTAGTGGAGGGGAAGACGGCATTGGGCTGTGGGACCTTGCAACAGGCGTCCGTCTGTATACGCTGTGGGACCACGAGGCGACGGGTGCCCTACTTATGGGGGTGGTGTGGAGTCCCGACGGTCGTCTGCTCGCGGCGGGAAGCTATCTGCGAGGAGTGCAAGTGTGGGAGACGACCACGCACCTGCGTCTCTGGGGGGGACGAGAGCAAGCGACACGCGTGTATAGGATGGCATGGAGTCCCGATGGACGTCTGCTCGCTGGTGGGGGTTATGATGGCTGCGTGTATGTATGGGATGCCGAAGATGGAATACAGCACCAGCGGCTGGTGGGACACGATGGGACCGTCGTGAGCGTGGCGTGGAGTCCTGATGGGAAGCGGCTCGCCTCTGGTGGTGGCAGAGAGGACGGGCAACTCTTCGTATGGGATTTGAGCGGCACTCGACGACGGGTGCATGTTTTGGCAGGGCATTCCCAAGTGGTGTCAGCCGTCGTATGGAGTCCAAGTGGGGAGGTGCTGATCAGTGGAGACAGCGATGGTGAGTTACGCTGGTGGGAGGCCGAGAGTGGGCAGTGCGTGCGCGTGCGCGAGGGGCATCAGGGAATGATACAAGCAATGAAGGTCAGTCCCGATGGAAGGAGGCTTGCCAGTTGCGGGAACGACGGAGCGATTCGGCTGTGGAACATAGACAGTGGCGAGCTTCTGCAAACGCTGCGCCGGGACCGCCCCTACGAACGGCTTAACATCACGGGTGTTCGCGGTCTCTCCGAAGCACAAAAAGCTTCGCTGCGTACACTTGGAGCCTTTGAGGAAACGAGTGTTGGGCCGAGTCCTTCCTCTTTGTGATTCATCTCTTTTGTATCCAATCCGTCTCAACAGAGTCATACAACATGCTAGCAGGTACCCTGGTAATCACTCCCAACACCATCAAGCAGCACCTGCAAACCTCCTCACACCATTGGAAGTACGTACCCGTTTGCGGAACAGTTCCATCTGCTCAGCTCCTTGATTTCCTTGCAAAACGCTCACTGGGCTTCAGTGAGCGTTCATTGCGTTTGAAAGCACGACTAGTCTGAAAGAGTTATATTTCTTCCTCAGAGAAGATGGCTCCAAATAGTCATGACCCTTTCACACCACCGATGGTATATTCTTCCTTGCCGACAACTCGTTGGCACCATGAAACATTCTAGTCTTCTCTAAAGGAGAGAATCATGCTTGCATTTGTCAATACACCTAAAAATGAGGCACCAATTGAACTCCGTGAGGTGGCTGAACCTCAGGCTACCGACTATGAAGCTGTTGTGGAAGTCCACGCATTTTCGCTGAACCGGGGAGAACTGGCCTTGCTTGCCACGCGCTCGGAAGGATGGCAACCAGGCCAGGACATCGCGGGCGTCGTGGTCAAGCGTGCCGCCGATGGAAGTGGCCCAGACGCCGGAACACGCGTCGTAGGACTGGCTGAACAAGGCGGGTGGGCACAACGGGTTGCTCTTCCGACAGATCGCCTGACCATCTTGCCGGAGCAGGTCAGCTTCGCCCAGGCCGCAGCGTTGCCAATGGCTGGTCACGCAGCTCTGCGTACCCTGCGTTTGGGCGGGGAACTACTGGGCAAGCGCGTCTTAGTTACAGGGGCCGCAGGTGGCGTTGGTCGTTTTGCTGTTCAACTAGCGGCCCTTGCCGGAGCAGAAGTCACGGGCGTGGTTAGTAGTCCCAAGCGGGCAGAGGGCCTACGTGAACTGGGAGCAAGCGAGGTGATCACTCAGATGGAACAGGCACACGGTCTCTTTGACGTGATCCTGGAATCAGTGGGAGGTGCTTCTTTAGCTGCAGCTCTCAGCGTGGTAGCTCCTCACGGAACAATTGTCGCTTTCGGCAACTCTTCAGGGGAGGACACGCCTTTCAATCTCTATCATCTGTTCGGACACGAAGGCATGCGGCTGCAAACGTTCTTCTCATACAATCCAGGGACGACCGCCGCGATAAGCAACGATCTCAACACCCTAGTGACCTTCGTTGCAGCAGGCAAGCTAGCAGCACCGATTGGCTTAGAAACTAGTTGGCACGAACTTACCCCTGCACTCACAGCCCTACAAGGTCGGCAGGTTCAGGGAAAAGCCGTCTTCCATGTGAAATGATCAAAGAATTCAGGATGAGCCATCTTTTGAGGAGTGATGTGTTCCACAGAGGAACGTATTACCGCCGTCACCTGTTTAGAGAGTCGCCGATGCTTGTTGAGCGACTCTCACACCTCCTGCTACACCACTGTCTCTACTACCCTCGCCACATGCGTGACCCATAACCATGATAGAAACTTGATGCACCTCTAGGAGCTTGCTCAAAGTCCTTCTCTTGTCCCATCATCTTTTTTTCATTCCTTCTTTCCACACATTTGTGTCGCTAACGTTTTGTACCGCTAATGTACTGAGACAATATAGCATCAGGTAGGCCAACAATCTTGCTCCTTTATAGTCACTTTCTTCAGGAAAAGAGTAATTGCCCTTTACAAAAATGCTTCTAAATAATCAAGACATGAAGCGCATCCGACGCTACACTGTTCCTTGTTGCCAACGTGTCGCGATGTTTGACCTCTTCGTGCTTTCCTAGGAAAACACCGACAGGTCGAAGGAACAAAAAAGAGAGCAGCGTAGAGCAGTGCTTTCCAGAGAAAGGGAATTTTCCATGCAACATAAAGGACGTGTACGAGACAGTTCAATTGACGACAGAAATCTCTCATTCGTGCCACGAACTCAGCCGTCTCCGCGTGAAGTCGGCCTCGCTTCGGGCACCGTTGTCCAAAACCATGAGAGACATCCACACGTTTTTCTCAAAGGGGACCTCAGGTTCTCTGTAACTGAGCAGGAAGTCGCACATGGACCGATCACAGGACATTATACTATTGTAACGCAAGACATGCAGCCACAGCATGTGCTTTGGTACGCTCAGAACGGAAGAGTTCTGAGTCGTTGTGCTCAATCAACACAGATCGACTTTGATCTCAGTAGAGCACGAGCAGAGCAAATCTATACATCGGTGATCACGGTGCAGGTGACGGATGTAGAAACCTTCGATACGATCATTATGGGGACGTTTGTTCAGATTCTGGTGACGAAAGATTCGATGCTTTCGCCCAGCGCATGGCCTTCAACCCTGGCTTGTGCTTAAAAGAAAGGGAAAATATGTCTCTCGACCACAATCATTACTGGGGAAAGCGAGCGAAAGTTATTCTGCGTTTTGGAATCGGGACTGCCTTTATAATACAAGGAATTCGTACACTCTCTCAAAGTCTTCCGCAAAAGAGAGAAACGCAGACTGATGACGCCACGAAACAGGGATGGAAACAAGAGGAGGACTCGCTCATCCCTTCCTCTAAATGAATAGTCCGAACGAGTGATGGAGCAATTCTACTGAAGTGGTTCTGCTCCTCTCGTATCACCCTAAAGAACTATCATTTTTAGCAACACAATACCTCTTCTAGGTCATGACTTCTCACCTTCTCAACGCTACGCTTACGACATAGGAATTTTAAAGTCGTTTCTTATCTTGAGGATACGAGGATGTACACACTAC